>CALJZP010000025.1 GCA_937983545.1 uncultured Azonexus sp.
CGGGCAGCTGGTCCTTGAGCAGGTTGATATAGCGTGCCCCGGCCAGGATGCTTTCGCTCGGGTCGAGGCGATTGCTGACTTGCAGGCGGTCGGCGGTGTCCTCGGTCAGCATCATGATGCCGCGCACGTTGGTGTAGCTGGTGGCGTTCGGGTCCCACTGCGATTCGTGATACGCCACGGCGGCGGTTAGGCGCCAGTCGATTCCGGTCAGCACCTGGGCTGCCTGGAAATATTTGCGGTACTTGGGCAGGGTCGTTTCGAGCGCACCGAGAAACTTGACGATGTCGGCCTGCTCCAGGCGTCGAACGTGGCCGAGATAGCGATCTTCCAGCCGGGCCAGCGTGCCGTCGCGCTGAACGCGTTCGACGAAGCCGTCGAGCCTGGCCTTGAGTTCTGCATTGGGGTGGCGGCCCAGTACCCAGGCCACCGGCAGGTTCTCGGTGAGGTTCAGCGAAGAGCGCAGGTTCGGTACGTGCTGGTTGGCCAGATCTTCGACGCTTTCATCGAGGGCGACATATTCGATACGCCGGTTGCCAAGCTGTTCGAGCAGTTCGAAGACATCGGCTCCGTTGAATTCGACGACCTTGAGGTCCCGAATCCGCTGCGAGAGTGCACGCAGCGTTTCCGCCTGGCGCGAACCGGCCATGACATGAACCGTTTTGCCACTCAGTTGCTCGAGTTCGTTCAGCGGCAGGGTGGCTTCGTGCTGGATCAGGATGTCGCGGGTCAGGAAGATCGGCGGCGTCGTTTCGATCGACGCATCGCTGCCCGGCGACAGCCAGCCGGCCGCCAGGTGGTAGCGGGTGCCGGTGATCTGGGCTTCAAGGTTGTCCGGATCGGCAACGATATATTTGACCCCGACGCCCAGTTCCTGGGCAAAAACCTGGATCAGGTCATATTCCAGCCCGCCGGGATTGCCGTTTTCATCGGTCGTGTAGGTTAGCGGGCCGGGACGGACGAGGACGACGAGGTCGTGCTGGGCCGGTGTGGGGAAGGGCAGGCGACCGAACATCTCGCCGCAGCCGGCGATAAAAAAAATGAAAGTCAGCAGTAATAGACGTTCTATCCGGCGCATCTGTTGTGCTATTATCTCGCTCCCGCGGAGAGGTGGCAGAGTGGTCGAATGTACCTGATTCGAAATCAGGCGTACTGCAAGGTACCGAGGGTTCGAATCCCTCCCTCTCCGCCAGGGACTGAAACAAGCCATATTGACCAGTCGAAAGACGTACGGTGAATATGGCTTTTTTCTTTGGTGCCGTCCCGTTTGCCCATTCCGCAGGCTTGGAGGCGCGGAGTATAACCGAGTCGGACCGGGGGCTTGTTCGAACTCTGTAAAGCTTTGTGAATGCCGGTGCTGCGCCATCGCTCAAGCAGCGTATGACGGCCTTTTCGCAAGCTTACCCATAGTTGCCCGGGTCTTGGCATAATCGCGGCAATGCTTGCCTACATCGTCCGCCGCCTTCTCTACGCGCTGCCCATTCTGCTCGGGGTCAATCTCATCACCTTTGCGCTGTTCTTCGTGGTCAATACGCCCGATGACATGGCGCGCATGCAGCTCGGCGTCAAGCGCGTGACGCCGGAGGCGATCCAGAAATGGAAGGCCGAGCGCGGGTATGACAAACCCCTGTTGCTCAATGCCGAGGCGGGCGGCTTGGCCGTGCTGACCGAGACGGTCTTCTTCCAGAAGTCGGCCCGCATGTTCGTCGGCGATTTCGGGCGCGCCGAAGACGGTCGCGACATTGCCCGCGAGATCGGCAACCGCATGGGGCCGTCGTTGGCCATCGCATTGCCGACCTTCATTCTCGGTCTGTTCGTCACCGTGACCTTTGCGCTGACGCTGGCTTTCTTCCGCGCATCGGCCTTCGATTTCTGGGGCGTCGTGCTGTGCGTGGCGATGATGTCCATTTCCGGCTTGTTCTACATCATCGGCGGCCAGTATCTGATCAGCAAGGTGTGGCGGCTGGTGCCGATTTCCGGTTATGGCGGCGGGCTGGAGGCGTGGCGCTTCCTGATCCTGCCGGTGTTGATCGGGGTGGTTTCGGGGATCGGTTCCTCAACGCGCTGGTACAGGACCATCTTTCTCGAGGAGGTCGGCAAGGATTACGTGCGGACCGCCCGCGCCAAGGGCTTGCCGGAAACGCTGGTGTTCTTCCGGCATATCCTGCGCAATGCGCTGATTCCCATCCTGACCGGCGTGGTGGTGGTCATTCCGCTGCTCTTCATGGGGTCACTGCTGACCGAGTCCTTTTTCGGCATTCCGGGGCTGGGCAGCTATACCATCGACGCCATCAATGCCCAGGATTTCGCCGTGGTGCGCTCGATGGTCTTCATCGGCTCCGTGCTGTACATCGTCGGCCTGATCCTGACCGACATTTCCTACACGCTCGTTGATCCGCGGATTCGTTTCGAATGATGGGCTTCCAGATAGTCTTGCTGTGGTCCGATATCCTGATCTGGTTGCTGGTCGCGGCCGGTGTCGGGTTGGGTGTGCTGATCGTGCGAACTCCGCCGCTGCTGTCAGCCTGGCGGAACGTCGGAGCCAACCGGGTTGGCATGGCCTCGGCCACCGTACTCCTCGCCTTCGTTCTGATCGGCCTGCTCGATTCCCTGCACTACCGCGTCGCTCTGGAGGGCAAGCCGGGCCAGAAGACTCAATACGCGGTCGAGGTGCTGTCGGTGCTCGATGCGCTGGTGACGCCCTTGCGTACACGCAACGAAAAAACCTATTCCGAACCCTTTGCCACCCGGCTGTATGCCAAGGAAACCGTCGATGTGCCGGGGCAGGGAACGGTGCGCGAATATCCGCGCCTCAAGTACGGCGGCAAGCATCTGGCCGAGCGTGAGGACGAAGTGGCGGCCGACGCCGGCTTTACGGCCTTCCGTGCCGGTGTGCTGGCTTTTTTGGGTTGGCTCGCGGTAGCCGGGATCGTGTCAGGCGTCGTCGGGCATGGCGAAGCGCCGGGTACCGGCTGGCGGCGCATCTGGCGCGGTGAAACCGCCTTTGCGTGGGACGCGGTGCTCGTTACCCTGGCGCTGATGTTGCTGGTGGCCGTGCCGCTGTTCTGGCTTTCCGGGCAGTACCACGTGTTCGGCACCGACAAGGTCGGCCAGGATGTGCTGTACCAGATTCTGAAGAGCGTACGCACCGGGTTGATCATCGGCCTGGTCACCACGCTGGTCATGCTGCCGATGGCGGTCTTGCTCGGCATCGTCGCCGGCTATTATCGCGGCTGGGTGGATGATGTGATCCAGTACATCTATACCGTGCTCAATTCCATTCCCGGGGTGCTGTTGATCGCTGCCGCCGTATTGATGATGCAGGTGGTCATCGATACGCATCCGCAGTGGTTCTCGACGGCCGCCGAGCGCGCCGACCTGCGCCTGCTGGCGCTTTGCTTCATCCTCGGCATCACGTCGTGGACCGGCCTGTGCCGCTTGCTGCGCGGCGAGACGCTGAAGCTGCGCGAACTTGAATACATCCAGGCGGCACAGACCTTCGGCGTCTCGTCGTGGCGCATCATCATCCGCCACATCCTGCCCAACCTGATGCACATCGTCATCATCGCGCTGGTCATGGATTTTTCCGGGTTGGTGCTGGCCGAGGCGGTACTCTCCTATGTCGGCATCGGCGTCGATCCGACCATGACCAGCTTCGGCACCATGATCAACAATGCCCGCATGGAGCTGGGGCGCGAGCCGGTGGTCTGGTGGTCGCTGACGGCGGCCTTCGCTGCGATGTTCATCCTTGTGCTGGCCGCCAACCTGTTTGCCGACGCCGTGCGCGACGCTTTTGACCCGAGGGCCGCATGATGCTGACGGTTGATCGACTCCGCCTCGGATTTGCTGCCGGCAAGCGTGTGCTGGCCGCCGTTGACGGTATTTCCTTCTCTATCGCCAAGGGTGAAACCTTCGCCCTGCTGGGGGAATCCGGTTGCGGCAAGTCGGTCACCGCCCAGGGCATCATGCGCCTGCTGCCGCCCGCCGGGCGAGTCCTCGGTGGCAGTGTGTCGATGGAGGGACAAAGCCTGCTGACCTTGCCGGAAGCCGACATGCGTGCTTGGCGCGGCGGCCGGATGGCGATGATTTTCCAGGAGCCGGCAACCAGCCTCAATCCGGTGCTCACCGTCGGCCAGCAGATCGGCGAGGTGCTGGAGCGGCACCTCGGCATGACAGGTGCGGCGGCCACCGGACGCATGGTCGAATTGCTGCGCCAGGTGGGTATCGCCGATCCGGAGCGGCGGCTGAACGAATATCCTTTCCAATTCTCCGGCGGCATGAAGCAGCGGGTGATGATCGCCATCGCGCTGGCCGGCGAACCCGAACTGCTGATTGCCGACGAGCCGACCACTGCGCTCGATGTGACCGTCCAGGCGCAGATTCTTGATCTGCTGGTTCGTCTGCAGGCCGAGCGCGGCATGGCCATCCTGCTCATTACCCACGATCTGGGTGTCGTCGCCCGCATGGCGCATCGCATCGGCGTCATGTACGCCGGGGAACTGGTCGAGGTCGCCAGCCGGGAGGCTTTCTTCAGCCAGCCGCGCCACCCTTACACCCAGGCGCTCTTCAAGGCATTGCCGGATATGTCGCGACGCGGCCAGCGTCTGACCACCATTCCCGGACAGGTGCCTTCGCTGGCCGCCATGCCGGCCGGTTGCCGCTTCGCCGAGCGTTGCGCCCGCGTCATGCCGGTTTGCCGGGAACAGTCGCCGGTCTGGCGCGACGAGCAGTCGCATGCGGTCCGCTGTCACTGGCGGGACGCGGGCGTGGATGCCGATGCGGCGGGGGGCGGCCATGAAATCACCGATCTGTCTGTCTCCGCCGGCAAGGAGTTTTTGCGGGTTGCGGACCTGAAGGTCCATTTCCCGATCCGCAAGGGCTTGCTGCAGCGAACGGTTGGCCATGTCCGCGCGGTCGACGGCCTGTCGCTGGCCATCTTGCCGGGGCGGACCCTGGCGCTGGTCGGCGAGTCCGGTTGCGGCAAGACGACGGTGGGCAAGGCGCTGCTGCAGCTGATTCCGCCGACCGAGGGTTCGGTGCTCCTCGGCGGACAGCCGTTGGTCGGGCTCCGCGGGGCTCGCCTGCGCTCGGCGCGTCGCCATATGCAGATGATTTTTCAGGATCCCTTTGCCTCGCTTAATCCCCGTTTGCGGGTCGGCGAGATCATTGCCGAGGGGATGGATGCGCTGGCTGTGGTTGGCGATGCGCGCTCCCGGCGCGAAACCATGGCGGCGCTGCTTACCCAGGTCGGGCTGCCCGAAGAGGCCATCGACCGCTATCCGCACGAATTCTCCGGCGGTCAGCGCCAGCGTATCGCCGTGGCGCGGGCGCTCGCCGTGCAGCCCAGCCTGCTGATCTGTGACGAGCCGACGTCGGCGCTCGATGTATCGGTCCAGGCGCAGATTCTCAACCTGCTCAAAAAACTCCAGTCCGAACTGGGCGTGGCCTATCTGTTCATCACCCACAATTTCGCGGTGGTCGAGTATCTGGCGCACGACATTGCGGTGATGTATCTCGGGCGGATTGTCGAGCGGGGCCGGGCCGAGGAGGTGTTGCGCACGCCGAAGCACCCTTATACGCAAGCCTTGCTGTCGGCCATTCCGCTTCCGCGCCTGGAGGGGGCTACGGCGGTTATCCGGCTATCCGGAGAAACGCCGTCACCGGCCAATCCGCCGAGCGGCTGTCATTTCCACCCGCGCTGCCCGCACGCCATGGATGTGTGCCGCAGCCGCTATCCGGAACCGGTGGATGTGACGGCAACGCAGCGGGTGAGTTGCCACTTGTTGCCCTGATCTATTTGTGGGGCTTGCTGGCCGGTTTGACGGCCTTGGCCGGGCTGCCGGCGGTCTTGCCGGAAGCGGCTTTCGGTGGTGCCTTGGCGGCAAGTCTGGTCGTGGAGGTTTTGCCACTGCCTGCCTTCTCGCTTTTTGCCGACGTTCCCTTGCCTGCCTTGTCGCTTTTGGCGGCAAGCGGTTCGTCGCGCGTTGGGCATGCCTTGGCGCCTTTTTTGCCCGACTTGCCGCAGGCTCGTGCGGCCCGTTCGGGGGCGATGATGTGTTGCGGCGCTGCGGTATTGAGCAACGAGGCCAGCCCTGAGGAGTTTCCGGTACCGGGAACGAGCAGGGTCGATCCGCTGCCAAGGCGTACTTTTTCGGAGAGGCCGTTGACGCGGGCCAGTTCGGCGGCGCTGGTATCGAAGCGGGCGGCAATCTGATCCAGGCGCTCCGCCGTGGTGACGATGTAGGCCTGCCATTGCGTCAGCGGCACCTTGTTGGCGTGCAGGTTGCTGCGGAAGGTATCCAGTTTGTCGGCGGGAATGACTACCGGCGTATCCGGTTTGATGATCGGCCGGTTATGGGACGGATTCAGCCGCTGGAATTCCTCGACCGACATGTTGGCCAGTCGCGCCGCCGTCTTGACGTCGATCGGTTGCGGGCTTTCCAGGGTGGCGAAGTACGGTTCGTTCGGAATGAAAGGCAAGCCGAGGCGGGCGATCAGCCCCGGGTTGCCGAAGATGTTCTTCAACGCCTGCAGCTTGGGAACATAGTGCCGCGTTTCGTTCGGCATGTTCAGGCTGGGATAGTCGGTCGGCAGGCCGCGTGCTTCGTTTTTGACGATGGCCCGCTTGACGGCGCCTTCGCCCCAATTGTAAGAGGCGAGGGCGAGATGCCAGTCGCCGTGCATGTCATAAATGGTCTGCAGGTAGTCGAGCGCGGCATTGGTCGAGGCAACGATGTCGCGGCGTTCGTCACGCCACCAGTTCTGTTCGAGATTGAAGCGCTTGCCGGTAGCCGGAATGAACTGCCACAAGCCGGAGGCATGGGCGCGCGAATAGGCATTGGGGTTGAACGAGCTCTCGACCATCGGCAGCAAGGCCAGTTCAGTCGGCATGCCGCGCGCTTCAAGTTCCTCGACGATGTGGTGAAGGTAGGGGCGGCTGCGTTCGACCATGCGGCGCAGGGCGTCCGGACGATTCTGGTACCACTGCTGATAGTGGAGGACCAGGTCGTCGTTGAGATCGGTCATCGCAAACCCGTTGCGAATCCGGTCCCAGAGATTGTTCTCGCGCACCGTCAGGTCGATGTTGACCGGAAGCACGGGGGCGCCCTGGATTTCGTGCACCGTCAGCGCCTCGTCTGCCGCTGCGGCGGCTTGCTCGGGAGCGGGCGGGATTTTCAGCGACGGGAAGATCGATAAGTCGCCAAACTGGGCCACGGCGGGTGTCGCCAGCAGGCCCAGCGCGATGACCATCAATGTTTTGCGAATCTTGAGCAGAGGCGATGAACTGTTGCTATGCTGCATGTAGGGAGTGCCTGGCTCACGCAATTCTGGAGGGCGCAATTATACCGTGTCGTTCGGGACTGCTTCGGGAGAAACGGTGTAAAAAGACAGCAATAAAAAAACCAGCCGAAGCTGGTTTTCTTAAGACTGGCGGAGTGGACGGGACTCGAACCCGCGACCCCCGGCGTGACAGGCCGGTATTCTAACCGACTGAACTACCACTCCGCACTTTAACCTGCACTACCAAATTCTTGGCGTCCCCATGGGGATTCGAACCCCAGTTACCG
>CALJZP010000026.1 GCA_937983545.1 uncultured Azonexus sp.
AGTCGCTGAGGCTCGTTGCGTTCTTCAACCAGGTTCTCGGGATTCTTCAACAGCAGCCAACGGGTTCCCTTAATGACCTTCTTCTCCATCTTGCTTTGGACCTGGTTGAACAGCTGACGGCGGAACTCTTGAAGCTTGTCATTGAACAGCTTGATCACATGGAAATGATCGAAAACGATCGTGGCCGCTGGCAGGTGTTCCGTGACGGCACGGATGTAGGCCTTGGACATGTCCATGGCCACGGCCTCGATGCGTGCCCGGGATCGCCTCAGCCGCCGCCAGAACGGCTGCAGCGCTTCGGCCCCGTTGCCATCGCCGACAAAGAACCCACAGCCGGTGTCCAGATCCAAAACGACGGTCAGATACTTCTGACCCTGGCCGACGGAGATCTCGTCGATGGCGATCTGGCGCAGGTGCTTGAGCTTCGGTCGTGAGCACCGCTTGTGCAGAAAGCGCATCTGGATGTCCTTGATCCGCTCCCAGCCGACATGCAGATGCCGGGCGACGTCCCGGATGGTCGTCTGCCGAGAGGGCTCCAACGCATAGCGTTCAAAGCCCCGGGTGTAGGTGCGCCGTTCATCGGCAAAACGAACCTTGACATGACGAATCGCCGAGCACTCAGCACTCACGGCATTCGATGCGCGGGATGCCCATTTGGATGAATATCGGCTTGGAGCCGATGGACACATCCCGCCACATCCGATGGATGTTGCCGTGTTGAAGAATATCCCGACCGTGGCATACCGGGCATGTCAAAGAGCGCGGTTGCGGTTGCACGGTGAAGATGAGCTTGCCGCCACCGTAATGACTGCGAACGTAACGATAGCCTTTGAGACCCCACCCATGGTAAAGCAAACTCGTGGACATACGCTTGCTCTCCTTTCTGAATCATGGTTGGCGCTGTGATCCAGAAACGAGCACGTATGTCCACATTTTTCAATCAAAAGTACGCTTCACCCGGATGAGCCGGGCTGATCGCCTACAATCTTCTCAACGGCATCCGCCGGTTGGGTTTGCCCAAGGCGCTGGCGACCGCTCGGCTCAAGCGGCTGGGGCTGTTGCTGCTGCATCTGCCGGCCAATGTGATCCGCCGCAGCCGGCAGTTGTGGGTGAAGATCAAATGGGATCAGCCCATGCGATTTGTCTTTTACCGGGCGATGGCCGCTCTGCAATAAAAAGCCACCAACAGGTAAGCGAATGAGCACCGGTGAGGTGTTCCCAAACGTCACCATTTTGCTGAAATTTTGACCCTTACAAACCACTTCTTCGCTGCTTTCAGAGATCAGATTCCGTTAGACCCATAGGAAGCGGCTTTTTGAACTGCCGAAAATGCATTTTCTCTGAACCAAAAAACCAAAATGCAAGACTTGGGATTACTGGACTAGTGAAAAGAACCACATGCTAATAGTGTTCATAAGAACCCGAAAGAAATGAAAGAAAAGAGACTTCCATCCAGCCTTTGTTCACCCGCCTATCCGGCGGCATTGTTGATTTTTGGCCTGATTTTCGCGCAAGCAACGACCTATTTCATGTCTTTGCCTTGGCTCAGTCTATACACCGCGGTAATTTATGCGATCCCGTTCGCGTGGTGCATGCTGATTTTGCGCAACCGCATTAGTTTGCCCATGAAGCCGAATGCAATCGACATTAGCTTCGCTGCCTTTGTTCTTGTAGTGCTGATTAGTGCGCTCGTCTTTCCAGGGCCGGATCAACATGGCTCCGTGTGGAAATATCTTCGTTTCCTGCCTTTCTTGATGATTACGCCATATGTGCTTGGGCGCCTGATGCGTTTGCCTGACATTGAGTTGTTCTCGCGCATCACCCTGTTTGCTGGCCTGGTTCTTTTGTTATTGCTCATGCTCGACCGCCTCACGGTGGTTGAGCGTCCAGGGCGATTACCAATCTTTGGGTTTAATTATGGGCCGCTGCTCGTGAGCGTGTTGTTGGCCGCCCTGTTGCAGGTTCTTTGCGCACACGTGCTTTCCGGAGGCAAGCCGGGTGAAAAAGGTGGCCTCTTACGACAGCTGGTTTTACTGTGGTTGATTGGCTGTGTGACGGTTGTGCTCGTCTGGATAATGGCGCGGGGCCGGCTGCTCGCAAGTTTAACTGGAGTGGCGGTTATGTCCTTTGTTGTACATAGCCGCTCGATAGCGCTGCGCACCGGACTTGCAGCCTATGTGTTTGGCATCGCCACGCTTGCGCTGCTCATTCTGCCTTCATCCGCTTTCTATTCGGCAATTCTATCGGCTCCTACTCTTACTCCTAATCATATTCTTATTCCTGCTCCTACTCACGATACAGAGTTTTGCCCCATTCTCGGCGAGACGAGTTGCCAACCTTTTAAGGAGGGTGTGAATTCCGTAGCCATGCGCTGGCTACTATACCATGAAGCCATGGCGATGTTCATGCAAAAACCTGTGTGGGGCGTGGGTACGGCCCGGTTTGGAGACTGCTCTTGCACCGGCCCCGGCTGGTATCCGCACAACACGATTCTGCAAGGGTTAGCAGAGTTAGGGCTGGTCGGCGGCGGCTTGCAGCTCGGGCTTTTCGTTCTCGCCGTTGCGACGCTTATGCGACCATTGCTGTCCATGAGGCAGCTTCAGAGCTATATAACAACACATGCCTTTGTCCTCGCGTTGTTTGTGTTGTTTCTGGTGTCAGACCAGTTCTATGGCAACTATCTGATGGCAGCGGGTACTTGGCTGACAACGGGGATTGCCGCTAGTTTTCACGGCAGTAACAATTGTGGAGATGATGGGCGTGTCTGATTTTCCCCTTATCACTGTTGTGACGCCCAGTTTCAATCAGGCGGCCTACCTGGAGCGCACCATACGTTCGGTGCTCGATCAAGGCTACCCAAAACTTGAATACATCATCGTCGACGGTGGCTCCACGGATGGAAGCGTAGACATCATCAAACTTTATGCCGACCGCTTGGCGTGGTGGGTGAGCGAGCCGGATCGAGGGCAGTCGCATGCCATCAACAAGGGATTGCAACGAGCCACAGGTGAATGGGTGGCATGGCAGAATTCAGACGATATCTACTATCCGGGGGCTTTTCACGACTTGGCGGTGGCAAGTGCAAAACACCCTCAGGCGGGGCTGATTATCGGCAACATGATGCTGATTGATGAGCATGACCGCCCGCTGCGCGACATTTGTTATGTCAAACCGTCCTACAAGGCACTATTGGCAGAAGGGATGGTGCTTGCAAATCAATCGGCGTTCTGGCGTCGTCAGGTACATGAGGATATCGGCTATTTGGCTGAAAACCTGCACTGTTCCTTCGACTATGAATGGTTTCTTCGACTGACCGATCACGTTGAGGCCGCTCACGTTGATCGCATCTGGGGTGCACTCCGGTTGCATGGGGAGACCAAGACTAGTCTGCTGGCGCATCGTTTTCAGGAAGAACATGAGCGCATCCTGACGGGACGGAAATTTCCCTCATGGCAAAAGATGCTCTACAAACTGCGTCGCCTTGCCTTGATGCTCGGCCAAGGACAGCTTGCTTATGCTCTTAGAGGGCTGTCGCGGCGTGCGCATGGGCAAGGCGGGAAGATGTACTGATGTGCGGCATTCTCGGATGGTTCGGCCGACACGGGCCGGAGGACGCGAGGCGCTTTGGTTCTGCACTGGATATACTTTCACACCGTGGGCCGGATGACCGTGGCGTGTTTGCGGCGCCGGGTGTTCTGCTCGGCCATCGTCGTTTGGCCATCCTCGATCTTTCCCCCGCTGGTCACCAGCCGATGGTTGAACCGGCAACTGGGGCGGTCATCGTCTTCAATGGTGAGATATACAACCACATCGAACTGCGCACCGACCTGGAAGGAATTGGCCATCTGTTTTTTGGGCAATCCGACACCGAGGTGCTGCTACATGCTCTCATCGAATGGGGCGAACAAGCGTTATCACGCCTTAACGGCATGTGGGCGTTCGCGTTCTGGCAGCCTACAAAGCAGAGATTGTTGCTGGCGCGGGATCGCTTTGGAGTAAAGCCATTGTACTACCGGAATGGTCAGGGTGGCTTAGCTTTCGCTTCCGAACCCAAGGCGCTGCTGGCCTTGTTTCCCGGACACCGGGCAGTATCCGAACATACACTGCTCGATTTTCTCGGAAACAATCTGCTTTACGCTCACGGCGAGTCTTTTTACCAAGGTATCCATGTGTTACCTCCGGCTCACTACGCGCTCTATGATCCAGATACTGGAAAACTGCATTTTTCTCGTTATTGGGATTATCCGGAAAGCGCCGATGAGGCGCTGAGCGCCGACGAAGCAGCTGTGCAATTCGACGAGTTGTTTACCGATGCCGTTCGTTTGCGTCTGCGCAGTGATGTGCCGGTAGGGATTACGTTGAGTGGAGGACTCGACTCGACGGGCGTGCTTGCGGCGGCCACCCCTTACGCAGCCAGGCAATTAACCTGTTTTACCTCTATTTACGGCAAAGATGAACCTGGCGAGTTGTCGTGGGCAAAACTTGCCAGCAACGCCATGCACGCGCCACTAATACCGGTTACTGCGCCGCAAGATGACTGGCTACATACCCTGCGTAAGGTAGTGTGGCATATGGATGGCCCCGGCTATTCCCCGGCAGTCTATCCTCTCTGGCATCTGATGCAGCGCGCTCGAGCCGAGGGGGTGCCGGTTCTGCTAGACGGACAGGGAGCGGATGAAGCGCTAGCCGGATACCCCCAATATGCGGTACTGGAATTGTTAGGATATCTTTCGTGCCAATCCCGGCAGCGGCGAAGCCCGACAGGCATATGGTCGCGGATGCGCGCCTTACGTCGTACCTTCTCTTTACGATGGGCGCTGGCCTGGCTGGCGCGTGAACTGTCGCCGGGCTTGTGGCGCTGGCATCGGCGGCACGTGGGGTTCGAGTCGCTCATGCACAAAGGCGTCAAATTGCCGCAACTAGCTAATCATTTGGAGCGTAAGAATGATGATCCCGTCAGGCAAAGGCTGCTGGCTGATCATTCACTAATTATCCTGCCCGGACTTTTGCACTACGGCGACGCAGTAAGCATGGCGCATGGCGTAGAGGTTCGGAACCCATTCATGGATTACCGTCTGGTTGAGTGGATGTTCCGGCTGCCTACCAAACTCAAATTCAATCAGAATGAAACCAAATGGGTACTGCGAGAGTACCTGCGTGCGCATGGCCAGCCGTTGATTGGAAATCGTCCGGATAAGAAGGGGTATCCAACACCAGTGGCAAAATGGCTGGCCTCAGAGCAAGGCTTGGAAATCGAAAATTTGTTACTCTCTCGTAACAGCCTTTTGCACCAGTGGTGTGATCCGAAAAAAATTAATTACTTGATCGAACAGAATCGGCAGGGGGCCATCGCGGCAGAACATCACTTATACAAATTGGTATCCACCCAACTGTGGCTGAATGAGTGCATCGAAGGGAGGCACACTTCTTGAGCGCACATGCTCCCATCGTGGTATTCGCTTACCGTCGTCCAGATCATTTACGTAGCACGCTTACAAGTTTGATGCGCTGCGAAGGTTTCGAGCAAAGCCCCGTCATAATTTATTGCGACGGAGCGCGTGATGCCAACGAGGCAGACTCCGTCTTGGCGACCCGCGAACTGGCCAGAGTTATGTTGCGCGACCATGCCGAGTACCACTTTAGTGAAGAGAATCTGGGACTTTCACATTCGGTGATCGCCGGGGTAAGCGATGTGGTAAACCGTTTCGGGCGTGCGATTTTGGTGGAGGACGATCTGGTGTTGAGCCCATCGTTTTTGACCTTCATGAACCAAGCACTCGATCGGTACGCGCACGAGGAAAGGGTCTTTCAGGTTTCAGGCTACATGTATGATGTGCACGAATTGAAGGCAATGTCTTCAGCGTTATTTCTGCCTTTCAGCGTGTCATGGGGCTGGGCCACCTGGAAGCGAGCATGGGATCAATTCGACCCTCATGCCACAGGCTGGGAGGCATTGCGCACGAATAAAGTTTTGCGTCGGCGGTTCAACCTGGATGGAACCTACGACTACGCGACAATGTTGATGCGCCATATGGCAGGGTTACGGGACTCTTGGGCAATAAGATGGTACTGGACAGTTTTCAAGGCGAACGGTTTGGTTTTGTTCCCGCCTGTTTCACTGGTCATCAATACGGGATTTGATGGCACAGGCACGCATGGGCGTGGGTGGTTGCGAAAGTTCTCACAAACCAGGCCAGCTTTCTCTTCGACTGACATCGATCTGCCATGGCCTGTTGTTCTCGACGCCGGTTTGTATGCTCACGTTAAACAAGCGCTGTGGCGGCAAAATGGCGGATGGCTGACCCTTGTGTTAGAGCGTATGCGTCGCCTGCTAAATCTATGATTGGATATCTATGTGGATATCTATTTTTTTTAAGGTAAAGGAAACCTTGGATGTGTTCGCCATGCCGCTTTATGTTGCACGCGGACAGCGGCCATGGACGCCCGGATACTACACAGCCAAAAAACGGGCCATCTGCTACGCTATTGATTCTGGGTTGTTGCGGGGGAATACAGCGCTGCCGCTTCGCTACGGCCGGGGCATTGATGAACGGGCGGTGGAGCTTCCTTGGGTGTTCGCCCAACTGCCAGAGCGACCGGGTAAGGTTCTTGATGCCGGTTCGGCTTTGAACTATGGCTACCTGCTCGAACGCGCGCCTCTGAACAGAGCAAATCTCACCATCATGACGCTTGCGCCGGAAAAACGCTGTTTCTGGCATCGGTCGATCTCTTATGTATTTGGAGATTTAAGACGAACAGATTTTTGTGATGGTATTTTCGACATTGTGATCAGCGTGTCAACCATCGAGCATATCGGCCTTGACAATACACTGCTCTATACTGGCGACACGTCGAAGAAGGAGTCTGATCCGTTGGGATTTGTGCCCGCTATCCGAGAATACCGACGTCTGCTGAAACCAGGTGGAACCTGTTTAGTGACGGTGCCCTATGGGTGCCCGGGGGTGCATGGTTGGTATCAGGTCTTTGATGCTGGATTGGTGCAACGGCTTATTGAGGCTTTTCAGCCCAAGGATTGCTCAATCGACTATTTCGGATATGACGCCCAAGGTTGGCACCGGGCTACGCCAGCGGATCTTGCAGGGGCTGTCTTTTATGATGTCCACAACGGCGAGCCTTGTGCCAATGATTTCGCTGCCGGCGCGCGTGGCGTGGCTTGTCTCAAATTGCGGGTATGAATTTCGACTATTGGCTACAGCGGTTCACAGGCAGGGCAACCTGTGTCCTAGACTCAAATGCAAAACTTGCAGCTTCGGCACGGATACGTAACATTCGTGGCATCAGCAGGTACATCCGGATTGGCGCTAACAGCATCATTGCAGGGGAGTTGCTGGTCTTTGCTCACGCTGGAGAGATCACTATCGGGGAGTGGTGCTATATCGGCGAAGGCACACGAATCTGGTCATCTTGCCGCCTTAACATTGGCGACCGAGTCCTTATCTCCCATAACGTCAACATCTTCGACTCTCGTACACACCCCCTAATCGCCAGGCAACGCCATGCGCACTTCAAAGCAATTGCACAGAGTGGGCACCCTCATTCCATTGATAATTTGGGGGAGCGCCCTGTAGTAGTGGGTAATGATGTGTGGATCGGTGCGAATGCCTGCGTCCTTCGTGGTGTCACCGTCGGCGAGGGGGCCATCATCGGCGCCGGTGCCGTGGTGACCCATGATGTCCATCCCTACAGCATCGTTGCCGGCAATCCGGCGCGTGTTATACGTGAGCTTGGCCCCGATGAACGCTGACATGTCTTTTACCAGTTGGGAAGATGCGGTGGCATGGCTGCGTCGGCAGCCTGACCATTCTCAACTCGTCGCTGATTGCTATTTCGACGACCCACTCATCGACGCAGCAGAGCGCTATTGGTCTAGCGAGGAATGGCAGGCTGTACGAACCAAGCTAGGTGGCCGCTCGGGCATGGCGCTCGATGTGGGAGCAGGGCGTGGCATTGCCAGCTATGCGCTGGCGCGCGAAGGTTTCCTCGTCACGGCGCTGGAGCCCGATCCTAGCGCGCTCATCGGCGCGCAGGCGATCCGTATGCTGGCCAACGAGTCTGGCCTACCGATCCAGGTGGTTGAAGAGTTTTCCGAACACTTGCCTTTTGCCGACGGCTCATTCGACGTGGTGTTTGCACGCGCTGTATTGCACCACATCCGCGATCTTGAGGCTGCTTGTCGTGAATTCTTTCGTGTACTTAAGCCGGGGGGGATGCTTCTAGCAATCCGTGAGCATGTCATTTCCAGCCTCACCGACCTGCCTCGTTTTCTTGATCAACATCCGCTGCATCGGCTGTATGGTGGCGAGTATGCTTTCAAGTTGGAGCAATATTTCGCGGCGTTGCAGCAGGCTGGATTTGCAAGCCTCGATGTGATCTCGCCGTGGCATAGTCCGCTCAATTTTGCGCCTTACACCCTCGATTCGCTCAAGGATGAATTGGCCCGACGTGTTAGTCAACGACTTCCCGGTTCCAAGCGTATGGTACGGGCATTGCTTGATGTGTCAGGCGTGTGGATGTTGCTGCGGATAGTTCTAGAGATGATCGATCACCGGCCAGGACGTCTTTATTCGTTCGTGGCTGAGCGAGGCCGAACATGATGACTGCCTGGATTACCGGAGCGCATGGTTTCATTGGCCGCAATCTTGCGCGCAGTCTCAAGGCTGCTGGTTATCAGGTTGCAGGCATCGGTCACGGTGCCTGGCCCGAGGCAGAAGCAGCGCAGTGGGGAGTGTCGTTTTGGCTGAACGCCGAGATATCGGCTAGTAATCTCGGGCAATTGCGACAGACACTTGGGCTCCCTGATGTGGTATTCCATTTGGCAGGCGGTTCATCGGTTGGTGCTGCCATCGCCTATCCTAACGAAGATTTCACTCGGACAGTCGTTTCTACGGCACAGCTGCTGGAATGGCTACGGCAGCAATCGCCGAATACGCGATTAGTCGCTGTATCTAGCGCAGCAGTGTATGGCGCTGGACATGTTGGCCCCATTGCGGAGGAGGCGAGGGTGTCACCATTTTCCCCCTACGGCACCCACAAGCTAATGATGGAGGAGCTGTGTCGCTCATATGCGGCCAATTTCGGTCTCAAGGTGGCCCTGCCCAGACTTTTCTCGGTCTATGGGCCCGGACTAAAAAAACAGTTGCTTTGGGATTTGTGCGAAAAGATCTCGGTAGGTGGTGTTGTCGAACTTAGTGGGAGCGGAGAGGAATTACGGGATTGGGTCGATGTGCGCGACATAGCGCGCGGGCTAGAAAGGGTAGGCCATTTGGCTGACGTTGATGCCCCTGTGGTCAACCTTGCCTCTGGAATTGCGACATCAGTGAGAGACATCGCAGAGATTGTGACCGCGTGCTGGAAAGACCTTAGGGTTCCCCCGCCGGTAGTTACATTCAATGGCCGTTCGAGACCGGGCGACCCTTTTAGTTTGGTGGCTGATATTTCCCATATGCGCGCATGCGGCATTGTCAATCGGGTCCCAGTGCAGCAAGGCATTGCCGAATACGTTGCCTGGTATCGCGCCCAATCAAAGATGTTAGTTTGATGCGCGTGGCGTTTACCTTAATCGGAGGCAAGAACTGGACCGGAGGTCGCAACTATCTGCTGAATCTGCTGACTGCTTTGGGGCAGCATCAGAGGGATCGTTTGACACCGGTTCTTTTCGTAGGCGAAGAGCGCAGTTTTGATGATATCGCCGCTTTTGTCGTGGTTCCTGGTTTGGAGTTGGTGAAGACCCCATTGTTGAATGCTTCGCGCCGCACAATTTCGTTGTTGCAGGCCATGCTAGTGGGGTGCGATGTTTCTTTGCGGCGGTTGTTTGAAGCCCAACGAATCGATGTAGTTTTCGAAGCTGCACAATTTTACGGTTGGCGCTTGAACATTCCGGCCATTGCCTGGATGCCGGATTTTCAACACAAGATGCTGCCGCATTTGTTTTCCCGCGGTGGATGGTGGAAACGCGAGATCGGCTTCCGCTTACAGGTCGCCAGTGGACGCATGATTATGCTGAGCTCCAATGATGCACGGCATGCGTGTGAACGTTACTACCCATCTACGCAGGGGCGCACTCGGACGATTCATTTTGCTGTGGCGACAAGTTGTGAAATCTCTTACGAAGAAGCGCGGGCTGTCGCAGACTCCTATGGTCTTCCGCCCCACTTCTTTTACATGCCCAGCCAATTTTGGCGTCACAAAAACCACGAGCTAGTACTCGATGCGTTGCAAATTTTACGGCAGCGCGGCCGACAGGTGGTGGTCGCCGCATCAGGCAAGCAGGTTGATTCACGTGATCCAAAGTACTTTCCCAAACTCTTGGCAAAGCTTCAAAGGACCGGGCTTGAGGATTGCTTCCGCATGCTAGGGATGATTCCCTATTCGCATCTATTGATGTTGATGCGATCTTGCACGGCGTTACTTAATCCATCGTTATTCGAGGGTTGGAGCACGACGGTTGAGGAAGCTCGTTCGTTGGGAACACCAATGTTGTTATCGGATCTGGAGGTCCACCGGGAACAGATGGGGGACGCTGCCGTCTATTTCGAACGTCATTCTGCACTATCTCTAGCAGATGCGTTCGATGCATTCGAACCACTCAATGAATTCCAACGCATGCAACGATATTCTGATGCCAGAGAAGCTGCAATTCAGCGTGTCGAGCAATATGCATCGAACTTCGTCGAGCTTGTGGAGTATTCAAAACAAATACAACAAACATGAAAGTCAGCATCATTACGGTGGCTTTAAATTCTGTCAAAACCATTGGTGACACACTCATATCGGTTTTAAAGCAGACGTATCCCTACATTGAGCATGTCGTGGTAGACGGAGGATCAACGGACGGTACGCTGGATGTCATCAAACGACATAGCAACCGCGTAGCCAAAATGGTTTCCGAGCCGGACCGGGGCATTTACGATGCGATGAACAAGGGCATCGAGTTGGCGACCGGTCATGTCATTGGATTTCTCAATTCGGATGATGTCTATGCTGGCACTGAAGTGTTAGCGCGTGTGGCGAAAGCCATGCAATCAGAGCGACTCGACGCGCTATTTGGTGATGTCGAATTCTTCGCGCCAGAGCGACCCGAAAAGCTTTTGCGCCGCTACCGGTCTGATCGCTTTCGTCCAGACCGTATTGCTTGGGGATGGATGCCTGCACATCCGGCCCTTTTTCTTCGGCGCCAAGTGTTTGAAAGTTACGGGCAATTTCGCACCGACTACCGAATAGCTGGAGATTTCGAATTAATCGCACGAATTTTCAAAATTAATACTTTGAAGTATCAGCATATACCAGAGGTGTTGGTGAGAATGCGGACCGGAGGAGTCAGCACAGGGGGATGGCGCAACACTCTTGTTCTTAACTGCGAAATATTGCGCGCCTGTAGAGAAAATGGCATCAAGACCAATCTACCGAAAATCCTTTGCAGGTATCCGGCAAAGTTGTTCGAATTTCGCAGCAGATGAGAGTATTGGTTTCGGGAAGCACCGGCTTCATCGGTCGACGGCTCTTCGCAGCTGGTGATCATGCGCTGGTGCGCAAGCCTGCGGGTCTGGTCAATGAGGTGGTGGGCGATCTGCTCGATCCGGCATCACTGGTCGCTGCCTGCAAGGGCATCGAAACCGTCTTTCATTGTGCCGGTTACACGCATGCTTATGCCTCATCCGATCCTGATGCTCACTGGCGCATCAATTTCGAGGGAACGAAGAATCTCGTCGAAGCGGCAGGCAGTGCCGGGGTTGCGCGCTTCGTGTTTCTTTCGAGTGTAAAGGCGATGGCCGAGCCAGGTGGGCAATGCGTCGATGAAGACTGGCCGGGCGAGCCGGTGACCCCCTATGGCCGGGCCAAACGTGCGGCCGAGGATGCAGTTTTGGAGACAGGCGTGAAATTCGGAATGCACGTGGTGAATCTACGGCTGGCGATGGTTTATGGCAGGGGCGGGAGGGGCAATCTAGAGCGCTTGGCACGTGCGATTCGCGCGGGCTGGTTTCCGCCTCTGCCGGAGACGGGAAACCGACGTTCCCTGGTACATGCGCAGGACGTGGTGGAGGTCATGCGTCTGGTCGCCACCCGCGCCGAGGCGAACGGGCGCACCTACATCATTGCCGATCCGCGCCCCTATTCCGGGCGGGAGATTTATGACGCCATTCGTGCCGAGTTGCGAGCGCCGGCTTTGCGTTGGAGCGTGCCTGCCTGGGCTTGGCGCGCGGCGGCACGGCTTCACCCGAGGCTTTCCGAGATCGTCGATCGGCTGCTAGGCTCGGCCTGTTATTCGCCGGCACGCATCGAACGTGAACTGGGTTGGCGGGCGCGGGTTGGCCTTCTCGAGGGGCTCCAGGAAACACTGTGTAGCACCCGGCCATGAACTTTCGCGTATTGGACATCGTTTTAGCGGCCTTTGGGCTGCTGATCGCATGGCCACTGATGCTAATCTTGTTCGTTGCTGGCCTGTTCGACACAGGCTCGCCACTTTTCATCCAGGAGCGCGTCGGATTCAATCGCCGGCCTTTCCGGCTTGTGAAGTTTCGCACCATGCGGACGGGCACGCCTTCGGTGGCAACGCATTTTGCCGATGTGGCGGCGGTGACGAGCTGGGGGGCTTTGCTGCGACGTACCAAGCTGGATGAGCTGCCCCAGCTATTGAATGTGCTGAAAGGCGAGATGAGTCTGGTTGGGCCGCGGCCATGCCTACCCAACCAGATCAAGCTGATCGAAGCGCGCGAACTTCAGGGTGTTTTCAGGGTGCGGCCGGGCATCACCGGGCTGGCGCAGGTGCGCCGCATCGACATGTCGACGCCACAGTTGCTGACCGAAACCGATGCCCAGATGATCGCCAATTTGGGGGTGGGCGAATACATAGGCTATCTGCTACGGACCGTGTTGGGTCACGGGCAGGGTGACCGGATTCATCACTGACCCGCCATACAATGCCCTCCCGCCAACGCCGACTTTTGCTAGAATTGGTTAAAGCCTATAAAGCCTAACCAATTGCTATTTTATCATATTCTTCTAAAAAGTGCTCGCGAAGATCTATGAAATAGAGTCTAGAGAAACAGCGCCAAGCTGCCTAGTTACTGATTCTGTGCGGTTTGAAGACGCCGACTCATTCCAATCTTCGGAGCAAAACCCTGTGAGATCCAAATTCATGCCCCAGATGCCTCGCGGCGCCGTACCGATCGCCGAGATTTGATGTGTTCTGCCGCCACGAGTTGGCGCCGATCCTCATGGCGTTGCAACACTTGTACGTGAACCGCCCACAGATGATCGACGAGATTTGCACCCTGATCGAAGCCGATATCACTGTGCAGCCCAGCCCAAAGCTCGGATGCACAGGCCTCACCTCCTGGGAGGTGCTGGGGCGGTGGACCCCATTGTTTGGACAGCCTGATGGGTGGGATAAGCTCTGAGTCGTTTGGTTTCTTTTTGGAGAAGCATCAGGCAGCCTCTGCGAATGGATGAGGCAGACCGAAATACACCTCATCCGGGGTGCGGTCGTCAAGAGCGGAGTGGCCGCGCTCGTGGTTGTAAAAGCGTATCCACTCCTCCAAGCCGTGACGCAGCTCGGAGCCGCCGTCGAACGAATGCAGGTCAAGGTAGTGGTGTTTGATGGTCCACCACAGCCGTTCAACGAAGATGTTGTCCTGGCATCGGCCGCAGCCGTCCATGCGGATGGCGATATCGTGGTCTTTAAGAATCTGGGTGAAGCCGTTGCTGGTAAATTGGACGCCTTGATCGGTGTTGAAGATTTCCGGTTTGCCGTAACGTGGGGTAAGATAGAAAAAATGGACACCAAAGTTTAGGATTCACCCCAAACGGAGGTGTCAAAATGGAACGACTTCCCCACGGCAAGTACACAAAGGAACTCCGGCTGGAGGCGGTGCGTCTGGTGACCGAGGGTGGGCTTTCGGTCCCGGAAGCCTCCCAGCGGCTTTCGCTTCCTAAATCGACCTTGGCGAACTGGCTGCGGGCCTTCAAGGCTGGGAAGCTAGAGCGGATCGGGGCGAACCAGCGGCCGTTGACCGAAGAGGAGCTGGAGCTGGCGCGGACCAAACGTGAGTTGGCTCGGGTTCGCATGGAGCGCGACATCCTAAAAAAAGCCGCCGCGTACTTTGCCCAGGGGTCGCTGCACGGCACGCGGTGATGGAGCCGATGCGACTCGAGTACCCTCTGAGTATGCTGTGCCGGATGCTGGACGTATCGGCCAGCGGGTTTCATGCGCGGCGAAGTCGGCCGCTTTCCCGACGGGCGCAGGAAGAGCCGCGGTTGGAGCTCGAGATCCGCGCTGCCGACCAGAGAACACGCCACACCTACGGACCGGAGCGGTTGCAGCGGGAGCTTGCCGTTCATGGGATTCGCGTCGGCATGCATCGGATCAAGCGGATTCGTCGCCAGCTGGGGTTGCGGTGCAAACAGCGGCGAAAATTCAAAGTCACGACGAATTCCCGCCACAGTCTGCCGGTGGCCGAGAATCTGCTTCACCAGCACTTTGATCCCACGGCACCGGCGCAGGCCTGGCTAAGCGATATCACCTATGTGCCCACTGACGAGGGCTGGCTCTACTTGGTCGGGCACAAGGATCTTTTCACCTGCCGAATCGTTGGCTACGCCATGGGCGAGCGCATGAGCCGGAACCTGGTGCTGGAGTCGCTTTTGCGAATCCGTGAAAGATCGGTTTCGTCTGTT
>CALJZP010000027.1 GCA_937983545.1 uncultured Azonexus sp.
GCGACGCCAAGACCTCGAAGATCGTCGGCAAGCGCATCGATCAGATCGACTGGCCGCACGGGGTAACCGTCGCCGCGATGGTCCGCAATTTCGACAAGGCCGTGGTGATCGGACAAACCGACGAATGGACCTCGATTACCCGTCACGGCGAAGTCGTCATCGCGCACCACGATACGGTGATCGAACCCGGCGATCACGTGATCGTCTTCTGCACCAGCAAGAAGCTGGTCAAGAAAGTCGAGAAGCTCTTCCAGGTCGGATTCCACTTTCTGTAGGGGGCGCTGCGATGACCCGATTTGCCCCGGTTTACCGTGCGCTGGGCATGATCATCATGCTCTTCGGCCTGACCATGCTGGCGCCGCTGATTCTCTCCTACGCCGTCGATGACGGAGCCCAGGCTGTTTACGACGAGTCTTTCGCCCTTACCATGCTGTGCGGAGCCTTCCTCTGGTATCGCTATCGCCGCTGCAAACGTGAGCTGAGCATCCGCGACGGATTCCTGATGGTGGTGCTGGTGTGGACGGTTTTGCCGGCTTTCGCCGCGATTCCCCTGATGCTGCAACTCGGTATCAGCCATACCGATGCCTATTTCGAGACGGTTTCCGGTCTGACCACCACTGGTTCTACCGTGTTGTCGAACATCGACCAGCTGCCGATGTCGATCAACCTGTGGCGGCATCAGCTGGTCTGGGTCGGCGGCATGGGCCTGATCGTGCTGGCCATCGCCATCCTTCCCCTGCTCGGTATCGGCGGCCGCCAGATGTTCAAGGCCGAGACGCCGGGGCCGATGAAGGATGCCAAGATGACGCCGCGCATCGCCGAAACGGCCAAAGGGCTGTATCTGGTATATCTCGGCGTCACCGTCGCCTGCGTCATCTCGCTGCGCATTGCCGGGATGGATTGGTTCGATGCCACGTGCCACACCTTCTCGATCATGGGGCTGGGGGGGTTCTCGACCCATGACGCCAGCTTCGGGTTTTTCGATTCGCCGACCATCGAATTTGTCGCCATCGTCTTCATGCTGATCGCCGGCATGAACTTCGGAACGCTGTTCCTGGCCGTGACCGGGCGTACGCTACGGCCCTATCTGCTCGATCCGGAAGCGCGCTGGTTCCTCGGCGTGACCTTGCTCAGCATTTTTGTCGTCGCCGTCTATATCTGGAAGGACGGTGCGTACCCCGACCTCGATACCGCGATGCGCCATGTCGCATTCAACCTGGTCTCGATCGCCACGACAACCGGCTTGTCCAGCGTCGATTACGCGCAGTGGCCGATTTTTGCGCCCTTGTGGATGCTGTTCCTGTCCAGCTTCGCGACCAGCGCCGGGTCAACCGGGGGCGGCATCAAGATGATGCGGGCCTTGCTGCTCTACAAGCAGGTCTATCGCGAACTGGTGCGCGCCATGCATCCCAGCGCGGTATACAACATCCGGATCGGCGGTCAGGTCGCTCCGCAGCCCATTCTTTTCGCCGTGCTTTCCTTCGCCTTCATGTACATGGTCAGCATCGTCTCGCTCACGCTCATCCTGGCCTTCACCGGGCTGGACATTGTCTCGGCCTTCACCGCCATCGTCGCCAGCATCAACAACACGGGACCGGGACTGGGGGTGGTCGGGCCGTCGACGACCTACGAGGTTCTTGGCGATTTCCAGACCTGGGTATGCACGTTCGCGATGCTGCTCGGCCGTCTGGAAATCTTCACCCTGCTGGTGGTGATGACGCCTGCCTTCTGGCGCAAATAGCCTCGGGCCGCCTTTTCCTGATTTATCGCAAGTGACCGCGAGCGGGGAAAGGCGGATAATGCCGCTTTTCCGATTTTCTGGCGGAGTCCGACGTGAGCCGACCCAAGAACGACACTTTCCTGCGCGCCCTTCTCAAGGAGCCGACCGAATACACCCCGCTGTGGCTGATGCGCCAGGCGGGCCGCTACCTGCCCGAGTATTGCGAAACCCGCAAACGGGCAGGCAACTTCCTGAACCTGTGCAAGTCGCCGACCATGGCCTGCGAAGTGACCCTGCAGCCGCTGGCCCGCTACGATCTCGACGCCGCCATCCTGTTCTCCGACATCCTGACCGTGCCGGACGCCATGGGCCTCGGTCTCTACTTTGCCGAAGGCGAAGGCCCGCGTTTCGAGCGCCCGCTGCGCGAGGAATGGGCGATCAACAACCTGACTGCCCCCGATCCCTACGAGCACCTCGGCTACGTCATGGATGCCGTTTCCGAAATTCGCCGCGCGCTGGACAACTCGGTGCCGCTGATCGGTTTCTCCGGCAGCCCCTACACGCTCGCCTGCTACATGGTCGAAGGCCAGGGCTCTAGCGATTTCCGCCACATCAAGGGCATGCTTTACAACCGTCCGGACCTGCTGCACAAGATCCTGTCGGTCACCACCGAATCGGTGATTTCCTACCTGAACGCGCAGATCGACTCCGGCGCCCAGGCCGTGATGATCTTCGACACCTGGGGCGGTTCGCTGTCCAATGCGGCTTACCAGGAGTTTTCGCTGCAATACATGCAGCGCATCGTTGCCGGCCTGAAGAAGGAAAAGGACGGCCAGCGCATTCCGAGCATCGTGTTCACCAAGAACGGCGGCCTGTGGCTGGAAAAGATCGCCGCCATCGGCTGCGATGCCGTCGGCCTCGACTGGACGATCGATATCGGGGAGGCTCGCCGCCGCGTCGGCGACAAGGTCGCCCTGCAAGGCAACCTCGACCCGAATGTCCTGTTTGCCCAGCCGGAAATCGTTGCGGCAGAAGCGAAGAAGGTGCTCGACAGCTACGGAACGGGCAATACCGGCCATGTCTTCAACCTGGGCCATGGAATCTCCCAATTCACGCCGCCCGAGAGCGTGACCGCCCTCGTCGAAACGGTTCACGCGCATAGCCGTCTATTACGTAAGTAATGCCTATAAGTGGGTGGCAAAGCTTGACTTATGCACAGAGTTTTGCCACCCGCAGAAAAAATGTCTATAAAAAGCCTTGACAGTGCCGTCTTTGTTCAAGGTGTTGAATTTAAACGATTTTGTTTGTTGCCCATTATTTCGGCAAGGTGACAAAACCCTTACCGGCCCGCGACTTAGCGCATCGGTCCGGAAGTAATTCACAAAGTTATCCACAGTTTTTGTGGACAACTCAAAAAGCCGTCGATTTTGAATCGAACCTGCCCGTTTTTTCGGAGAAATGACG
Source organism: uncultured Azonexus sp. (assembly GCA_937983545.1). GTDB lineage: Bacteria > Pseudomonadota > Gammaproteobacteria > Burkholderiales > Rhodocyclaceae > Azonexus. Next base: position 3,185 of record CALJZP010000027.1, read on the forward strand.
GCCTCGGCCGCTGAAACGATGCCTGTTTTGCGCGTTGCCCTCGATTTGCCGCTGCATCGACTCTTCGACTATGTCAGCGAATCGGCCGGCCCGGATGATGTCGGCCGGCGCGTTCGGGTGCCGTTCGGGCGTGGCGAAAGGCTCGGAGTCATCGTGGACGTCGCCGATGCCAGCGACTGGCCGATCGATCAGCTCAAGGCCGCCGGCGACATACTGCGCGATCTGCCGCCGCTGCCCCGCGATTTCCTGGCCCTTTGCGAATTTGCAAGCACTTACTACCAGGCCGCTTTCGGCGAAGTCGTGATGCAGGCATTGCCAGCCGGCCTCAAGCGCCTCGATCCGCCGGACCGGCGCAGTGGTCGTGCCACCAAACCTCCCGCTACCTTGGCGCCGCCCGATTTGACCGGCGAGCAGGCCGCAGCCGTGGCGGCCATCGATCCGGCCGCGGGATTTGCCGCCTACCTGCTGCACGGCGTGACCGGCAGCGGCAAGACCGAGGTTTATCTGCGTCTGGTCGACAAGGCGCTGGCGGCCGGCAAGCAGGTCCTGCTGCTGGTGCCCGAAATCAATCTGACGCCTCAGCTCGAAAGCCGGGTCCGCGCCCGTTTTCAGGAGCGCGCCGTGGTCTCCCTGCACAGCGAACTGGCCGAAGCGGCACGCGAACGCAACTGGCGGGCGGCATTTTCCGGCGAGGCGAGCATCGTGCTCGGCACCCGGCTGGCGATCTTCACACCGATGCCGCGGCTCGGGCTGATCGTCGTCGACGAGGAGCACGATGCCTCGTTCAAGCAGCAGGACGGCATGCGCTACTCGGCCCGCGACATCGCGGTGTTTCGTGCCAACCAGCTGAAGATTCCCGTCCTTCTCGGCTCGGCGACGCCCTCGCTGGAATCGTGGTCGAACGCCCAGACCGGCCGCTACCGGATGCTCAGCCTGCGCGAGCGGGCCAACCCCGAAGCGACCCTGCCGACCGTCAAGATTCTCGATACGCGCCGCATGGCGCTCAGGGAAGGCGTCAGCGAACCGCTGGTCGCCGCCATTCAGGCCCGCCTGGAACGCGGCGAACAAAGCCTCGTTTTCCTGAACCGGCGGGGTTATGCCCCGGTTCTGGCGTGCCCGCCCTGCGGCTGGGTTTCCCGCTGCAAGCGTTGTGCGGCGAACATGGTGCTGCACCTTGCCGACCGGCGCTTGCGCTGCCATCACTGCGGCTTCGAATATCGCATTCCGAAAGCCTGTCCGACCTGCGGCAATCAGGACATCCATCCCTTCGGGCGCGGCACGCAGCGCCTCGAGGGCTGGCTGCAGGAGCAGTTTCCGGATGCCCGCATCCTGCGCGTCGACCGCGATGCGGTGAAGAGCCGCAAGCAGTGGGAGGCGGTCCTCGAACGCATCCACGGCGGCGAGGCCGACATCCTGGTCGGCACGCAGATGCTGGCCAAGGGGCACGACTTCCCCAGGCTGACCCTGGTTGGCATCCTGGGTGCCGATTCCGCGTTGTTCGCCGCCGACTGCCGTGCGCCGGAGCGGCTGTTCGCCCAGCTCATGCAGGTCGCCGGTCGGGCGGGGCGGGCCGAGTTGAAGGGCGAGGTGCTGATCCAGACGCAGTACCCGGATCACCCCTTGTTTGCCTCGCTGGTCGCCCATGACTACCCTGGCTTCGCCAGCGCCCAGCTGACCGAGCGCGAGCAGGCCGGTTTTCCGCCCTACACCTTCCAGGCCATGCTGCGCGCCGAGGCGCCGGACATGGCGGATGCCATCGCCTTCCTGAAAGCGGCGGCGGTCCTGCCGGTCATTGCCGGCCACGACAACGTCCTGATCTACGATCCGGTACCGATGAAGATGGCCCGCCTGGCCAACCTCGAGCGTGGCCAGCTCCTGGTCGAATCGCATTCCCGTCCGGCGCTGCAGGCTTTTCTGCCGCGCTGGCGCGAAGCCGTCGAAGGCCTCAAGGCGCCGTCCCGTTTGCGCTGGCATATCGAGGTTGATCCGCTGGAGTTCTGATCGGCACGCCCCTTGCTGTGATGGCATCCCATCCATCGCAAGGAGCGCATCATGAAAATCGCGGATTCGACGGTACGCCTCGCGGCCAGCCACGAAGCGAGTTATGCCCATCATGTCGAGATGACCAGCACGACGGGATTTCGGCAGGTTTTCGCGCAGCTGGCCGGGACGCCGGCGGACAACGACGGCGAGGCCCGCAAGCGCCTGCAGAAAATGTTGCAATCGCTGGTCGACGCCATTCTGGCGGCGCTCGACGGCAAGAAATTCAAGGAAAACTTTGCCGCTCCCGACGCCTTGCCGGACGAGGCCGTTCCGGCCGGGCGGACGCGGGAAATGACCTGGACGAACCGTATCGTCGAGACGGTGAAGGAAAGCGAGCGTACCGATGTCTGCGGCCAGGGCTGCGTGCGGACCCAGGACGGCCGGCAGATTGCCTTCGATTTCTCGCTGTCGATGAACCGCCAATTCGAGCAGACATCCTCACTCGAAAAGTCCGGCACCGTCACCCTGAAAGACCCGCTGATGCTGAGCTTCGACGGAAAGGCGGCCGAATTGTCCGACCGGCGTATCGATTTCGATCTCGATGCCGACGGCAAGCCGGAACAAATTCCGGGTGCAGGCAAGAACAGTGCGTTTCTCGTCTTCGACCGCAACCACAACGGCAAGGCCGACGACGGTCGCGAATTGTTCGGCGTCGCCAGCGGCAACGGCTTTGCCGACCTGGCGGAACTCGATGACGATCGCAACGGCTGGATAGACGAGAACGATGCCGCCTACCGACAGCTGGCCGTATGGTCGGGCGACGGCCTGTCGTCATTGGCGCAGCGCGGCATTGGGGCGCTCTACACCGGGTCGGTCGCGGCGCCGTTCACGCTGAAAACCGCCGACAACGCCCTGCTCGGCCAGATTCGTGCCGCCGGTGTCTATTTGACGGAGGCGGGCGAGGTAGGCCACCTGCAGCAGGTCGACCTCGCCGTTTCAAGCCCGGCGGTGCGGGAGAACGAGCCAGACGAGCGCCAGCGCCTGACCGCCTAGCAGCGACAGGAAGGCGGCACGGAATGCCGCCTCGCTGGCCCAGCCCTGGGCCTGCAGCAGGTCCACAAAACCGCCGATGCCCCACTGCAGCCCGAAGGCGCCGGCAAAGACCAGGAGGTTCAGGGCGGTGTTGGCGCGTCCCGACAGCGCCGGCGGAAAAGCCTGGGAAACCAGCGAATAGGCAATGTTCGACAGCGAGAAGCAGATGCCGAGGATCGGCCACAGCAGGTCGCCGGCAAAGCCTGGCTGGAAGCTGATCAGGGCAAAGCTGATCAAGGCGGCCAGCATCGCGCCGATATAAACCTTCTCCAGCTTGATGCCGCGCCGGACCAGGCCGGTCGCGAAGAAGCCCATGAACAGGAAGCCGGCCAGCATGGCGCCGCTGATCCAGGTGAGGCGCACGGCTACCGCCGCGCGGTCCATGTTCTCCAGCACCATCATCCAGCGCGAGGCCCACAGGCCCTGCACGGCCATGAAGCCGCCGGTCATCATCAGTCCCATCGGTGCGTAGCGCCAGAAGTGGCGGCTCGAAAACACCGCCTTCACCCCGGCCAGCTGTTCGGCAAAGCCGGCGCCTTCGGGCTTGTTGTCGGTATCCGGCACACGGAGCCAGATGATGGCGGCGACGATCGCCGTTGCCACCGCCAGCCCGAGGGCGATGATGCGCCAGCTGGTGAAGCCGATGGCAATCTCCAGCGGTTTGGAGGCGGCCAGCGCGCCCAGCCCGCCGGCGGCCATGACCCAGCCGGTCAGCGAAGCCTGGCGTTCGGGGGGAAACCACAGGGCGAAGGCCTTGAAGGAGGCCATCAGGCAAGCCGATACGCCGAGGCCGATCAGGGCGCGGCCGATAGCCAGTCCGCCCAGCGTGTCGCTCATGGCAAACACGGCGACACCGGTGCCGGCAAGCAGCAACAGTCCCGATTCGACGCGGCGCGGACCATAGCGGTCGAGCAGCATGCCCAGCGGCAACTGGGCCGCCCCGAAAGCGAGGAAATAGGTGCTGGTCAGCAGGCCGAGGGCGTTGTCGGCGAGGTTGAGTTCGCGTGCCAGGACGGGGCCGATGACGGCGTTGACCGTGCGGAACAGGTAAGACAGGAAATAACCGGCGGCAAACGGCAGGAAAAGCCTGAGCCAGTTGGCCTGATGCGGGGGATTGCTCACGGGTTCTCCGGTTTCGCGTGGTACGCGGTGACGGGGGGCGGCGTCTGATCCGCATGCTTGTGCAGCCAGCCGACCCGGTTGGCGATTTTTTGCCGCCAGTTGTCGGCGATGCCCGGGGTGGCGAGCAGCCTTTCCATCGCGGCGAGCGGCGGGCGATGCGCCTGCCAGAGCAGCATGGCCTCGGCCAGGGTGAAGGCCGCCGGATCGCTCTGTTCAAGGAGCAGGGCATCGCGGGGGCCGATGCTGCCCGGGGTGACAACCCGCCAGTACCAACCGGTCAGGCGCTGTTCGGCAATGAATTGGGCCATGCCGTCGCAGGCGTAACGCTCGTCGATTTTCCAGCACGGACTGCGCGGCTGGCACACCTGCAGGCGAGCCGAGCCGAGCTGCCAGATATCGCCGAGCCGGACATCGTTTTCGTCGAGATCGCCGGTCGAGATGTTTTCGCCGATGCTCCCGACGAGCAGTTGCCCGGCCGCTTCCGGAAAACGGGCTGCCAGCCTGGCGTAGTGCGCCGCGGGATACAGATGGACCGCCTTGTCAGGGCCGCCGTGTACCCGGCGATCGGCTTGCTGGTCGCCGGCGAAGCCTTCAGGCCCGAGTTCGATCGGGCCGCTCACGGCCTGCTTGTAGATGCCGGTCGGACGACCGGATTCGGGGAGCGAGCGAATGCTGCCGACAAAGAGGGAAATATTTGCTTTCACCATTTGATTTTGCCATCTCGTCCGGCAAATGTAAGCACTGGAAAACCCTTTCCGCCGATGTGCTCAGTTCCACAGCCAGGCGGCGCCGCGCACCCCCGACGAGTCGCCGTGCATGGGCGGCAGGAAGCGTGTGCAGACGGTGTCGGAAAAAACGTGCGGCGCGCAGCGCTCGGGCAGGTTGCGATAGAGCCGCTGCATGTTGGAGAGGCCACCTCCGAAAACGATGACCTGCGGGTCCAGAATGTTGATCACCCCGGCCAGGGCCCGGCCGAGTCGCTCTTCATAACGCAGCAGTGTCGCCGCGCAAGCCTCGTCGCCTTGGTTGGCACGGCGCGCAATCGTTGCGGGATCGAGGCGGATGCCGGTGTGGCGGGCATGGTCGGCGCTCAACCCTGGCCCGGACAGGTAGGACTCGATGCAACCCCGGCGCCCGCAGTAGCAATCGGGGGGCGGATGTTCGTCGCCGGGCAGCGCGGGCAGGGGATTGTGCCCCCACTCGCCGGCGATGGCGTTGGCGCCGACCAGCACTTGCTGGCGGATTACGATGCCGCCGCCGACACCGGTGCCGAGAATGACGCCGAACACGCTCTCGGCGTCGCGGCCGCTGCCGTCGATGGCTTCCGACAGGGCGAAGCAGTTGGCGTCGTTGGCCAGTCGTACCTCGCGCTGGAGCAGGGCCTGCAGGTCGCGGCGCAGGGGCTTGCCGATCAGGCAGGTCGAGTTGGCGTTCTTGATCAGGCCGCCCCGCTGCGATTCGGCGCCCGGTATGCCGATACCGACGCTGCCCCGCCGGCCCAGTTCATCCTCGGTAGCCTCCACCAGCCCGGCGACGGCCATGACCGTACCGAGATAATCGCCTTGCGGCGTGTCGACACGTCGGCGCAGCAGTTCGCTGCCCTGCTCGTCGAGGGCGGCGATCTCGATCTTCGTGCCGCCGAGGTCGATTCCGATGCGTAGCGAGTTTGTCATTGATCGATCAAACGATACCCAACGCCGGGCTCCGTAAGGATGTTGCGCGGACGATTGGGGTCGGATTCAAGTTTTCGGCGCAATCCTGCCATATAGACCCGCAGATAGTGCGTGTCATCAACATGACTTGGCCCCCAAACCTCCTTGAGCAACTGGCGATGCGTCACGACGCGACCCAGATTGGCGATCAGCTGCATCAGGAGCTTGTATTCGATGGGGGTCAGGTGAATCTCCTGCTCGCCGCGCATGACCTGACGTTTGACCATATCGACTCGAATGTCGCCCAGAGCCACCTGCGGCGAAGAAGTGCTACGTGCCGCGCGGCGCAGCAAGGCCCGAATCCGGGCTTGCAGTTCGGCGATGCCGAAGGGCTTGGTCAGATAGTCATCCGCCCCGGCATCGAGTGCCCGCACTTTTTCACCTTCCAGTGTTCTCGCCGACAAAATCAGAATCGGCAGCGTCGTCCAGGTGCGGACCTCGCGAATGAGCTCGATACCGTCGCGATCGGGAAGCCCGAGATCCAGCACGGCCAGATCGGGTTTGCGGGTACCCAGCTCGATCAATCCCCGCTCCGCCGTCCCGGCTTCATGTACGGCACATCCTTCCGCCTCGAGGGCGGTTCGGATGAAGCGCCGAATCTGGGCTTCGTCCTCGATGACGACCACGCTGTAGGTGCCTGCGGGGGTTACCATGGAATCTCCTCCTTCGGCACTTCCGGTGCCTTGCCACAGGGAATGGTGATGACAAAGCGAGCGCCGCCCAAAGCACTTTTCTCTGCCCGGATAGTGCCATCGTGCGCTTCGACAATGGCTCGAACGATGGACAGTCCAAGCCCGACGCCGCTGATCGTCGATTCGCTTCGTCCGCGTGCAAACTTGGCAAACAGGGCTTCTTCCCTGCCTGGAGGCAAACCCGGCCCGTTATCCTCGACGCTGATCTCGGCATGCTTGCCCACGCATTGCGCCGAGATGGCGATGACACTGCCGGTCGGCGTGTATTTTGCGGCATTCTCCAGTAGGTTGCAGAAGACCCGTTCCATAAGGATCGAGTCGAAATACAGCATGGGCAGGTCGGCCGGCAGCGCGATGTTGATCGCATGGTCGGCCAGCACTGCGGCACGAGACTGGAGGGCCACGCCGATGACCTCCTCCAGGGGCTGCCAGTCGCGATTCAGTTTGACATTTCCGCTCTGGAGGCGTGCCATATCCAGCAAGTTGCTGACCAGTACGCTGGTGCGCAAGGCTTCGTCGCGGATGGCGTTGGCGATATCGGCCTGCGATTTTGGCAAGGGCGGCCCGGCAATGTTCAAGGACTCGGCGAGGCCGGAAAGCACGGTCAGCGGCGTACGCAGATCGTGCGATAGCGCCGATAGCAGGGAATTGCGCAGTTGCTCCGACTCCATCTTGACCAGCGCTTCCTGTGCCACGGCAATGAAATGAACACGTTCGAGCGCAATGGCGATCAGGCTGGCGCTCGTTTCCAGCAGACGCTGCTGTTCCGGCGGCACAGACCATTTTCCCGAAGGCGGCACGACAACCAACACCCCGCGCGTCCGCATCGGCGCCTTCAGCGGCAGGTAGAGCGCGCTGGCCGAGGGTAGGGTCGAGGTCGAACACCCTGCCGGTTCGTTGTGGTCGAGTGCATAGTGGGCGACGCCGATATCGAGTTCCGGAAGCTTGCCGTCCCCCGCCTCCTGCAGGTGATCGCCCGTGTCGAGCGCCATCACGGTCGAGCGGGCCCCGAACACCCGGTCCACAAATCGTTGGCTGATTTCCACGATCTGCTCGACGGCCAGGGCGCTGGATAACTCCCTGGCCATTTCAAACAAGGCTCGCATGCGTTGCTCCCGGCCCAGGGCGACACCCGCCTGGAATTTCAGGCGCGCGGTCATCTGCCCGATCAGGAGTGCGACCAGGAGCATGACGGCAAACGTCGGCAAGTACTGGACGTCGCTCACCGAAAACGAGAAACGCGGCGATACGAAGAAGAAATCAAAGGCGGCCACGGACAGGACCGCCGCCAGCGCACCCGGTCCGCGTCCCAGTCGATAGGCGGTGAAAACCGCCATCGACAAAAAGATCATGACGATGTTGGCCAGTTCAAGGTGCGGCAGCAGTGGGGTCGCAACGAGAGAGGTCAAGGCCACGCCGGAAGTTGCCAAGAGATAGTCCCGCCAGGCGATGGACGTCCCTTCGCTGGAGACCTGCCTGGTCGTTTCGCTCTCGCCGCTTGTCCGCTCGTCCACATCGCGAGCAACCAGCACGACTTCGAGTTCCGGTGCCCCTTGTCCAAGCCGTTCCGCAAAGCTGCGTTGCCATGGCCACAATCTGGCTGTTTCCCGACCGACAACCACCTTGCCCAGATTGTGTTCGCGAGCGTAGGCCGTCGTCACCGCAATCAGGTCGTCGCCGGACAGGCTTGCCGTGGTGGCACCCAGATCCTGAGCCAGCTTCAAGGTGCGCAGGATGCGCGAACGATCGTTCTCCGACAGGCGTTGGAGCTTGGAGGTTTCAACGTAGATCACATGCCACGGAACATTGAACTGGGCGGCCAGTCTGGCGCCCGAGCGGATCAGCTTGTTGCTGCCGAGACCGGCGCCGATGCAGACGAGCAATGATTCCTGTGTCGGCCAGACGGTCGTCGCCGAGGTTTCCCGGCGGTAGGCCAGGACATCCTCATCGACACGATCGGCGGTCCGGCGCAAGGCCAGTTCCCGCAACGCCAGCAGGTTGCCCTTGCGGAAGAAATTCTGCACGGCGCGTTCGGCCTGCTGGGGAATATAGACCTTTCCCTCTTTCAGGCGCTGCAGCAATTCCTCGTGCGGCAGGTCGACCAGAACGA
>CALJZP010000028.1 GCA_937983545.1 uncultured Azonexus sp.
CGCGTGTTCAGGTGGCTGTACGACTGATACGACCTCCACTCAGGATGCGCCGCGTGTCTCCGTATCCCACTCCTCAGGGAAATCGAGCGTTTTTCGGATTCCCGCCATGGACTGCCCGAACGAAGAAAACGATATTCGCAAGGCACTAGCAGGCATCGATGGGATTCGGTCGCTACGCTTCGAACTGGCTGCCCGGACCCTGACCATTGATGCCGAGCAGTCCGTCCAGAAAAGTGCGTTACAGGCCATCCGTCAGCTCGGTTTTGAAGTGTTGCCCATTGAGCATGAACAGACCGAAGTCCCATCAGGTCTCGGCGAGATCAGTAAGGCCTTGATCGCCCTGGCATTGGCCATCGGAGCCGAGGCGTTGGATTTCTTTGCACCCGATACCCTGCTGTTCAAGGGGCTGGGCATGGCGTTGGCAGCGGCTGCCATTGCCTTCTCCGGATTCTCCACTTATCGCAAGGGATTGTCCGCATTGCGGCGCGGCCAATTGAACATGAACGCCCTGATGGGCGTCGCCGTGACTGGCGCTTTCCTGATCGGTCAATGGCCGGAAGCAGCGATGGTCATGGCGCTTTACGCCATCGCCGAACTCATCGAGGCCCGGTCCGTCGATCGGGCACGCAACGCTATCAAGGGGCTCCTCGCCTTGGCCCCGGAAACCGCAGAGATTCGCCAAGGCGATGGTGGCTGGCTGGAGACGCCGGCCGACAAGGTCGTCATCGGTGCACTGGCACGGGTCAAGCCTGGTGCCCGCATCCCGCTGGATGGACGAGTGACCGCCGGCAGCAGTGCGGTCAACCAGGCGCCGGTCACCGGCGAGAGCATTCCTGTCGACAAGACAACTGGCGATCCCGTTTTCGCCGGCACTATCAACGAGACCAGCACGCTGGAATTCGAGGTGACGGCTGCCGCCAACAACACGACCCTGGCCCGCATCATCCATGCCGTCGAGGCAGCCCAAGGCACGCGGGCTCCCACCCAGCGCTTCGTGGATCGCTTTGCCGCCATTTATACGCCGGCCATTTTTGCGATTGCCGTGGCCGTGGCCATTTGCGGCCCCTGGCTGTTCGATTGGATGTGGACACAGGCGCTCTACAAGGCACTGGTTCTCCTGGTAATTGCCTGTCCCTGTGCGCTAGTTATCGCTACGCCGGTTACAGTTGTCAGCGGACTGGCCGCAGCCGCTCAGCGCGGCATCCTGATCAAGGGCGGCGTCTATCTGGAAGAGGCCCGTAAACTGCGCGCCATCGCTCTCGACAAGACCGGCACCATCACGGAAGGCAAGCCTCGTCTGGTAGCCACAGAGGTGCTGTCCCCCTTCGATCCAGAAGCAAAGGTGCTTTCCTGGGCCGCCAGCCTGGCCGGTCATTCGGACCACCCCGTTTCGAAGGCTATCGCCACCGGCCTGAACCTGCCGGAAAACGGCCTCACCGACTTCACCGCGCTTCCCGGTCGCGGCATCGAGGCCCGCCTGGACGGGCATACCTTGATTCTTGGTAACCATCGCTTGATCGAGGATCGTGGTCTGTGCAGCCCAGAGATCGAGGCGCGTCTTGCCGTTCATGAAAGTCAAGGGCGAACCGCCACTCTGCTGGCTACCGAGGATCGGGTACTGGCTATCTTCGCGGTGGCTGACACCATCAAGGAAAGCTCGCGGGAAGCGATTACCGATCTGCATCGCCTTGGTGTCACGTCGGTCATGCTCACCGGCGACAACGTAGCAACCGCAACCAGTATTGCCCGCCAGGCGGGAATCGACGATGCACGAGGCAACCTGCTGCCGGAGGACAAGCTGGCTGCTATCGAGGAACTGCAGGGGCGCTATGGCCCGACGGCAATGACCGGCGACGGTATCAACGATGCGCCCGCCCTGGCACGTGCCGATATCGGTGTTGCCATGGGCGCTGCCGGCACCGATACCGCCATGGAGGCCGCCGACGTGGTCATCATGAACGACGATTTGCGACGTATCCCGGAAACCATCCGTTTGTCCCGCCAGACACACGCCGTGCTCTGGCAGAACATCGCACTGGCCTTGGGCATCAAGGTCGTATTTCTCGGGCTCGCGGTGTTCGGAAATGCCACGATGTGGATGGCGGTATTTGCTGACATGGGCGCCAGTCTACTGGTCGTCGCTAACGGCCTGCGAACGTTGCGAACCTCTGCGCCGCAAACCAGAGACTGAAGACCCGTTGGCCTGCATCGACGAAAGCAGCGAGGCCGTCAGCAGGCCAGTCGTACGCCTATTTCGGTCTCGCCATCGGCGGATATTGCGAATGCCGCCCCGTCATGCATCCGGGCAATCGCGCTAACAATGGCGAGACCCAGTCCATGATTTTGGTGGCCGTGGCTACGTGACGTGTCTACGCGGAAAAAGCGATCGAAGATGTGGGGCTGGCTTGCAGCAGGAATCGGTTCCCCCTGGTTGATCACCGAGAGCTTTAGTTGTCCATCTGCTTCCGGCGCTATCCGGATCAAGATTGCACTTCCGTGCTCAGCATACCGGGCCGCATTATTCAGTAAATTGGACAGTACGCGCCGTAGCAGTGCAGCATCGAATAGGCCGGATGCATCACCTTCAATCGACAACTGAAGGTCGGACTCAATCAGCACTGCTTCATAGTAGTCAGCCACCTCAGTGCAGAGTTGGGCGAGGCTTTGAACGGGTATCCGCCGGGCTTTTGCACCCCGGTCGGCTTGCGACAGGAACAGCATGTCATTAACGATGCCCGACAGCCTGTGCATTTCTTCGAGATTCGCACCGATGCAATCACGCAGATTTTCATCCTTGTCGTTGCTACGCAAAGCCAATTCACTGCTAGCGATGATATTCGCCAACGGCGTTCTCAATTCGTGCGCTACATCGGCATTGAATCCTTCGAGTTGCTGGTAGGCTTTTTCCAGTCGATTTAGCAAATCGTTGAACTGATCGACAAGCACTTGTAGCTCGGCGGGAATCCCCTCAGTTTCCAACCGTTTGTCGAGGGAAAGTATTGCGAGACAGCGTGTTTGCTCAGCCAGTGTCCGAATGGGGGTCAGTCCAAAATAAACGAGCAGGTAACCGCCCACGGTGATCGCAGTACTGCCGATCAATGCAGCCCCCCAAAGAATGGCTGCGAGGCGATCCAGAATAGCCTCGTCGGGTGCA
>CALJZP010000029.1 GCA_937983545.1 uncultured Azonexus sp.
TACCACCCCTTCCCATCCCGAACAGGACCGTGAAACAGCAACGCGCCAATGATAGTGAGCTTCCGCTCGCGAAAGTAGGTCAACGCCAGACTCCCATTCAAAAACCCCGTTACTCTCCAGTAACGGGGTTTTTACTTTTTATAAGTAAAAAATATCAGGATCGCCTACCGGCCGGTTGGCTTCTCGCTAACTTCCAAATGCATTTAGTCCCATTTCGCTCTTGAATTCGGCAGGTGGGGCCCCATATTCAACCCTACGTTTCATTTTGAATAATGGGAGTCTCACGCATGTCCGAGTCCGCAACCGCAAATCGCGAAACGCTCGGCTTCCAGACGGAAGTCAAGCAACTGCTGCACCTGATGATCCATTCCCTGTACAGCAACAAGGAAATCTTTCTGCGCGAACTGGTATCGAATGCTTCCGATGCCTGTGACAAGTTGCGCTTCGAGGCGCTGAACAATGCAGCACTTTATGGTGACGATTCGGAGTTGAAAATCCGGGTTGCCTTCGACAAGGGTGCCCGTACAGTGACCATTTCCGATAATGGCATCGGCCTGAGCCGCGACGAGGCCGTCGCTCATCTCGGGACGATTGCCAAATCGGGCACCAAGGAATTCTTTTCGGCCCTGACTGGTGACCAGGCCAAAGATGCCCATCTGATCGGCCAGTTTGGCGTCGGTTTCTACTCGTCGTTTATCGTTGCCGACAAGGTGACGGTGATTTCCCGCCGTGCCGGGGTCGAGGCGAATCAGGCAGTGCGTTGGGAATCCGCCGGCGAGGGCGAATATACCGTCGAAATGGTCGAAAAGACCGGGCGCGGTACCGATGTCGTTCTGCATCTGCGCGATGGCGAGGACGATTTCCTGAACGGCTGGAAACTCAAGTCCATCATTCGCAAGTATTCCGACCATATCACGCTCCCGATCATCATGAAGAAGGAGGAATGGAAGGACGGTGAGCAGGTCGTGACCGAGGAGGACGAGACCGTCAATCAGGCCAACGCGCTGTGGGTGCGCAGCAAGTCGGATATCACCGACGAGCAATACACCGAGTTCTACAAGCATGTTGCCCATGACTTCGAAGACCCGCTGTGCTGGACGCATGCCCGCGTCGAAGGCAAGCAGGAATACACGCAGCTGCTCTACATCCCGGCCCGCGCGCCGTTCGACATGTGGGACCGCAACGCCCGTCACGGCATCAAGCTCTACGTGCGCCGCGTCTTCATCATGGACGACGCCGAGCAGCTGATGCCGCTGTACCTGCGCTTTGTGCGCGGTGTGGTCGATTCGGCCGATCTGCCGCTCAACGTTTCGCGTGAGATCCTGCAGCAGAGCAAGGATATCGACAATATCCGCAGCGGCTGTACGCGCAAGGTATTGTCCATGCTGGAAGGCCTGGCCAACAGCGATGAAGCGGCCGACAAGGAAAAGTACGCCAAATTCTGGGAAGCCTTCGGCGCCGTGCTCAAGGAAGGTGTTGGCGAGGATCATGCCAACAAGGACAAGATTGCCGGTTTGATCCGTTTCGCATCGACGCATGGCGATGGCGACAAGCAGATTGTTTCGCTGGCCGACTACATCGCCCGGATGAAGGATGGCCAGGAGAAGATTTATTACGTGACGGCCGACAGCTTCAATGCCGCCAGGAACAGCCCGCATCTTGAAATTTTCAAGAAGAAGGGGATTGAGGTCTTGCTGCTATCGGATCGTGTTGACGAGTGGGTGGTTGGCCACCTGACCGAGTTCGAAGGCAAGCAGTTGCAGTCTGTCGCCAAGGGCGGCCTTGATCTCGGCAAGCTGGAAGATGAAGCCGAGAAGCAGGAAGCCGAAAAAGCGGCCGATGAGTACAAGGACTTGCTGGAGAAGGTGAAAACCGCGCTCGGCGACAAGGTCAAGGATGTGCGCGTTACCTATCGCCTGACGGACTCGCCGTCCTGCCTGGTTTCCGACGAACACGATCCGTCCGGCAACCTGGCTCGTCTGCTGAAGGCGGCCGGCCAGAAGGCTCCGGACATCAAGCCCATCCTGGAAATCAATCCGCAGCATCCGGCCGTGATGCGCCTGAAGTATGAAGAGGCACGCTTCGACGACTGGGCCGCCTTGTTGTTCGAGCAGGCTACCCTGGCCGAGGGCGGGCAACTGGATGACCCGGCTGGCTTCGTCAAGCGCATCAACGATCTGATGATGGCGTTGTCGGCGAAGTGATTCGATTTCGCCGTAGCCGCTAATCGGCTTGTATCGATCAAAGGCCGCCTGTTCAGGCGGCCTTTTTTATGTCGGAAGCAATCCTATACAGTGGTTGGCGAGCTTGCCCAGAGCGCCTCGCCACCGGCATCCAAATAGCTCAGATAAGAGCGCAGATCGAATTCCAGCTGGAAGTAATCGGGCTCCATGTGTTGGCAGAGCTGGTAGAAGGGCTTGTTGTGTTCCGACTCCTTCTGATGGGCCAGTTCATGAACCACGATCATGCGCAGGAACTCGCCGGGCATGTTGCGAAACAGCCCGGCAACGCGGATTTCCCTTTTGGCCCTGATCTTGCTGCCCTGCACCCGGCCAATAGTGGTGTGGGTGCCCAGTGCTTTTTGCAGCGTTTGCAATTTGCTGTCGTAGGCGACCTTGCTGAGCTGTGGTGTGTTTTTCAGATGACGATTGCGAATATCCTGAACGTAGTCGTAGAGCGCCTTGTCAGTGCGTATATCGTGGGCCAGCGGGTATTTCCCGAGCAGAATTTCCCCCAGCTTCCCTTGCGCAATGGCGTGGCTGACGGCGTGGACCAGATGACCCGGATAGCCGGCGAGATAGTTAGGTGGCGGGTTGGGGCGCATGCGACAGCGAGGTGAGGGAATACCTGAATTTTACCGAAGCGGCGCGCTGTCCGAGGTGTTGGCGGACTTAGGCGGTATGCTGGCGGCTGTTTCATTTTGCCCGGCCACCATGCAGAACCCCGTTCCCATCATTGTCATCGCGCAGCTGTTCGGTACGTCGCTGTGGTTCTCGGCCAATAGTGCGGCTGACGATCTGATTCGCACCTGGGGCATCGTTCCGGCCGATATCGGAACCTTGACCAATGCCGTTCAGCTCGGCTTCATCCTGGGCACCCTGAGCTTTGCCATTTCCGGCCTGGCCGACCGCTTTCCGGCCAGCCGCATTTTTGCGGTTTGCGCCGTGCTCGGGGCCGCTTGCAACGCTGCATTCGCCGGGCTGGCCGATGGCCTGACCTGGGCCGTGCCCTTGCGCTTTGCCGTCGGCTTTTGCCTGGCAGGTGTCTATCCCCTGGGCATGAAGCTGGTGGTCAGCTGGGTGCCCGAGCGGGCCGGAGCGGCATTGGCTCAACTGGTCGGCATGCTGACGCTGGGGACAGCGTTGCTGCACGGCATTCGCCTGGCAGGGACAGGCTGGTCGTGGCAGGCCACGATTCTGGTTTCCTCGGGCCTGGCGCTACTGGCTGCGGTCATGATCTTCCGCCTCGGCGACGGCCCACATCTCAAGCGTCGGCACGGAGCGCCGCCGCTGCGCCTGGGCAGGGTGCTCCATGCCTTTTCGATCGGCGAATTTCGTGCCTCCGCCCTGGGTTATTTCGGCCACCAGTGGGAGTTGTACGCCTTCTGGACGCTGACCCCGGCGCTGATCGTCCTGAGCGGCCTGGCGACTCCCGGCAGCATCGAAGTCTCCGGGCTGGCGTTTGCCATCATCGGCATCGGCACGCTGGGGTGCCTGTTCGGCGGCTGGTGGAGCCAGCGTATCGGCAGTGCCCGGGTGGCCGCTACGGCCTTGGCGCTGTCGGCGGCTTGCTGTGCGGTATTTCCGCTGAGCGGCGAATGGGCGCCCTGGGCCAAGCTATTGTTGCTGCTCCTGTGGGGGGCAACGGTGGTGGCCGATTCTCCCCATTTTTCGGCGCTATCCGCCAAGGCCTGCCCGCCCGAGATTGTGGGTAGCGCCCTGGCCTTCCAGAATTCGATCGGTTTTGCGATCACCATGGTTTCCATCCAGCTGGGGACGGCGTGGATAGGCAACTGGGCCGGCGGCATCGCGTGGCTGTTGTTGCCAGGCCCCGTTCTCGGCCTGCTTGGACTTTATCCCCTGTGGCGAGCAGCAAACCGATGAACCCCGACGATCTGCTCCTGCTGGTCAGCCGGACGATGCCATTCGGCAAGTACAAGGGCCGCCTGATTGCCGACCTGCCCGGGCATTACCTGAACTGGTTTGCCCGTGAAGGTTTTCCGCCGGGGGAAATCGGCCGTTTGCTGGCCTTGATGCAGGAGATCGACCATAACGGCCTGTCGGGTCTGTTGAAGCCCCTGCGGCAACCTTAGCGGGCAGCCATAGGCAACCCGCCGGGGTTTGACGAAACGGCGCCTTGTTCAGCTACTGGGTATTGAATTGCTGGCGCAGGCAGGCCTTGTGCTCAGGGCCAAGCTTGTCCTGGCATGCGACACGGGCTTTCTGATGCTGCTCGCAACGTGCCGGGTTGGGTGCCTTGCTGCAATCGACCCGGGCGCGTGCCCGAGGCGGACTGGCTGGAGTCATCCCGGAATCCATGCCGCGCATGCCCCCCATCCCGGGACCCGGCTGTGCAGTGGCGGGCAGGCAGGTCAGCGAAACCAGCGAGGCGACGGCAATCATCAGACGGTTTTTCATTTTTTTGCTCCCCATTGACGGTTGTCACAACTTCATTCTAGGTGCCATTCGGATTAGTTTCCGCTCACCTTGCAAAGGCGTGCGAACATCTCCGGGGCGAGTGACAACACCTTACGAGCGCATGCTATATTGCCGCGGATGAATGACAGGAATGTAGGCGAACACCGCCTGACTCTCGCCGAGGTCGTCGACTGGATGGTCGAGGACGGCCTCGTCGGTCGCGAGGCAGCCGATGCCTTGAAGAGCGAGCGCCGCCTGCACGGCGGCAAGATCCATCCGCTGATCGTCATCGCCGACCAGAAGTGGCGCAGCGCCAAGCCGCCGAGCCAATTGCTGAACCTGGAAAACCTCACCGAATGGCTGGCCGGGCGGACGGGACTCGATTACCTGCATATCGACCCGCTGAAGATCGATTTCACCGGCGTTGCCGAAGTGATGTCGAGCGCCTACGCGGCCCGCTTCGGCATCCTGCCGGTTCAGGTGACGACGCGTGAGGTCGTGATCGCCACGGCCGAGCCTTTCGTTCGCGAATGGGTCGTCGAGCTGCAGCATATCCTGCGCAAGGAGATTCGCCGGGTGATGGCCAATCCGGACGACATCGGGCGCTACCTGGTCGAGTTCTTCAACCTGGCCAAATCGGTCAAGAAAGCGGCGGCCCGCGGCGAAGTGACCAGCGGTTTGTCGAGCTTCGAGCAGCTGGTCGAGCTGGGCAAGGCCAACCGGACCTTCGATGCCAACGACCAGCACATCGTCCATATCGTGGACTGGTTGTGGCAGTATGCTTTCGACCAGCGCGCCTCGGACATCCACATTGAACCGCGGCGCGATCTGGGCATTGTCCGCTTCCGTATCGACGGCGTGCTGCATCAGGTGTACCAGATTCCGATGGCAGTGATGAACGCCATGACCAGCCGCATCAAGCTGCTCGGTCGCATGGACGTCATCGAGAAGCGCCGCCCTCAGGACGGCCGGATCAAGACCCGGACGCCGGCGGGGCAGGAGGTCGAGTTGCGCTTGTCCACCCTGCCGACGGCTTTCGGCGAAAAGCTGGTCATGCGCATTTTCGACCCCGAGGTATTGGTGCGGGATTTCCGCTCGCTCGGTTTTTCCGATGATGACCAATTGCGCTGGAAACAGATGACCGGCTCGCCGAACGGCATCGTGCTGGTCACCGGTCCCACCGGCTCCGGCAAGACGACGACGCTGTACACCACGCTGAAACAACTGGCGACGCCGGAGGTCAACGTGTGCACCATCGAGGACCCGATCGAAATGATCGAGTCCTCGTTCAACCAGATGCAGGTCAACCGTAGCATCGATCTTGGTTTCGCCGACGGTGTGCGCGCCTTGATGCGCCAGGACCCGGATATCGTGATGATCGGCGAAATCCGCGATCTGGAAACCGCCGAAATGGCCATCCAGGCGGCCTTGACCGGGCATCTGGTGCTGTCGACCCTGCATACCAACGATGCGCCGTCCGCGATCACCCGCATGCTTGATCTCGGCGTGCCGGCCTACCTGATCAATTCGACCCTGCTCGGCGTGATGGCCCAGCGCCTGGTGCGTACCTTGTGCCCGCATTGCAAGAAGGCGGCACCGATTACCGAGGATCAGAGGGCCGCCTGGCGTTCGCTGGTGGCGCCATGGAAATCGGCCGAGCCGGCGCAATTGTGGCAGCCGGTCGGTTGTCTCGAGTGCCGGATGACGGGTTATACCGGTCGGGTGGGTATTTACGAAGTCTTGCTCAATTCGCCCGAAATCCGCAGGCAGATCAAGCCGATCACGGACATTCCGAAGTTGCGCGAACAGGCTTTCCGCGAGGGGATGCGGCCGCTGCGCATTTCAGGCGCCTTGAAAGTTGCCCAGGGGCAGACCTCCCTCGAGGAGGTGATCAAGGTTGCCCCGCCATTAGACGAAGGGTAATCGTCTTTGCCCGTCGTTGCGGGCAATGAACGACTAGCGACCGAGCGGCGTGGCCTTGCGGCGTACCGCATCGACGTAGGCCATGGCATCCATGGCCTGGCCGTTGCGCTGGGCCTGCCAGATCGTCTCGCCCAGGCATTCGAGCAGCACGTGTTCGGCATCGTGCGCATCCATGCGCGCCCGCAATTGCTCGAATGCCAGGCGGATCCCCGGTGGCTGGTCGATGCTTACCTGCTCGTGGATCGCCAGGTGCAGTGAAAGATGCAGGAAGGGATTCATCGCTCCGCCTTCCGGTACCCATTCCTGGTTGACTGCCGCATCCGCATTTTCCAGCAGTGCATGATATTCCGGGTGCCGGGCGGCAATGTCGGCCGCCGTGACTTCGGCGCCAACCAGGGGCAAACGGTCGAGGTGTTTTTTCCAGGCATCGCAGAAGAAGCGGCGCACCTGTTCGCGGGAGGGATTAAACATGGGAGCTTTCGTAAAGCAGGGTCAGGACGGCATTGTGATACAACTGGTTGTTGCCGTCCCGGTGAATGATCTGGCCGGTGCCATAGGCGCCGAGTAGCGGCGTATCCGGGAAGTGTTCGCGAAAGGCTCGCAGGTCGCGGTCATCGTTGCCATAGAAGAGCGGTCCGCGTCCGATGCACGAGAACATCAGCGCAAACGCGGGCGGAGCATGGCGTTCGCGGTGGTTGGCGAATGCTGCGCGAATCTGCTGTTCGGCGGCGAGTGGCTGGCGTATCGCCCAGAGCACCGATTCGCCCGGAGCGAGGGTGTCGGACAACATCAGCGAGCCGTCGGCATTGGCTGTCAGGATGGCCATTCCCGGTTCGTCGGCATGGCGCAGCACGGCAATCTGGTGCCAGGGCGGATGTTCACGCAAGTCGGGAGGCAGGCTGCGGCGCAGGCTGTCGATGGCACGGTGGCCGCCTAGCTGTTGAAGCTCATAACCCCGGCATTGGTCGACGGCTTGAGATTCGCCGAGGATGCGCATTCCGGTCGATTTGACCTGGCTGGCGCGGACGCCCGGCAGGCGAATTTCGGCGCTGCCGTTCTCGGCGATCCGGCTCTGCGACCAGGTCATGCCATCGGAATCGAGAAAGCCGGCGCGCGGTTTATCGGTCTGCCAGCCAAAGGGCAGAAGCGCGTGGGACGAAAACGAGATCAGCAGTTCATCCGGCACCGCCGTCGTGTCCGGTGCCGAGAAAATCATCGCCGCAGCGGCCGATTGATCCAGCTGCCAGCCGCGTTCGGTGAGCAGGCCGCTGGCCGTGCCGCCGCAGACTGACAGGCAGCCGGCCGCCCGGGCTGCGGCAAGCAAGGCAGGCTGGGGATTGCGGGCGTAGTCGCGACTCAGGAAGAGCAACACGTTGTCGGCACGGTCTACGCCGGCAAGTGACAAGGCGTGGCTTACCGCCTCATGGGCGAGTTCGGCAACGGGCCTGTTGCCTGTGACCAGACTGCTTGCCACCTTCATACGGTTTTTCCCCGGAAGGCGCACAGATCGATCACGTCACAGCGCGCGCATTCCGGTTTGCGGGCCTTGCAGATATACCGGCCGTGCAGGATCAGCCAGTGATGGGCGTCTTTCTTGAACTCGTCCGGCGTTACGCGCAGCAGCTTCTGCTCGACCTCGACGACCGTCTTGCCAGGGGCCAGCCCGGTCCGGTTGCCAAGGCGGAAGATGTGCGTGTCCACTGCAATCGTCGGTTGCCCGAAGGCCGTGTTGAGCACGACGTTGGCGGTCTTGCGGCCGACGCCGGGCAAGGCCTCCAGCGCTTCACGGTCGGCCGGGACTTCCCCGCCGTGCAGTTCGACCAGCATTCGGCAGGTGGCGATGACGTTCTTCGCTTTGGTGCGGAACAGGCCGATGGTTTTGATGTAGTCGACCAGCCGTTCTTCGCCAAGGGCCAACATGGACTCCGGCGTCGGGGCGACCGGAAAAAGACGGGCGGTCGCCTTGTTCACGCCGACGTCCGTTGCCTGGGCGGAGAGGATGACCGCGATCAGCAACTGAAACGGGGTCGCGTAGTGCAGTTCTGTCGTCGGTGCCGGGTTGGCGTCGCGCAAGCGGGTATAGAACTGCTCGATTTGGGCTTTTTTCACGGGTGGGTAATGTAGATCGTTGTTATTTGGCGCCGCCTGCGCGATATTTGTCTAAACCATTCTACCCGACAGAGAGGACTGTTTCTTCATGCAGCAGGCCAGTCCAGACAACGGCATCGCCTTGACCCAACTGGTCGAGGGCAATCCGGTGGCGACCATCGTGATCGACGCGAGTCATCGGGTCACGCATTGGAATCGCGCCTGTGCCGTACTGACTGGCGTCCCGGCGGAGAAGATGATCGGCCGTTCGGAACAATGGCGTGCTTTTTACGACTCGGCGCGTCCGATCATGGCCGATCTGGTGGTCGACGGCGTACTCGAGGACGGCGTGGACCGCTATTACCATGGCAAGTTCGCGAAATCGGCACTGATCGCCGATGCGTACGAAGCCGAGGATTTCTTTCCGTCCTTCGGCCAAGGCGGCCGCTGGCTGTTCTTTACCGCCGCCGCCTTGCGCGACGCCGATGGGCGTATCGTCGGTGCCATCGAGACCTTGCAGGACGTGACCGAGCGACGGAGAGCCGAGGCGGCACTGCGCGAGAAGGAAGCGTATCTGGCCCAGGTGGTTGATGGTTCTTCCGTCCCTACCATCGTCATCGACGCGGATCACGTGGTGACCCACTGGAATCGTGCCTGTGAGGCCTTGAGCGGGTTTTCGGCTAGCGCGGTGATCGGCACCCGCGATCACTGGAAAAGCTTCTATCCGACGCAGCGCCCGATCCTGGCCGATTTGATCATCGACGGCGTCGGGGAGCGCGAGGTCGATCGTCTGTATCACGGTCGTTTCCGGCGCTCATCCCTGATCAACGGCGGATACGAGGCCGAGGATTTCTTTCCGAATCTTGGATCAGCCGGTCGCTGGCTGTTCTTTACGGCGGCACCTCTGAGAAATGCGGATGGCGAGGTTATCGGGGCAATCGAGACACTGCAGGACGTGAGCGAACGGCGACGGGCCGAGGAGGCCTTGCGCGACAGCGAGGAGCGCTACCGTTCCTTGAGCCAGACCGATCCGTTGACCGGGCTTTTCAATTCGCGCCACATGCGCGAGGTGTTGCCGCTCGAAATCGATCGTGCATCCCGCTACGGCCGGCCGTTGGCACTGCTGGCGTTGGACTGCGACAACTTCAAGGCCGTCAACGACAACCACGGCCATCTGGGGGGGGATCGGGTATTGCAATGCCTGGCCAACGCCATTCGTCAGTGCTTGCGCCGCTCCGATTCGGCTTTTCGCTATGGAGGTGAGGAGTTTGTGGTGCTGTTGCCGGAAACCGATGGGCCGGCTGCTCTGCTGATCGCAGAACGTCTGTGTTCGGCATTTGCCGATGCCCGAACGCCATCGCCCGCCGGTGAGGCGATTTCCTGCACGGTGAGCATCGGTGTTGCGCTCTGCCGCACCGATGACAACGAAATGAGCCTGATGCGCCGCGCCGACGAGGCTTGCTATCACGCCAAGCGGGCCGGAAAGAACCGGGTCGTTCCGGAAGACTCAGGCGGCTGAGTCGGTGGTCGGCGCCTTGTCGTGCGATACCGGAATCCGTCGCAGTTTCCGGGAGGCTTCCAGATTGCGGGCGCGCAGTTGCCCGCAGCCGCCGTCGACATCCTGCCCGGCCGAGTTGCGTACCGTGGTCCGGATGCCGCGGGCGTGCAGATAGCGCGTCAGCGCGGTCACCCGCTCGACCGGCGGACGCCGATAATCGAGGGCTGCGGTGGTGTTGTAGGGAATCAGGTTCATCAGCGCATACTTCCCGGTCAGGAGTCGGACGATGCCATCCATTTCGGCTTCGCTGTCGTTGACCCCCTCGATCAGCGTCCATTGATACTGGATCGGGTAGCCCGTCCGGCGGGCATAGGCTTCGGCCAGTTCGACCAGTTCGCCCGGCTCGATCGGCGCCGCCTTGGGAAGCAAGGTCTTGCGCAGTTCGGGGCGCGTCGTATGCAGCGAAATGGCCAGGGCGGGGCGGACCCGCCCGGCAGGCAGCCGTTCGAAAACGCGGTAGTCGCCGACGGTCGAGAAGACCAGATTCTTGTGGCCGATGGCGCCATAGGTGCCCAGGGTGTCGATGGCTTCCAGCACGTTGTCGATATTGTGCGAAGGCTCGCCCATCCCCATGAAGACGACGCGGCTGACCTTGCGCTGCCGACGGGCCAGGACGACCTGGGCGACCATTTCGGCGCTATCGACCTGGCGCAGCAAGCCGTCGCGGCCGGTCATGCAGAAGGTACAACCGACGGCGCAGCCGACCTGGGTCGAGATGCACAGGCCGTCCCGGGGAAGCAGGACGCTCTCCACCAGCTGGCCATCGGCCAGTTCGACGAGCAGGCGCGCCCCATCCTCGCCGGCATGTTCGGAACGGACGCGAGCCAGGCCGTTCAGTGTGGCAGAGAGTCCGGGGAGGGCATTGCGTAGCCCAAGCGGCAGGAAGTCGGCGGCCGGCTGGTGGCGTGGCCCGCTATCGAGGGATTGACCCTGCGCCCAGGCGCGCAGCACGCGGTCGATGTGGCAATCCTTGGCGCCGGTGGCGTACAGGGTCTGGCGGATGGCTTCGATGCGCATGGGAAAAATTCAGGCCCCGCAGGGCCTGGAAATCAGTGGCAACCGGCGCTGGCGACAGGCGCTGGCGGCTTCAGCCTGGCGCGTTCGGCGGCCTTGGCGTCCATCCAGTTCTTCCAGGCGATCATGCAGCCGAGCAGGATGAACGCACCGGGCGGCAACAGGGCAAGCAGGAAGCCGGGATAGCTTTCGGGCAGCAACTGGATCGGTTGCAGGCTGGGGAAGACCATGTCGATGCCACCGAGCACGGTGCCGTTACCGAGCAATTCGCGCATGGCACCCAGCAGGCCGAGCGTCCACAGCATGCCGACACCCATGAACACGCCGTCGAAGGTCGACTGCAGCGGCGGGTTCTTGGCGGCAAAGGCCTCGACGCGGGCCAGCACGATGCAGTTGGTGACGATCAGCGGAATGAAGATGCCGAGGACCAGATACAGTTCATGCAGGTTGGCGTTGAACAGCAGGTCGACGACAGTGACCAGTGCGGCGACGATCAGGATGAAGACGGGAATCCGGATTTCGTGCGGAATGAGGTTGCGCAGCGAAGCGACGGCGAAGTTGGACATGGCCATGACGATGATCGTGGCCAGCGACAGCATGATGCCGTTGACTGCATTGGTCGTGGTTGCCAGCAGTGGACACAGACCGAGAATCTGGGCGATCGAAGTGTTTTGTTTCCAAATGCCGTTGGCGGCAATGGTATTGAACTCGTCGCGGGTGATCATTTGGCACCTCCTTCGGCGAACAGGCGGTCACGGTTGGCTTCGGCCCAGCGGGCAGCCTTGAGCGTGGCCTTGGTGACTGCGCGCGGCGTCACCGTGGCGCCGGCATAGTAGTCGATCTTGCCACCGTCCTTGCGGACCTTCCAGTCCTTGTCGGTCACCTGGGCGAGCGACATGCCGGTAAATTGCGTGATCCACGGGCGAGCCTTGTTCTTGTCCTTCTTGACCTCGACGTAGTCGCCCAAACCCGGGGTTTCCTTGTGCTGGGTAACGCGTACGCCACCGACCTCGCCGTTGGCGCGCACGGACATAATCAGGCGAATCTTGCCGGCGTAACCATCGGGGGCGACTGCTTCGAACACCAGCGCGACGGGCTGCCCCGCCTTGCGCGCCCGATAGACCGTGGTGGCCTCGCTCAAGCCCAATTCTGGCGTCGGTTCGAGAGCGAACGTGTCGTTGAGCAGGTCGTTGTCGTATTCGTTGCGCGGCAGGACTTCGTCGACCAGCTTCATTTTTTCCTCGGTTGCCGAGGCCTCGATGGCCGGTTTGGTCCACAGATAGGCCGCCGAAAGCAGGCCGGTGAAGATGATCACGAAGATGAACAGGATGGCGGCCGTGCGAACGGCCATGCCCGGTGCGGTGAATTCCTTGACGGCACTCACGAGCGATCTCCTTTGCCGGTGTCCTTCATGCCGAAGATCGCCGGTTGGGTGAGCAGGTCGATGACCGGCGCGCAGAGGTTCATCAGCAGCACGGCGAAGGCCACGCCGTCCGGGTAGCCGCCGAAGACGCGGATGATGTAGGCGAGCAGGCCGGCGCCGGCACCGAAGATCAGCTTGCCGCGCGGCGTGGTGCACCCGGAAACCGGGTCGGTCGCAATGAAGAAGGCACCGAGCATCGCGCCGCCGGACAACAGGTGGAACAGCGGGCTGGCGAACTGGGCAGGGTTGTACAGCCACAGTGCGCCGGAAATGGCGACCAGGGAAGCGATGAAAGCGAGCGGGACGTGCCAGGTGATGAGCTTGCGCTGCCACATCCACAGGCCGCCGATCAGGTAGCCGAAGGCGACCCATTCCCAGCCGCGGCCGGCGAAATTGCCGTAGATATCCTGATTGGCCAGCAAGGCGGCGACATCCTGGCTGCCTTCGCCCAGCTTGAGGGCCGTCTTCATGGCGTCGAGTGGCGTGGCGCCGGACAGCGCGTCGACACGCGGCGCGAGGCCGAGAATGACGTTGATCTGGTCGACCAGCGGCAGTTGCAAGCCGACGCTGGGCCATTGCGACATCAGGGCGGGGAAGGAGACGATGCAGATGGCGAAGGCGACCATCGCCGGATTGAACGGGTTCTGGCCGAGGCCGCCGTAGAGGTGCTTGGCGACGACGATGGCGAAGACGGTGCCGGTAGCGACCAGCCACCAGGGCGCCAGCGGCGGGAAGGTGAGCGCGATCAGCCAGGCGGTGACGATGGCCGAGCCGTCGGACAGGAACATCGCCAGCGGCTTTTTCTGGATGCGCAGCATCGCCGTTTCGGCGATCAGGGCGGCCAGCGAGGCAATGACCAGCTGGACCAGGATGGCCGGGCCGACCAGCCAGGCGTAGGCGGCGATGCCGGGAACCAGCGCGATGCAGACTTGCGTCATGACCTGGCTGACGCTGGTGTCCTTGAGCAGGAAGGGGGCGGGGGCGAACATTACTCGGATTTCTCGTTGACCGGCGTTTCCGGCGGGACCAGGCCGGCAGTGGCGCGCCGGGACTCGATTTCTTCGGCGGCGCGCTGCTGTTCCGGCGTCAGGTGCTCAGTATTTTTCGGCTGTGCCGCCTCCCGTTGGGCCTTGGCGCGTTCCATGGCAGCCTGGATGGTGGCCAGCTTGGCCGCCTTTTCGGCATCGGCGGCAGAAGGTTCAGCCACAGGGGCGGGAGAGGATGCTTCGGCCGCGGGGGCGGGGGCCTCGCCTGCCGCAGCGGCTGCGGCAGCCTCGGCGGCCTTCTTGGCCGCCTGCGCGGCTGCGGCCTTGGCCAGCTTCTCGGCCTTCTCGGCCTTTTCGCGCTCTTCGCGGTATTGCTTGAACTCGAAACGTTCCTTGGCCTGGTCGGCGGCGTTCTTTTCGCGTTCGCGCGCCCAGATTTCGCTCTTGGCGAAACGGAAATACTGGACCAGCGGAATGCGCGACGGGCAGACGAAGGAGCAGCAACCGCATTCGATGCAGTCGAAGATGTGGTACTCCTGCGTCTTGCCGAAATTCCTGGCGCGCGAGAACCAGTACATCTCGAACGGCTGCAGCTCGTGCGGGCAGGCCTGGGCGCAGGATCCGCAGCGGATGCATGGCATTTCCGGCGCCTTGGGCGGGAACAGGCGGTCGGAGTGGGCGATCAGGCAGTTGGTGGCCTTGACCACCGGGACGTCGGGTCGCGGCACCAGGAAGCCCATCATCGGGCCACCCATGACGATGCCGTCGGTATCCGGGTGTGGCGTGGCCAGTTTGAGCAATTCGTCCATCGGCGTGCCGATCAGGACTTCGTAATTGCGCGGCTCATGCACGTTGCCGGTGATGGTCACCAGACGCGAAACGACGGGTTCGCCGTGGGCGATGGCCCGCCAGGCGGTGTAGGCGGTGGCGACGTTGAAGCACTGGACGCCGAGATCGGTCGAGCGCTTGCTGGCCGGAACTTCCTTGCCGGTCAGCACGCGGATCAGCTGCTTGGCGCCGCCGGCCGGATACAGCGTGGGAACCTGGATAACCTGGAAATCCTCGCCGACAGCCTCGACCGCTGCGCGCATGGCGGCAGCGGCTTCCGGCTTGTTGTCCTCGATGCCGATCAGCACCTTCTTCGGTTGCAGCAGGTCGCGGAAAATGCCGATGCCGCGCACGACTTCCTCGGCGCGTTCGCGCATCAGCAGGTCGTCGCAAGTGATGAAGGGCTCGCACTCGGCGCCGTTGACGACCATTTCTTCCATCGGCACCGTCTTCGAGGCGGTCAGCTTGCCGTGGGTCGGGAAGACGGCGCCGCCAAGACCGACCACGCCGGCCTGCTGGAGACGCTCACGCACCTGTTCCGGGGTGAGCGACGTGTAGTCGACCGGTTCGCGGACTATCCACTCGTCCTTGCCATCCGGTTCGATCACCACGCACATCGCATCGAGACCCGACGGGTGCGGCTGGACGTGCATGGCGACCTCGATCACGGTACCCGAGGTCGGGGCATGGACGGCCGCGGAAATCCAGCCGTCGGCCTCGCCGATCAATTGGCCTTTCAGCACCTTGTCGCCGGCTTCCACGACCGGGCGCGGCGTGCCGCCGATGCTCTGGTGCAGCGGGACGACCAGGCGCGAAGGCATGGGGGCGATGGCAATCGGCAGGCCGAGCGATTGGGTCTTGTTGGTCGGCGGTTTGACGCCACCCTTGAACTTGAACAGGTTCATCAGCATCAGGCGGCCTCTTTGATCGGAGCGGCCTTGATTTCAACGACCGGGTATTTCCACTTCCAGCTGTCGATGTTTTCGGCAATGACTTCCATATGGATGCACTCGACCGGGCACGGCGGCAGGCAGAGCTCGCAACCGGTGCATTGCTGGCCGATGATCACGTGCATCTGTTTGGCGGCGCCGATGATGGCATCGACCGGGCAGGCCTGGATGCACAGCGTGCAACCGATGCAGGTGTTCTCGTCGATGATGGCGACCTGTTTCGGTTTTTCCTCGGCATCGAGCGGCTTGACTTCACGGCCGAGCAGATCGGCCAGGCGCTGCACGCCTTCGCTGCCGCCGGGCGGACACTTGTTGATTTCCTCGCCGTTGGCGATGGCTTCGGCGTAGGGCTTGCAACCGGGGTAGCCGCACTGGCCGCATTGCGTCTGCGGCAGGATGGCTTCGATCTTTTCGATCAGGGGGTCGCCCTCGACCTTGAACTTGATCGAGGCGAAACCGAGCGCGGCGCCGAGCACGACGGCGCCGAGGGCCATGATGGCGATGGCGAGCAGGATATCCATTACTGGTACTTGTCCAGGCCGGCAAAGCCCATGAAGGCCAGGGCCATCAAGCCGGCGGTAACCATGGCGATGGCCACGCCGCGAAAATGGACGGGCACGTCGGCGCCTTCGATGCGTTCGCGGATGCCGGCGAAGAGGATCAAGACCAGCGAGAAGCCGACGGCGCTGCCGGCACCGAAGAGCAGCGAATCGACGAAGTTGTAGTTGTTCGAAACGTTGAGCAGTGGCACGCCGAGCACGGCGCAGTTGGTGGTGATCAGCGGCAGGTAGATGCCCAGCGTCTGCTGCAGGGCCGGCGAGGTCTTGGCGATGACCATTTCGGTCAGCTGGACGATGGCCGCGATGGTGACGATGAAGGACAGCGTGCGCAGGTACTCCAGGCCGAACGGCATCAGCAGGTAGTGATCGATGATGTAGCTGGCCCCGGTCGCCATGGTCAGCACGAAGGTCGTGGCGGCGCCCATGCCGTAGGCGGTTTCCAGCTTCTTGGAAACGCCCATGAAGGGACAAAGACCGAGAATCTTCACCAGCACGACGTTGTTGACCAACACCGCACCGACGAGGATGAAGAGATAGTGGCTCATGATTTAGGCTGGCGTGAGGCGCGTATTATCGAGTTTTGCTGCAACGCAAACAACTACGCACCCCTTATGGCCTTATCCGTTTTTCTTGCGCAGCATGATAGCGAGCGTATCTGCCACCTCGCTGACCAGATCGGGGCCGCGGTAGATGAAGCCGCTATAGAACTGCACCAGCGAGGCGCCGGCCTTGATCTTCTCGACCGCATCCTCGCCGCCCATGATGCCGCCGACGCCGATGATCGGCAATTCGCCGGCCAGGGCCGTGGACAGCTTCTTCAGCACCGCGGTCGATTTCTGGAAGACCGGAGCGCCGGACAGGCCACCGGTCTCGGCGGCATTGGGCATGCCCTCGACGCCTTCGCGCGACAGCGTGGTGTTGGTGGCGATGACCGCATCGAAGCGATGGCGGCGCAGCGCGTCGGCGATGGCGGTAATCTGCTCGTCGTCGAGGTCGGGGGCGATCTTCAGCGCCATCGGCACGTACTTGCCGTTCTTGTCGGCCAGTTGCAGCTGGCGGGCCTTGAGCTGTGACAGCAGGTCGTCGAGCGCTTCGTCCTTCTGCAGTTCGCGCAGATTCTTGGTATTCGGCGACGAGATATTGACCGTGACGTAGCTGGCGTCGTTATAGACCTTGTCGAGGCAGATCAGATAGTCGTCGGCGGCATTTTCAATTGGCGTCGTGGCATTCTTGCCGATGTTGATGCCGAGGATGCCGCCCTTCTTGGGGAATTCGGCGGCGCGGACGTTTTCCAGCAGCTTGTCGACGCCGGCATTGTTGAAGCCCATCCGGTTGATGATGCCCTGCGCTTCCGGGATGCGGAACAGGCGCGGCTTCGGGTTGCCATCCTGTGGGCGCGGCGTGATGGTACCGATTTCGATGAAGCCGAAACCGAGCCGGGCCAGGCCGTCGCTATGGTCGCCGTTCTTGTCCAGACCGGCGGCGAGGCCGACCGGATTCGGAAACTTCAGGCCCATGACCTCGACCGGGCACGGAGCAACCGGCTTGGCCATCAGGCAGGCAGCGCGATCGATACCCATCATGCCGATGCCGTGCGCGGTTTCGGCGTCGAGGGAGAAGAAGAATTTGCGGATGAGTGGATAGAGCATAACCCGCAATTTTACCGCATCGACGGGCTGATTTGGCTGAAAAACACGGTGCTAAAATACGCACATCTTAATGTTTTGGACATGGCGCCCCGATGGAGCTCTTGAAAGCGATACGTGCCGGCCGGCTGAGTGACGTGAAGGCTGCTCTCGATGCCGGTGTTGCCATCGATGACGAAGGGCAGCCCGGATTTGCGCTCGGTATGGCCTGTTTTCTGGGGCATGCGGAGATCGTTCGCGAACTGGCCTTGCGGGGCGCACAAGTGAACGTTGCCGACAATGCCGCGGTGACGGCTCCGCTGGCCATGGCCATTCGCGGAGGGCGCAAGGAAGTCGTCCGCACGCTGGTCGAATTGGGGGCCGTTGTTCCGCCTGGCATGCAAACCGGCCTGGGCGAACAGGAGTTGAAAGCGGCGCAGTGGGTGGCCTTCCGCGACGGTCACGCGATTGCCGACGGACAAGATGCCGACGCGCACGGGGATGTCGAGGAAATCCATTTTGCCCGGCCCAGCCATGTCGACACGCAGGTTTTGGAGGCCGAGGCCTTGCGCGCCGTGCTGGGCAAGGATTGAATCGTGTGCACGCTGGCCACAAGGTCGCTGCGCAGAGACCTCTTATAAACAATCAGTAACAACTTTTTCTCGGCGTCAGGGCTAAACTGCCGGCCATGCGAAATTTCGGAACATTTCTGTTTTTTGCCATCGCTGCGCTGCCCGCCTGGGCTGGCGGTCTCGACGACCCGTTCGGCACGACCGGGAATTTGCCGCTGAAGCCGTCGCCCAGCCTGCTGGCGCGGGTCGGCGAAGCGCCCTGCGCGACGGCATTGCCGGGCACCCCGCTCACGGCTGTCGATGCGGTGGACCTGATGCTGTGCAACCACCCGCAGACCCGCGAAGTCTGGGCGTCGGCAAGGGCGCAGGCGGCACTGGTCGGCGTTGCCCGGGCAGGCTGGTTGCCGACCTTGTCCGGGTCGGCTTCGACGACGCGCTTCGAATATCGGAATACGGCCTATACCCGCGATGCGGCGGCCATCACGCTGTCGTGGCTGCTTTACGATTTCGGCCAACGCTCGGCCAACGTCGAGAGCGCCGAACAATTGCTCGCGGCAGCGGTGGAGACCCGGGATGCGACGGTGCAGGCGCTCTTCCTGGGCGCCTTGCAGACTTATTATGCGGCGCAGGCCACGCAGGCAGCGGTGGCATCGGCATTGCAGGCCGAGCGTTCCGCCCGTGAAAGCTATCTGGCGGCCGAGGCGCGCTACGGCGTCGGCGTCGCCACGCCGGCCGACCGGCTGCAGGCGCAGACCGCGCTGTCGCAGGCGACATTGAATCGCATCAAGGCAGAGGGCGATGCCCGCAATGCCCTGGGTTCCCTGGCCAACGCGCTGGGATTCGGCGCCCAGCAACCCATCGCGCTCGCCGACCTGCCGGCCTTGCCGGCCGGCGTGAGTTTCCAGAAGGAAGTCGATGCCCTGATTGCCGAGGCCCTGGCGCGGCGTCCCGACCTCAAGGCGGCCGAGGCGCAGCTCAGGGCGGCGCAGGCCGGCGTCGATCTGGCGCGGGCGCAGGGCCGGCCGACGATTTCCCTGGGGGCCGGGCCGACCTGGCAGGAGTCGGCTGGTGTGACCCAGCAGGGTGGCAGCTTTGGGCTGACCCTCAATGTGCCGATCTTTTCCGGCTTCGATACCACCTACCGCGTACGTTCCGCCGCTGCCCAGGCAGATGTGCGTGCAGCGCAGCGCGACCGCATTCGCAACCAGGTTGCGCTCGATGTGTGGAAGGCCTACCAGAGTCTGACCACGGCGACGCAAAGCCTGCAGACGACGGCCGATCTGGTGGCCAGTGCCGAACAGTCGGAGCGCGTGGCGCTCGGGCGCTACAAGGCGGGTGTCGGCACCATCCTCGACCTGCTGTCGGCGCAATCGGCCTTGGCCGGTGCCCGGCTGCAGCGCATTCAGGCGCAACTCGACTGGAATGTCTATCGCGCCACCCTGGCCCAGTCCGTGGGGGCGCTAGATTACACGCTGCTGCAACCGGCGGCGGAAGGAAGACCATGAAGCATCTCGGCAAGACTTTGATCGGTGTCACTGTCGTCGCGGCATTGGCGGGCGGCGGCTATTGGTTCGTTCAGCAGCGTGCGGCGCAGAATCCGGAAACCCGCTACAAGTTCGCGACCGTCGAAAAAGGCGACGTCACGCAGACCGTGTCGGCCAACGGTACGTTGACCCCGCTGGTGCTGGTCAATGTCGGTACCCAGGTATCCGGTACGGTGAGGAAGCTGTACGTCGATTTCAATTCCAAGGTCAGCGCCGGTCAGAAGCTGGTCGAACTCGACCAGTCGCTGCTGCAGACCGTGGCCCGGCAGAGCCAGGCGAACGTGGTGAACGTCCAGACTTCCTATGACCTGGCCAAGGCCAACGAGGCCCGGATGCGCGCCCTGCTCGACAAGGAATACATTTCCCGCCAGGACTACGATCAGTCCCTGCAGAACCTCAAGTCGGCCCAGGCCCAGCTGGTGCAGGCCAAGGCAGCGGCCGACAAGGATCAGGTCAACCTCGGGTACTCGGTCATTACCTCGCCGGTTTCGGGCGTGGTGGTGGCTCGCCTGGTCGATATCGGGCAGATGGTGGCGGCCAGCTTCCAGACGCCGACGCTGATCCAGATCGCCCAGGATCTGACCAAGATGGCGATCGATACCAGCTTTGCCGAAGCCGATATCGGCAACATCAAGGAGGGCATGCCGGTCCGCTTCACCGTCGACGCCTTCCCGAACCGCAGTTTTCAGGGCGTCGTGCAGCAGATTCGCCTGAATCCCACGAACACCCAGAACGTGGTGACCTACAACGTGCGCATCAATGTCGATAACCCGGAACTGATCCTGCTGCCGGGCATGACGGCCTATGTCAGCATCGGCGTGCAGAAGCGGCCGGGTGCCTTGCTGGTGCCGAATGCGGCGCTGCGCTTCAAGCCGGCGGACGCCGCGGGCAAGAAGGAGGGCGATGCCGGCAAGGCGGCAGGTGGCGGGCAGGGCAACGGCGGCCCGGCCGGCGGCCAAGGCGGCAAGGCCAAAAAGCGCGACAGCCAGAGCGGCACGGTCTATGTGCTGGCCGACGGCGCGATCAAACCGCTGTCCGTGCAGATCGGCATCACCGACAACCGGAATACCGAAATCGTCAGCGGCGAGTTGAAGGAAGGCGACCGTATCGTGACCGGCGAGAACGGATCGAGCGACAAGAAGCCGTCGTCGGTCGGCATGCGGATGTTCTGATGGTGCAACCGGTCATCCGGGTCGCCGGCCTGGGCAAGTCCTACGAAACGGCGGCCGGCCTGTTCCCGGCGCTCAAGGGCGTGGACCTCGACGTCCGGCCCGGCGAGTTCATCGCCATCATGGGGCCGTCCGGGTCGGGCAAGTCGACCTTCATGAACCTGCTCGGCTGCCTCGATACGCCGACCGTCGGCGACTACTTCCTGGCCGGCGAAAACGTCGCGCACATGGACAAGGATGCCCTGGCCTTGTTGCGCAACCGCACGCTGGGTTTCGTTTTCCAGGGCTTCAACCTGCTGCCGCGCATGAGCCTGCAGGACAACGTCGCGCTGCCGCTGGTCTATGCCGGCGTCGACCGCGAGACGCGCCAGGCCAAGGCCCGCGAACTGCTCGCCAAGGTCGGCCTCGGCAACTACGCCGAATCGCTGCCCAACCGCATTTCCGGCGGCCAGCAGCAACGCGTGGCGATCGCCCGGGCGCTGGTCAACGAACCGCGCCTGATCCTCGCCGACGAGCCGACCGGCAACCTCGACAGCCATACCAGCGAGGAAATCATGCGCCTGTTCGAGGAACTGAACGGCGAGGGCATCACCATCGTGCTGGTCACCCACGAGCCGGATATCGCCGCCCACTGCAAGCGGCAGGTGCGCTTTCTCGACGGGCAGATCGTCAGCGACCAACTGACGACGGGGGATTCCGCATGATCCACCCGATGCTTGGCGAAGCCTGGCTGGCGATGGGCGCCAACCGTCTGCGCACGGCGCTGACCATGCTCGGCATGGTGATCGGCGTCGGTGCCGTGGTGATCATGATGGCCATCGGCCAGGGCGCCCAGTACGCGGTGCAGCAGACCATCAGCACCATGGGCTCGAACCTCTTCATCGTATTGTCCGGTTCTTTCACCACCGCCGGTGTGCGCAGCGGCTCGGCTGGCGCGCCGACGCTCAATGTCGCCGACGCCAACGCCATCGCCGAACTGGATGGCGTGGTCAATGTGGCACCGACCCACCAGGGCACCCGGCAACTGGTTTACGGCTCCCAGAACTGGAGCTCGCAGGTGATCGGCACGACGCCGGAATACCTCGATGCGCGGGCGTGGAACATCGTCAATGGAGCCGGTTTCGGCGATTCCGACGTCCGTTCGGCGACGCGGGTGGCGATCATCGGCAAGACCGTGGCCGAAAACCTGTTCGGCGACGACGACCCGGTCGGCAAGACCATGCGCATCCAGCAGAATCCGTTCATCGTCATCGGCGTGCTCGGCAGCAAGGGGCAGAACCTCGACGGGCGCGACCAGGATGACACCGTGATCATTCCGCTCACCACGGCGCAGCGCAAGGTGTTCGGCACGCCCTTCCTCGGCTCGGTGCGCATGATCATGGTGCAGGCCGAATCGGCCGAAACCATGCCGCGCACGATGGAGAGTGTCACTTCGCTGCTGCGCCAGCGCCACCGCCTGCGCGAAGGCGTGCCGGACGACTTCTTCATGCGCAACCTGTCGGCAGCTGCCGAATCGGAAGCCGAAACGACGCGCACCATGTCCATCCTGCTCGGCGCCATCGCCTCCATTTCGCTGCTTGTCGGCGGCATCGGCATCATGAACATCATGCTCGTCTCGGTTACCGAACGGACGCGCGAAATCGGCATCCGCATGGCCATCGGCGCCCGCCAGCGCGACATCCTCAGCCAGTTCCTGCTCGAAGCGGTGATGATCTCCTTTGCCGGCTGCCTGCTCGGCCTGCTGCTCGGCCTCGCCATCGCGCTCGCGATCAACGCCTTCACCGGCATGGTCATCGTCATTTCCGGCAGCGCGGCGCTGATCGCTTTCGTCGTCGCGGCCGGGGTCGGCATCTTCTTCGGCTGGTATCCGGCGCAGAAGGCGGCCCGGCTCGATCCCATCGAGGCCTTGCGCTACCAATGACCACGCGTCGCCAGTTCCTGCTTGCCGCCGGGCTACTGCCCCTGTTGCAGCCCGCCCTGGCCGACAGCCGGCGGGTGGTGATCGTCGGCGGCGGCTGGGGCGGACTGGCGGCGGCGAGCCAGTTGCGGCAGCTGGCGCCCGAATTGGAGGTCACGCTGATCGACCGCCAGCCGGCCTTCATGTCCTTTGCCCTGAGCAGCCGCTGGCTCGTCGAGCCCGGCGCCGCGCCCTGGGCGCGCCACGATTACGCCGGGCTGGCAAAAAAATACGGCTATCGTTTCGTGCAGGCCGAAGCGAGCGGCATCGACATCGCCCGGCGCAGTGTGACGACGGCCGACGCCGTCCTGCCCTTCGACTGGCTGGTGCTGTCGCCGGGCATCCGCGAGGACTGGTCTGCCTG
>CALJZP010000030.1 GCA_937983545.1 uncultured Azonexus sp.
TGAACGTTTAGGCGGCTTTCCGCGGGTAAGGTGAAATCAAGCCCGGTCGCCCAATCAAGGGTGTTCTGTTGGACAACGCCATCGCTGTCCAATGGATTAAGCGAAGTGAAACTGCGGCCACGGGTGTATACGCCTTCGGCCTTCCAGACGATATCGCCAAAGTCCTTGGCGAGCGTGCTGCCGTACTGGTGAATACGGTCATGGCGGGCTTCGTAAATGAAGGTCTGCGACGACAAGTCGATGTTGCGATAGAAAGTCGCATTGCTGTCGGTGCTGCGGTAGTAGAAGGCAGAAACGTCCCAGCCGTTCTTGAGTGTGGAAATGCGCGCCCCGTAGTTCATGTTGTCGGCTGCATTTCCCGAGCGCCGTTGTTCCGGGAGGTATTTGGCTCTGAAGCCCGGCGCGACGGGTTGGTTCGGGAAAAACTCCGCCCCAGGTTTGCCGATGTTATCTACCGTCGCAACAGGAATCCACAGCAGTTCGGCATGAATGTCATTGATGAAGTACTCCGCGCGAGCGGCCCACTGCGGGGTTCTCAGTTGATCGAATTCCGGCAGGATGAATTCACGCATGTCACGCGCGGAGACGACGTCTGCGAAGAATAGGCCAACCATTTCACCCCAGACAACGTGCTGGCGGCCAAGGCGGAAATCCCAGTTTCCGGCGCTGAAATCAACATAGTTTTCACGCAACTGCACGTCCCAGCGCTGGTTTTTTTCAACGTCCGGGTTGTAGAAATCATTGATGCCGTAGGCGAAGTCGTAATCGAGACGGACGCCCAGTTTCCATTTGATGTCACCGCCGAGTTTTCCGTTACTGCTGAGGTCGGCTCGGGTACGTAGTTTGGACCAGTGGGCTGGGTCCGGGGTGGTTCGGGCACCTTCGAATTGGACGAAGCCCTTGATGCCGCTACCGGTGTCTTTGGCTTTGGTGGCCCCGAGGGGGGGCAAATCGTCGCCAAACAGTGCGTCCCGGCTGAGGAGGTCGTCCTCGCCGGCCATTGCGCCCAGGGAAAGGCAAAATGCGGCAATCAGGGTCAGATAGCGTGCTGGCATTGAGGAAGTCACGATTGTTCAGTTCCGTGCAACAGAGGAGGGGTTGAGGGACGTTGGCTGAGAATTCGGGAGTTCCGGCAGTGGGTCATCCGGGGGCTCGGGCAGGGTGCGAATCCGGGCTATGTTCCAGGTTTTTTCTACTGCATCACGGACTCCGAAGGCGGTAATGTAGCCATCTTCGATCTTCACCAGGCGATCTGCCTGATCGATCACTTTTTGGTCGTGGGTCGAGAAGATGAAGGTGGTTTTCAGGTGGCGGTTGATTTGCTTCATCAAGCGCAGGATTTCCATGCCGGTTGCCTTGTCGAGGTTGGCGGTTGGCTCGTCTGCCAATACGATGGTCGGCTTAACTGCCAGCGCGCGGGCGATGGCGACCCGTTGGCGCTGACCTCCGCTCAGTTGGTTGGGGCGATTGTTGGCGCGGTCGCTTAGACCAACGATATCGAGAAAGTATTTGACCCGTTTTTTTCGCTCGTCCGCCGAGATATCCTTGCGGCGCAGCAGGGGGTATTCAACGTTTTCTGCTGCGGTGAGTACAGGCAGCAGGTTGAAGGTCTGGAAAATGAAGCCTATCGAATGCGAGCGCAGGTCGGCGAGCTGATTCTCCGTCATGTTGGAGACGTCCTGATCGTTGATGTAGATTTTCCCCTTGCTGGGGCGATCAATGCAGCCGATGAGGTTCAGGAGTGTTGTCTTGCCGCTGCCCGATGGGCCTGAGATTGCCAGAAACACGCCAGGGTCGAATGAGCATGTAATATCATGCAAAGCCTGCACAGTCTGTTCGCCGAGCTTGAAATCCTTATATACGTGTTCGATGCGGACGACGCTCATTGGCAGTCCCCCTCGGGTGGATTTGGCAGACATTTTGGGAGAATGCACATGATTCGCTTAGGCCATCGTCGGGTGTCAACTTGGGTGGGGGTGTTGGCTTCCGGCATTCTGTTTTTGCTCCAGTCGGGGGCTGGTCTGGCGCAGGATACTACCGCTGCGTCAGCGGATGAGGCTCTTGCCCGCAGTATAGTGGATAAGGCGGACAAGGTTCGCTTTCCGGCTGAAGGCTTTCAGGTTGACATTGTAATTAATTCGCTCAAATCGGACAAAGATGCCGAGATGAGGAAATACCGTGTGCTATCGAAAGGAAATGAGAACACGGTTGTTCAGGTGACGGAACCGGCGGCGGAGCGCGGGCAGATCATTCTGATGAAGGGGCGAGATCTGTGGGTTTTCATGCCGGAGGTTTCTCAGCCTGTGCGTATTTCCCTGGCGCAGCGCTTGACCGGCCAAGTTGCGAACGGCGACTTGGCGCGAGCTAATTTTGCCGGTGACTACAACCCCAAAATTCTGCGTAGTGAAACGATCGGTACCGAGCGCTATCACGTTCTTGAACTGACGGCAGTCGATCGCAGTGTGACTTATCAACGAGTCATTTATTGGGTGAATGAAAAATCGGGCTGGCCTTTGAAGGCCGAGTTTTATTCCCTGTCGAATCGTTTGTTGAAGAAGTGCAGCTACGAAAATTTCCAGACGCTGGCCGGTCGCCTTCGTCCGACGCGTTTGGTCATGGAGGACGCCTTGCGCAATGGCGATAAATCGGTTCTGGAATATAGCGAAATGAAGCTTCGCGAATTGCCTGACAAGATTTTTACCAAGGAATATCTGAAGAAACTCGATTAATTGATGAGCTTTCCCAAGGTGATTCCGGTCATTCTTTCCGGTGGTTCCGGAACCAGGCTTTGGCCTTTGTCGCGCGAAAACCATCCCAAGCAGCTACTGCCGTTGGTGGGCGAAAGGACGATGTTGCAGGAAACGGCGGCCCGTCTTGACGGGGTGGCTGGCTTGGACGAGCCGTTTCTGGTGTGCAATGAAGAGCATCGGTTTGCCGTGGCGGAGCAGTTGCGCTTGCTCGGCAAGCAGGGGCAGATACTGCTTGAGCCATACGGCCGCAATACGGCACCTGCCTTGACGTTGGCGGCGCTGTGGGCGCGACGAGGCGACGATGACCCGGTTCTGGTTGTGATGCCGGCCGATCATGTCATTGTCGAGCGCACTGCGTTCAGGGCAGCCGTTGTTCGTGCGGTTGCGCTTGCAGATCGAGGCCTGGCGGTCACCTTCGGTATCACGCCGGATTGCCCGGAGACCGGCTATGGCTATATCCAGCGAGGTGAGAGGGGTATGCTCGACGACGCGGCCTATGTCCTGGCCCGTTTCGTCGAAAAGCCCGATCACGATACTGCCCAAGCGTATCTCGATGCTGGCGACTATCTGTGGAACAGCGGAATTTTCGTGATGAAAGCATCAGTCTGGCTTTCGGCGCTATCCGTGTGCCGGCCGGACATTCTGGCAGCTTGCCGGAAGGCGCTGGGTGCGGTCAGCCAGGATGGCGATTTCGTGCGCGTTGATCGTGCAGCCTTCGAGCAGTGTCCCTCCGATTCGATCGACTATGCGGTCATGGAGCGTTTGTCGGCCGGTCTGCCGGGGCTTCCCGGGGCTGCCGTGATTCCGCTATCGGCTGGCTGGTCGGATGTTGGAGCATGGGATGCCTTGTGGAAGGTTCTGCCCAAGTGCGGCGCAGGGAATGCGTGGCGAGGCGATGTCCTGCTGGAAGGGTGCGCCAACACGTTGGCCGTGTCGGAAAGCAGGCTGGTTGCCTGCGTGGGATTGAAAGATGTCGTTGTCGTCGAAACCGATGATGCGGTTCTGGTGGCCCATCACTCGGCAACTCAGGATGTCAAGAAAATCGTCGATCGCCTGAAGACCGAAAAGCGTTCAGTGGCGCAGTGGCACCGCAAGGTACATCGGCCCTGGGGCTGGTATGACGGGGTCGATGCCGGCGAGCGTTTCCAGGTCAAGCGCATCTGTGTCAAGCCCGGGGCTTCGCTGTCCCTGCAAATGCATCATCATCGTGCCGAACACTGGATTGTGGTGACCGGTACTGCCAAGGTTGTCAGAGGCGATGAAACATTCCTGGTTTCGGAGAACCAGTCGACCTACATTCCGCTTGGCGTGAAGCATCGCCTGGAGAACCCGGGTATTGCCGCCCTCGAGATGATCGAGGTGCAGTCCGGGAGCTATCTGAGCGAGGACGACATCGTGCGTTTCGAGGATACCTACGGGCGCGGCTGATCAGTCGAAGAGCAGGGCGGCGGCGACCTTGCGACCCTCGGCGGCCAGGATGTTGTAGGTGCGGCAGGCGGCCTTGAGGTCCATGACGTCAAGTCCGATGCCGGCTGTGGCAAAGGGACGGAGCAGGTTGCTTGCGGGGAAGCGCAGGCGCTTGCCAGTGCCGAGCAGAATGATTTCCGTTTTCAGTGCCAGCAGTTTTTCCATGTCGGCTTCCGTGAGCGTGGCAAGCGTTGTCGACGTCCACGCCGGAACGATGGCGTCGGGCAGAAGAACCACGTTTTCGAAATATTTTTCCTGGTTGATGGTCACGAAATCGTCGCCATAGGCCGAGAAGAGGTTGATGCCGTCGGTGGTCGAAGTATGAAGTTTCACTGCTCGGGATTCCGGAAAGCCCGCTCAAATTGCGGTGCACCATGGGTATAAAGTAGGATTATACCTTTGGCCTGAATGGCCTATACGCCGCTTTGCGGGAACCATCATATGAAACACGTCAAGAAGTCCGCCAAACTCGCCAACGTCTGCTATGACATTCGCGGCCCCGTGCTGCAGAAAGCCAAGCAGATGGAGGAAGAGGGCCACAAGATCATCAAGCTGAACATCGGCAACCTGGCCGCGTTCGGTTTTGATTCGCCCGAGGAAATCCAGCAGGACATGATCCGCAACCTGCCCAACGCGGCCGGTTATACGGATTCCAAGGGGATTTTTGCGGCGCGCAAGGCGATCATGCATTACACCCAGCAAAAAGGCATCAAGGGTGTGACGCTGGATGACATCTATGTGGGCAACGGCGTTTCCGAACTGATCGTGATGGCGATGAATGCGCTGCTCGATGCGGGCGACGAAGTACTCGTGCCGGCTCCGGATTATCCGTTGTGGACGGCCGCGATCAGCCTGTCCGGCGGTACGCCGAAACATTATCTGTGCAACGAGGAAAAGGGCTGGTTGCCCGATCTCGACGATATCCGGAGCAAGATCAACGCCCATACCAAGGCGATCGTGCTGATCAACCCGAACAATCCGACCGGCGCGCTGTATCCGGACGACCTGCTGTGCGAGATCATCGACATCGCCCGCCAGCATCACCTGATCATCTACGCCGACGAGGTGTACGACAAGGTGTTGTACGAGGGCGCCAGGCACACGTCGATCGCTTCGCTGTCGGAAGACGTGTTGACGATTACCTTCAACGGCCTTTCGAAGAACTACCGGTCCTGCGGCTACCGTGCCGGATGGATGGTTGTTTCGGGCGACAAGCGTCACGCCAAGGATTACATCGAAGGCCTCGACATGCTGGCGTCGATGCGCCTGTGCGCCAATGCACCGGGTCAGCACGGCATCCAGACCGCGCTGGGGGGCTATCAGAGCATTGACGACCTGATCAAGGAAGGCGGGCGCCTGCGTCGCCAGCGCGACATCGCGCATGAACTGATCACCGCCATTCCCGGAGTCTCCTGCGTCAAGCCGAAGGCGGCGCTGTACATGTTCCCGAAGCTCGATCCGAAGATCTATCCGATCAAGAACGATCAGCAATTCATCTCGGAACTCCTGCAGGAAGAGAAGGTTCTGCTGGTGCAGGGAACCGGCTTCAACTGGGTCAATCCCGACCATTTCCGGCTCGTCTTCCTGCCGCATGAAGACGATCTGCGCGAGGCGATCGGACGCGTCGCCCGCTTCCTGGAAAACTATCGCAAGCGTCACAACACCAACCATCTCGTTAGCAAAGACTGAACATGAAACCCATCAATGTTGGCCTTATCGGCATCGGCACCGTCGGCGGTGGCACCTGGACCGTTCTCAATCGCAATGCGGAAGAAATTACCCGTCGCGCCGGCCGTCCGATTCGCATCACGGCCGTGGCCGACAAGAATGTGGAACTGGCCAAGCAGGTAACGGGCGGCACCGCCCACGTCACCGACGATGCTTTTTCGCTGGTCAATGACCCGGAAATCGACATCATCGTCGAACTGATCGGCGGCTATGGCGTGGCCAAGGAAGTGGTCATGCAATCCATCGCCAACGGCAAGCATGTCGTCACCGCCAACAAGGCGCTGCTCGCCGTGCATGGCACCGAGATTTTCACCGCAGCCCAGCAAAAGGGCGTCATGGTGGCCTTCGAAGCCGCCGTGGCCGGTGGCATCCCCATCATCAAGGCGCTGCGCGAGGGCCTGACCGCCAACCGCATCGAATGGGCGGCCGGCATCATCAACGGCACGACCAACTTCATCCTGTCCGAAATGCGCGACAAGGGCCTGTCCTTCGACGACGTGCTGAAGGAAGCACAGCGTCTGGGTTATGCCGAGGCCGATCCGACCTTCGATATCGAAGGCGTCGATGCCGCCCACAAGGCCACCCTGATCGCTTCCATCGCTTACGGCATTCCGGTCCAGTTCGACAAGGCCTACGTCGAGGGCATCACCAAGCTCGAAGCCTCCGACATCAAGTACGCCGAACAGCTGGGCTACCGTATCAAGCTGCTTGGCATTGCCAAGCGTCGCGAAAAGGGCATCGAGTTGCGCGTCCATCCGACCCTGATTCCGGCCAAGCGTCTGATCGCTAACGTCGAAGGTGCGATGAACGCCGTCGTCGTCAAGGGCGATGCAGTCGGCACCACGCTGTACTACGGCAAGGGCGCCGGCGCCGAGCCGACGGCCTCGGCCGTGATTGCCGACCTGGTCGACGTCACCCGCCTGGCCACGGCCGATGCCGAGCATCGCGTGCCGCACCTGGCCTTCCAGCCGGATGCCATGTCCAGCCTGCCGGTCCTGCCAATGAGCGAGATCGAAACCGGTTATTACCTGCGCCTGCGCGTCGAGGACAAGCCGGGCGTGCTGGCCGACATCACCCGCATGCTGGCCGATCAGGGCATCTCGATCGATGCGCTGCTGCAGCGCGAGCCGGAAGAGGGCGAGGGCGAAACCGACATCATCATCCTGACCCATGTCTGCCAGGAAAGCGCCGCCGATGCGGCGATTGCCAAGATCGAAGGCTTGCCGGCCCAGAAGGGCAAGGTCAAGCGCATTCGTCTGGAAGAATTGCAGTAAGCGAGTCGCTTCCTGTCGATCC
Organism: uncultured Azonexus sp.; assembly: GCA_937983545.1. Classification (GTDB taxonomy): domain Bacteria; phylum Pseudomonadota; class Gammaproteobacteria; order Burkholderiales; family Rhodocyclaceae; genus Azonexus. Next base: position 7,242 of record CALJZP010000030.1, read on the forward strand.
AACGGGCGCTGCGGCGCCCGTTTTGTTTTGCGGCTACCGGTTCAATGGCTGGCCAATTGTGCGCACAGCTCGCCGAGGCGCTTGATGGCCGCGTCGATCTCGGCGGTGTGGGGCCAGCCGCAATTCAAGCGGACGAAATGTTCATAGCGGTTTGAATTGGAAAACATCAGCCCTGGCGCCAGCAGGATGCCTTCCAGCAAGGCTGCATCGAACAGGCGCTGTGATGAGAGGCGATCGGGCAATTCGACCCATAGCGCCAAGCCGCCATCAGGACTGTTCATCCGGGTGCCAGGCGGGAAATAGGCCGTGATCGCTTCGCTCATCTGCTGGCGCTGTACCCTGAGTGCGCTACGCAGGCGACGCAGGTGGCGGTCGTAAGCGCTGGAGCCGATGATCTCGGCGACGGCGAGTTGCGGCAGTTCCTCGTTGTAGTGGGTCTGGGCATGCTTGAACATCTCGACCCGTGCCTGCCAGCGCCCACCGGAAATCCACCCCAGGCGCAGACCGGGAGCCAGAACCTTGTGGAATGAGGCGCAATGGATGACGTTGCCGGTCTTGTCCCAGGATTTGAGCGCCCGCCGCGGGGTGTCGCCTTCGCAGAGTGCGCTGTAGGTATCGTCCTCGATCAGCGGGATGGCCTGCTGTTCGCAGAAATCAACCAGCCGGGCCTTGTGGCTGTCGGGCATGATGCTGCCCAGCGGATTCTGGAGATGAGGAACGACGATCATCGCCTTGATGCCGGGATGGCTTTGAACAGCCAGCTCCAGCGCTTCGAGCGATATACCGGTGTGCGGGCTGGTGGGGATTTCCAGCGCCCGCAAGCCCAGGCTTTCAAGGATCTGCAGGATGCCGAAGAAGGTCGGCGATTCGACGGCGACGATGTCGCCGGCCTGGGTCACTGCCCGCAAGGCAAGATTCAGCGCTTCGGTACAGCCTTGGGTGACGACGATATCGTCCGGAACGATCAGCATGCCGGCGCCCAGCGCCCGCTTGGCGAGAATGCCGCGAAAGCCCGCATTCCCTTGATGCGGGCCGCTATTGACCAGCAAGTCGGGGTTGCGCCGCAAGGCCCGGGTGGCGGCATTCTTCAGGGCTTCGCCGGGATACAGGCCGGGTGCGCCCCGAGCCCGGGAAAAATTGGCCTTGACCGGACCCTGGCGCGTACGAGCGATGAATTCCGAGACCCGGGTATGGACACCGACATACTGGGCCGGATCGATCGGCAGGCCGGGGTGTGGCTCGGCAAGCGGCCGGCTGGCCGTCCGTTGCGGTTGGCGAACGAAGTTGCCGGAGCGTGGGCGGGATTCGAGCCAACCCTCGCTTTCCAGTTGACGACAGACTTGCAGCGCCGTACTCAGGCTGACCGAATGGCGATCCATCAGGGTGCGCACAGCCGGGAAGCGGTCGCCCTGGGCGAGCGTCCGGCTCTCGATTGCATCGCGATAGTGATTTGCCAGGCGGCGGTAGAGGGGTAGCGGGTCCATGCTTCATTTTCCTTCGGGCAGCGTGTCGCCGACAGATATAGATTCAGGAAAAACGAACCATAACAGATGTGGAACATGGGTGTTTGCTTCGGTTCAGATTGCCTATTTCTGTGGCTGTTACGGTGATCCTGCCGCGCCTACGATAGACCTGTCTCCCGGTGTTTCGGGAATCTGGACAAGGAGAGCGGAAATGGAGGACAGGCGAATGATCGGACTATCGGTTGGTCGAGGTGAAACGAGGCAATTTCTGCTCGAGGCCGGAAGCATGGTAATGGTCGTATCCGGGGAGGTGAGCATCGGGCAGACGACGGGCTGGCTGTGCGGCCAGGCGGTGCGTGTGAACCAGCGCCTTGTCAGCGAGGAAGTGTGGGTCGCCAAGTCTGGCGGCTGGGTTGATATTGTCGGAAACCGGAGCGCCGAACTGGCCGTCATTGCGCCGGATCGCGTTTCCTTCTGGTGCAAGGCCGGGGCTTGTCTTGAATCCTGGGTTGCCCGCGCAAGGACGCGACAACGGTCGGCGGGATAACCTCTGGCGTGGTAAGCCTATTGCGATACGGATCAAGGAATTAGCCTGCGATCCTCGGCAGAATCGCTACCGATTGCCATTCCGGCAAGCCACTCAAGGAGTTATGATGCAAACCATTCATCCCGTTCATGCCTGTGACCGTCCCACTGCCGAAGCTCTCTATCCGTTCGACGCACGCGGTATCGCCAAGCGCTTCCGTCATGCCGCCATCTTTGGCGCCCTGGATGCACTGATGCCGGGCGAAATCATGCGTTTCTGCAACGATCACGACCCGCTGCCGCTGCTCGCTCAATTGCAGCAGCGTTATGGCCAGCACCTGAGCATCGAGTACCAGCAGCGCGAGCCGGGCGCCATCGTCATCGACTTCAAAGTCATTGCCTGAGTGATACGGACAGCGAGCCTCAGCCTTCTTGCCCTGATCGCCAGCGTCGTGCTGGCACTGAGCGGCTGGGGATCGCCTCTGGCGGTGGCCCATCTGGCGTTCGCCGTCGGCATCGTGCCGCTGATCTTCGCGGCCATGATGCATTTCGTGCCGGTGCTGACGCGTACCGGCGACATCGATTTCCGCATGGCCCGGTTGCCTACCGTGGTGCAGCTTGTCGGCCTGGTTGCCGTCAGCGGCATGCAGGGGTGGCTATCCTACGGTGCCGTCTATGTCGCGGCAGCGTGCGATATCGTGGCAGCGGCCGTGTTGATCCACTGGATCGCCTTGCGGGTCAGGGCGACCCTGGGTATGCCGCATCCCGGCTGGCGGTGGTACGGCGTTGCAATCGGCTGCCTGATTCTGGCATTGGCCAGCATCCTGCTGATCCCGCTTTGGCCCAATTACTGGCATGCCCTGCGCTTATTTCACCTTCACCTCAATACCTTGGGGCTGATTGGGCTCGCCGCGCTGGGGACCTTGCCGGTGCTGCTGCCGACCGCCTTGGGAAAGCCCGATCCGGAGGCTGCCGGCTGGTTGCGCCGCCGCTTGTGGCTGGTTGCTTCCGGGGCCTTGGTGGTGGCGACCGGCGCAGTGATCGCCTGGCCTTTTTCGGCACCCGGCGCCATGCTGATTTTTGTCAGTGTGCTGGGTCTCGCCGGTCAGTGGGTTCGACGTTTTGGCATGCGGCCGTTGTTGAATGACGGGGTTGCCGCCTCGTTGCTGGCTTCGCTGTTCGGCTTGCTGCTGGCGCTGCTGGCCGGGTTGCTGCATGGTGCCGGTTTCCTGTCGGCGCGTGCGTCTTTGTTGGCTTGGGGGGCGGGCTTTCTGTTGCCGCTGGTCAGCGGGGCGCTCAGCCAACTGCTGCCGGTCTGGCGCTGGCCCGGGCCTTCGACTCCGGAGCGCTTGGCCATGCGGCAGCGTCTGGCAGCCACCGGAGCGCTGCGCGGTGTCCTCTTCTTCGCCGCGGCGCTGGCCTTACTGGCCGGATTTCAACGTCTGGGCGGCGGATTGTTGCTGACCGCTGTTGGCCTGTTTGCGATCGCGCTGCTGCAAGCCGTGCGCGTCCAGCGTTCAACGCGGTAAAATCGCTGCTTTTCGCTTTTCAGGTTTTCGCCATGCGCTACATCTCGACTCGCGGTCATGCCGCACCCCAGGCTTTCTGCGACATCCTCCTCGGCGGCCTGGCCCCGGATGGCGGCCTCTACCTGCCGGAAAGCTATCCGCAGATCACCCGTGCCGAACTCGATGCCTGGCGCAAGCTGTCGTATGCCGACCTGGCCTACGAAATCCTTTCCAAGTTCATCACCGACATCCCGGCCGCCGACCTGAAGGCGCTGGTCGCCAAGACCTATACGGCGCAGGTGTATTGCCATACCCGCAACGGTGGCGATGCAGCCCAGATCACGCCGCTGACCAAGCTGGAAGACGGGCTGTACACGCAGGAACTGTCCAACGGACCGACGCTGGCCTTCAAGGACATGGCCATGCAGTTGCTCGGCAACCTGTTCGAGTACGTGCTCGACAAGCGCGGTCAGTCGATCAACATCCTCGGTGCTACCTCCGGCGATACCGGATCGGCCGCCGAGTACGCGATGCGCGGCAAGCACAACGTCAAGGTCTTCATGTTGTCGCCGGATGGCAAGATGAGTGCTTTCCAGCGTGCCCAGATGTATTCGCTGCAGGATGCCAATATCTTCAACATCGCCGTTACCGGCATGTTCGACGACGCGCAGGATATCGTGAAGGCGGTCTCCAACGATGCCGAATTCAAGGCCAAGTACAAGATCGGCGCCGTCAATTCGATCAACTGGGCACGCGTCGCGGCCCAGATCGTCTATTACTTCCAGGGCTATTTCCTGGCGACCAAGTCAAACGACGAACAGGTTGCCTTCTGCGTGCCGTCCGGCAACTTCGGCAATATCTGCGCCGGCCACATCGCGCGCATGATGGGTTTGCCGATTGCCAAGCTGGTCCTGGCCACCAACGAAAACGACGTGCTCGACGAGTTCTTCCGTACGGGTGTCTATCGCCCGCGTACCTCGGTTGAAACCAGCGTCACGTCCAGCCCGTCCATGGATATTTCCAAGGCCTCGAACTTCGAGCGCTTCGTATTTGACTTGGTGGGGCGCGACCCGGCTGTCATCAGCGAACTGTGGGCCAAGGTCGACAAGGGGCAATCCTTTGACCTGTCGGCAACGCCGCATTGGGCCAAGATGCCGGAATTTGCCTTCGTCTCCGGCAAGAGCACGCATAACGACCGTATCAAGACCATCCGCTTCGCCCACGGGCGCTACGACGTGATGCTGGATACCCACACCGCCGATGGCCTGAAAGTGGCCTTGGAGAATCGCCAGGAAGGTATTCCGATGATCGTTCTCGAAACCGCACAGCCGGCCAAGTTCGAGGAAACCATCCGCGAGGCGCTGGGTACCGAGCCGGTCCGTCCTGCCGATCTCAAGGGGATCGAGAACCTGCCGCAACGCGTTGTGGTCATGGCGCCGGACGTTGCCGCCATCAAGCAGTTTATCGTCGAACGCGTCTGACCCTCGGCTGAAACGATACCGAATCGCCCGCCATGATCTGGCGGGCGATTTTTTTTGTACCTGGCAGGAAGTAGGGGGAAGGTCTGTCGGACGAAAGCGAAGTCACACCGTTCAAAGGAAATGGCGTGACGGTATCCGGGAAAGGCCGAAGCAGGTCGATCGGCCAGCGCGAGAGCTACAGGTAGATAACTGCCGGGAAAACGGCAACGGCAAGAACCAGAACCAGCCATTCGAGGTTGTGACGGGCCAGAAAGCCCGTGAAATGCAACACCAGAATCGAGATCGCGACGACATAGAACAACGCGAACAGCATGTAGGTACCCCTGAGTTTTTTATTCGACCGTCCCGGGCAATTATGACGGCAATTGCCTGAAATGCCTAGCCGACGAAGCGCATCGACAAGTCGAGGGCCTTGATGTCCTTGGTCAGGGCGCCAACGGAGATGCGATCCACGCCGGTTTCGGCGATACCGCGTATCGTTTCGAGCGTGACATTGCCGGAGGCTTCCAGAATCGCACGGCCGGCGTTGATGCGCGACGCCTCGCGCATCATGTCGAGGCTGAAATTGTCGAGCAGGATCATCGTGGCGCCGGCGTTCAGGGCCTGATTCAGTTCATCCAGACTTTCGACTTCGATCTGGATGAATTTGCAGCGATCCTTGGCCTGTTCGGCAACCCGCTTCGCTGCGGCCATGGCCTCGGCAATGCCACCCGCCGCGTGAATATGGTTTTCCTTGATCAGGATCGCGTCCCACAGCGCCAGGCGATGATTGCCGCCACCGCCGGCACGAACGGCGTATTTCTGTGCAATGCGCAGGCCGGGCAGCGTTTTGCGGGTATCGACAACTTGCGCTTTGGTCCCGGCAATGGCGTCCGCGTAGATGCGAGCCTTGCTGGCAACGGCGGAAAGCAGTTGCAGGAAGTTCAGGGCACTGCGTTCGGCGGTCAGCAAGGCACGGCCGTTGCCATCGATTTCGCACAGTAGCTGGTTGGGGGCGATGCGGTCACCATCGGCACCGTGCCAGGTCACCGTTGCCGTCGGATCGCAGCGGCGAACGCATTCGTCAAACCAGGCCGTGCCGCACAGGACGCCGGCTTCCCTGGAAATCACGGTGGCCTTGACACGGCGTTCGCCCGGAACAAGGCTGGCAGTCAGGTCGCCGGCACCGACATCCTCGGTCAGGGAGGCGTCTACGTTGCGATTGATTTCGGAGGTGAGCGGGTAGTCGAATTCAATGGTCATGTCGGGCAATCGGCGGCAATGGAGGCCGCATTTTACAGGCTGTTGCCCGGGCTGACCCAGGCGTTGTAGAGATGACGGGCCGCATCGACGACTTCACCGGCCGTCAGGCCGACCGGGCCGATGCCTTGCGCGACGAGGCGGTCGGCAGCAGCGCCGTGCAGATGGACGGCAGCGAGCAGTGCGGTTTCTGCAGGCCAGTTCTGGGCGAGGAGGGCGACGATCAGGCCGCACAGGACATCCCCCATGCCGGCGGTCGCCATGCCGGGGTTGCCGGTCGTGTTGATCCACCAGCGGCCGTCGGGCGTCGCGACGACGGTGCCGCAACCCTTGAGCGCAATGTAGCTACGGTATCGATCGGCTAGATCGAGTGCGGCCTTGATGCGGTCGCTCTGTATGTCGCGTACCGAACAGCCCAGCAGGCGGCCGGCCTCGGCCGGATGCGGCGTCAGGATCGCCGGGCCGACCCGGTTGTAAAGATTTCCTTCGAGGCGACCGTCCTCTGCCAGCAGGTTCAGCGCGTCGGCATCGAGGACCAGTTGAACGGGGGCCTTGAGCGATTGTTCGAGCAGATGCAGTGCCTCGGATGAACGTCCGAGCCCGGGACCGCAGGCCAAGGCCTGGAGATCGGCTTGCAGCAAGGTGTCGGCCCGGCGCAGCATCAACTCAGGCTGAAGCAGGTCAACGGTCGGGGCTTCCGTGTCGAGCATGCCGAGGTAGACGCGGCCCGCCCCCAGTTTGAGGGCTGCTCGTCCGGCGAGGAAAATGGCACCGACCATGGATTTGCTGCCGCCAAGAATACCGGCACTGCCGAAACTGCCTTTGTGGGTATTCAGGCGGCGCGGCCGGAGACGGTCGGCAAAGTGACCGCGATGCAGAAGGCAGCCATCGGGTGTCGCTTCCGCAGGCGCATCGAGATCGAGGTTGGCGACACGGATTTCGCCGCAGTGATCCGGGCCGTCGCCGGTGTGCAGGCCCGGCTTGTCGGCGATGAAGGTCAGGGTATGGCTGGCCTCGATACAAGGGACATGGCCGATCCCGGTGTCGGCATTCAGCCCGGAAGGGCAGTCAAGTGCCAGCAGGGGGCAGGCATCGCGCTCGGCCAGTCGGTTGGCGGATGCGATCCAGGCGGCGTACAGCCCTTCGGGCGCGCGGGCCAGCCCTATCCCGAACAGGCCATCGACGATCAGTGACCAATGCCGGTCATCCGGTATTTCGTCGCACGTCTCTCCACCTTCCGACGTGAACCGCTTGTAAGCCGCGAGGGCGTCGTCAGGCAAGCGTTCGGGGGGTGCGGCGAAGACGACGCACACCTCGAAGAAGCGCTGGCGAAGCAGGCGGGCCATTTCCAGTGCATCGCCCCCGTTGTTTCCGGGCCCGGCCAGCACCAGTATCGGACGGTTCCCGGTGCCGGCCAGTTGAACGGCCCAGTCGGCAGCTGCGGCACCGGCTCGCTGCATGAGCGGCAGGTCGGCATGCCGGGCTTCGAACTGGCGCAGCGCCGGCGAGCGATAGAGGGCATCGGAAGTCATGCCCGGATTCTATCCCCAAGTGCGTTTGGCATGACGGATGGTCGATGCATGAATCCGCACCGTGTCGTCGATCTGGCGAGCATAGCCACCCGCCATGGCGATGGCGACCGCTAGGCCCTCGGCACGGCAATGCAGGAATACGCGGCTATCCCGTTCTTCCAGCCCTTCGAAAGTCAAGGCGAGGCGCCCCAGGCGATCGTCGTGATAGGGGTCGGCGCCAGCCAGGTAGATGACGAGGTCGGGGCGCGCCAGGTCGAAGGCGGTGTTCAGCCCCTCGTCGAGGCGCAGCAGGTAGGCGTCATCGGTGCAGCCATCTGGCAGTTCGATGTCGAGGTCGCTTTCCTCCTTGTCGAAGGGGTAGTTGCGGGCGCCGTGCATCGAGAAGGTGAAAATGCTGTCGTCGTTGCGCAGGATGCTGGCCGTGCCGTTGCCCTGATGGACGTCGCAATCGACGATCAGCACACGCTGCGCTTTGCCCTCGGCCTGCATGGCGCGGGCGGCAACGGCGGCATCGTTGAAGACACAAAAACCTTCGCCACGGTCGCGGAAGGCATGGTGGGTGCCGCCCGCCAGATTGGCTGAAACGCCATCCGCCAGCGCTGCGCGGCAGGCGCAGATGGTGGCGCCGGCCGAGCGGCGGGAACGTTCGACCATGCCGGCGCTCCACGGAAACCCGATGGCCTTCAGGGCTTTGTCCGGCAGCAGGCCGTGGGTGACGGCCTCGATATAGGCGAAATCGTGGGCCCGCCCCAATTCCTTGTCGGTCGCGGCATGCGGCAGATGGAAATCCGCTGCGCTGAATTCGCCGCTGGCGAGCAGGCTTTCGCGCAGCCGGGAATATTTTTCCATCGGGAAACGATGGCCGGCCGGCAGCGGCAGGACGAAGACATCGGTGTAGAACAGCTGCACTGCCGATGCCTTGGCCGGGCGAAATCAGTTCAGGGTAGCGGACAGCTTGCGACGGAATTCGCGGACCAGATCGTCATACTGTTCGCCGGAAAGCGCTTCGAAGAGGGCCAGGATGGCCTTGCGGGCAGCACCTTCGTTGAAGAAGCGGTCGCGGCGAGCAACTTCGAGGGCTGCCTCAAGGGCTTCGCGGAAGCGGCTCTGGGCGGCATAGGCCTTCGATAGTTCGAGGCGGGTGGCGTGATCGTCCGGGTTGGCTTCCAGCTTGGCTTCCAGCGGCGCGGTATCGGCGGCGCCATCGAGCAGCGCGAGGCGGGCACGCAGGGCATTGGCCCGATCGGGCTCGTTGGCGTATTCACCACCCAGCAGCTGCTTGGCTTCGTCATGGCGGCCGAGTTGCATCAAGACATCGACGGCATCGAGCTGAATGGCCTGGTCCTGCGGATTGGCCTGGCTGGCTTGCACCAGAACGGCGAGTGCTTCTTCCAGCTTGCCTTCGGCGACCAGGGCGGCAGCCTGCTCGCGCAGATTGATCTGTTCGGGCCCTTCCGGCAAGGCGATTCGGTCAAGGAAGGCGCGAATCTGGCTTTCCGGAATGGCACCGTTGAATTCGTCGACCAATTGGCCCTGGAAAAGCACCTTGACCGACGGAATGCTGCGCACGCCGAAGTGCTGGGCCAGTTCCGGGTTCTCGTCTGAGTTGACCTTGGCCAGGATGAAGCGGCCCTTGTATTCCTCGGCCAGCTTTTCCAGCATCGGCTTCAGCACCTTGCACGGTTCGCACCAGGGGGCCCAGAAATCGACGACGACTGGCACGGTCTCTGCCGGGATCAGGACCTTGGCTTCGAAATCCTGGATGGAAACGTCAAATGCAAATTCGGACATGGTGAGGGCCTGGAAAAATTAAAGTCGGGCGAATTCTACCGCCAGTCGGGGAAGGGCGGCGGATTGCAGGGTAAGGTGCGAAGTTTGGCAGCCATGCAGCCATTCCCTCAAGGCTGCCGGGAAATCCGCATTATCCAGCGCGGCGCCAGTCGCATCCTCTCTCGCTATCTGGAGGCTGGCGAGTGCGGTTTCAAGAGGCCGGTCGGTGACGGTCAGCCATTGACCGCTGGCTGAATCGGACCAGTGGTCGAGTTGCGCGCAAAGCACTTGCGCGCAGCGTCCCTGATCGAGCCATGTACAGGCCAGGCCGAGCATCAAGGCCCAGTGGCTGGCCGATTCGTTATCCAGTGGCAGGTGCGTTGCCGATCGGAGTCCTGGCAGGAATGGCTGAATCTGGGCCGCAGCAAGGGCCGGCTGGGTGGCCAGGAAGTCGTAGGGCATCGGCTCGCCGCCCCCCAGACAAACTTCATCCAGCAGGTTCTGTGTTTCCAGGCGCGGGCCGCTGATCGATTGCCAGAGCAGCAGGGTGGGTTGGCCGCGTTGCGCCTCGGGCAGGCTGGCGCAGGCGCCAACCAGTGCCAGTTGGGTCAGCGCGGCTGCGCGGCGAAGAGGTTTTCCGATGGCTGCACGCACGGCCGCGGGTATGGCATCCGGTGCGAACTGCTGGGTGATGAGGGCATTGAGGAATGCCATTAGCAGCGCTCCACGACCAGGCTGGCCAGGCCGCCACCAAAACCGATCAGATTGAGCAGCGCTCGTCGCACGTCGGCGTTGCTGCGGACGGCGGTGGGGGCCAGTCCGATATCGGCATCCAGGTCTTCGTAGTTGGCGGTGGCTGGAATTTGTCCGGCGTCGAGGCTCGCCAGCAAGGTAGCCAGTTCGGCGATCCCGCTGGCGCCGAGCGTATGACCAAGGGCTGGCTTCAGCGACAGCAGGGGGGGCATGGCCTCGGTAAAGACCTGACGTAGCGCGTTGGCTTCGGCCAGGTCGCTACCCGGCGAACCGGCTGCTTGCAGCTTGATCAGCTCGATGTCGGCTGGATGGGCGCCGGCTGCGCGCAGGCAATCGGATATCACGCCGGCAATCGGCCCGCCTTCCGGATCGGGGCCGGTGGTCGAATAGGCATCCAGTCCGCTGGCGATGCCGGCGATTTTCCATGGACCGGGTGCGGCAGACAGCTTGATGGCGGCAACCGCTTCGCCTAGCACCAGGCCATCGCGCCGGGCATCGAAGGGGCGGCAGGCGGTGCGGGAGAGCAGTTCCATGGCGGCAAACCCGGCCAGCGTGCTGTTGTTGGTCAGTTCGATGCCGAGGACGATGGCGTCGTCGATCAATCCGGCCGAGATCAAGGTAGTGGCCGCATCGATGGCCGAGAAGCCGGATGTGCACGCTGTCGAGAAGCTGGTGCGCGGACCCGAGAGGGCCATCCAGTCGGCGATCTGCCGGCTGAATGAGGCGCTGCCGACGGGCATGTCGAACGGGGCGCCGCATTGTTCGAAAAGCCCGATCTGGAAGGACGACGAGGCGACGAATAGCGGCGTATACGGCGCGTATCGGCCGAGTTGTGCTCCGACGTGGCGTACCGCCTGCTCGGCGCGCGAGGACCAGTCATGGTCATCCACGGGCAGGGGGAAATAGGGAAAGTGCCGTTCGCCCAGCTGACGCGGCTGTGACGAACATTCCCCTGCCCACAACGCCTCGCCGACGGCGCTTGGCGATGTGCCCCGGGCGCAGAACAGGCCGCTGGCAACGATGTGAACCGCTCGCTGCATCGCTGTGCTCAGCCCCGGCTGGCCAGCCAGCCTTCCAGATGTTCGGCCAGGTTGGCGACGTTGGTCAGGATGCGCCGGGTTTCCTTGCTGTCCGGCAGGCGCAGGCCGTATTGCTTCTTGATCGCCATCGAGACTTGCAGGGCGTCGAGCGAATCGAGCTGGAGCGGCGCTTCCGGCCCGAACAGCACTTCGTCGTCGGTGATGCTGGACGGGTCGCAATCCTTGTCGCAGGCTTCGACGATCAGGGCTTTCAGGGCAAGACGGAGTTCGGCGCTCATGCGGATTGACGGTGGTTGAGCCAGGTTGCGGCGGCCAGGGCGAGCACGGCAAAGGCGAGCAGTTGGAGAACGGGAGGCAGGATGGCGGCGAACCCGCCATGGCGCAGCATGACGGTGTGGAAGCCCTGCAGCCCCCAGGCCATGGGCGAAAACTCGGCCAGCGTCTGCATGGCGGCCGGCATCATGAACTTGGGCACCATGATGCCGCCGATGGCGCCCATCAGGATGTTGCCGACACCGCCGATGATCGTTGCCTGCTGGGTCGTCCTGGCCAGGCTGGCGACAAGCAGGGCGCAGGCGACGGCCGCCAGGCTGACCGCCATCGACACCAGCCACCAGTTCAACAGGCCGGTTCCCTGCGGCATGACCAGTGCTTCGCCGCCGAACAGCGGCACGATATAGAGCCCGACCCCGACCATCAGCGCCGCCTGGATCTGGTTGACGATGAAGAAGGGCAGCAACTTGCCGAGCAGTACCAGGCGGAAGGGCAGGCCCATGGCGGCCAGACGGCTCAGGGTGCCTTGCTGGCGTTCGACGATCAGGATGGCGGAAATCGGGATGACCACGAAGAACATGGCGAAGACCAGCCAGGCAGGCACGTTCTGCTGCACCGACGAGGGCGGGCGGATGCTGTGCTCGTTCTGCACGGCGACGGTGACGATCTCGTCCGGCCAGTCGCGGTCCGGTGCGTTGGCGGCGCTGGGCAGGCCGAACAGCTTGCCGGCCTGGCGCGTCAGTTCGTCGGCGCGCAGGGTGCCCAGTGCGGCGCTGGTCTGGGTTCGGAAAGCCAGTTGCAGGGCGGGGTTCAGGGTTGGATCGACGAGCAGGCCGAGTGGCTCGGTCGGCTGGCCGTCAGCGCCCGCCGGGGCGAGCAGGCGTTCGCTGAAACCCTTGGGCAGTATCAGGACCAGGGCGTAGCGCCCGTCGCGAATGGCTTGCCGGGCCGTGGCGGGGTTATCGACACTGGCGACGTGGCGGAAACTGCCGGCTTTGTTCAGGCGTCGGATCAAGGATTGCGAATGCGGGCTGTTGTCGAGATCGACGATGGCGTAGCCGACATCGATGGCCGCACCGGGCATGAAGGCGTCGTGCAGCGCCATGGTCATGACCAGGATGAAAATCACCGGCATCACGAACAGGGCGGCCAGGCCGTGCCGGTCGCGGAGCAGGGCCAGGGTTTCCTTGCGCCACAGCGCGTTGAGTCGGGTCATCATCGCTCAGTCCCGCAGCGAGCGCTTGGTCAGGCGCATGAAGAGGTGTTCGAGGTTTTCTCGACCGACCTTGAGTTGCTGCACGGCACAACCCGCATCGGCCAGGGCGTCGAGCAGGCCGGAGAGGGCCGTCGGTGTGGCCAGTTGCAGGCGGTATTTCAGGTTGCCTTCGGCGATGGCGGTGTGGCGGGCAGCCAGGTCCGCCGGCAGTTCGGCGCCCAGTTCCAGTTCGACGACCGATTCCTCGCAGCGCAGCAGGGCATCCAGCGCGCCTTCAGTCAGCACCTTTCCCTGATCAATGATGGCCACCCGCTGGCAGATGGCTTCGACCTCTTCCATGTAGTGGCTGGTGTAAATCACGGTGGTGCCGCTGGCCGGCAGGCCGGCGATGGCGTCGAGCAGGAAGCGGCGCGATTGCGGGTCGACGCCAACCGTGGGCTCGTCAAGAAGCAGAACCTGTGGCCGGCCGAGCAGGCCGATAGCCAGGTTCAGGCGCCGGCGCAGGCCGCCGGATAGTTGTTCGGCTGGCTTTCCGGTGACTTGTTCAAGGCGGGCGAAGGCAATGGCCGCGGCGATCTGCTCCTGCCGTTCGCGTCGCGCCAGGCCCAGCGCGCCGCTGAAGAAATCGAGGTTTTCGGCGACGGTCAGCATCGGGTAGAACGCGTAATCCTGTGGTACCAGCGCAATGGCGCGCGGCTCGGAGGCACGGGCTTCGGTCAGCGGACGGCCGTTGAAGGTGATGCTGCCGCCGGTTGCTGTCTGCAGGCCGGCGAGGATGGAGATCAGGGTCGTCTTGCCGGCGCCATTGGGGCCAAGCAGGCCGAAGACCCCGCCAGCCGGAATGTCCAGCGTGACGCCGTCGAGCGCCGGCGTGTCGGCATCCCGGTAGGAAAAGGAAACGCCTTCGATGCGCAGCATCACGCGGCGCGGCGCAAGTCGCGGAAGAAGGCCTGCTCGCGGTCGGCGATGGCGCGCAGCTTGTCGGCCAGTTTCGGCGGATGCAGTGGGTCGCGGTCACGGATCATGCGCGCCGTGGCCAGCGCGAATTCACGCCATTCATCGCCGATGTCGATCAGTTGTTCGGCCAGCCCACCCAGCGCCGGGCGGCCGAGCAGGTCGGCCGCCTCCTGCAGAAAGCTGGCGTAGATGAAGCGGAAGCCACCGCCGCCGGTGCCGATTTCTTCCTGCATGCGGACGACCTGGCCGATGAACATCTTGCTGTGGGCGGCATCGGCACCCGTATCGAGCTTTTCGATGGCCTTGGCCAGCCAGCGGATGCCACGTACGCCGATGATCGGCAACGGCGCATCGAGCATGATGCGCGTTGTCTTCGTGATGGCGGCCGGCAAGACCTTCTTCCAATCAGGCGTCTGAGGCGTACCGACCGGGTAGTAGAGCAGTCCCTTCGGCGCCAGTGCCCCCTTGGCGAAGCGAGCGCGTTGCAGGTCGGCGGGCGGGCAGGTGACGACCGTTTCGGCCACCGGGTCGGAGAGCCGGTAGTCGCCCGACGCTTCGCGGCCAAAGGCCAGGACGTTGTGGGCATTAAAGTGGAAGCGCAGGTCTTCCGGCAGGTAGGGTAGCCAGAAGACGGAGGTCTGCAGGCCAACCAGCTTGCCTTGGTCGAGCAGTTCGTTCAAACGGGTCACACCGGCGGCCGGATTGCCAAAGGTCTCGAAGCGCATTTTCAGGCCGAGCGGCTTTTGCAGCCCCTTGATGATGGCTTTGGGCGGCATCCGGTAGGCGACCAGCGGCAGGCCGTTGATCTTGATGATCGGCAGGTAGGCGAAGGACAGCGCCGAGGACAGCCCGAAGGTCATCGGTTCGGAGAGCGGCAGCCCATGGTGGCGCAACATCGCCGACATGACGCCGCTTTCGCAGTGGGAAGCCTGGCTGTGCTGGAATTCCATCAATCAACCTTCTTCAATTGCTCGACGCTGAGTCCCATGGCATCGGCGTAGGTCGCCAGCAGGGCCGGCGACAGCCTGGCGAAAATGGCCGGCCGGAAATGGCGGCGGATGCGCCATTGCCAGATGCCGCTGGCCTGCGCCAGAAGCGGCACGTCCATGCGCACCCGGTACATGTGGTATTCGAGCGCCGAGGTCTGGCCGGCCAGCACGCGCTGGCGGGCCTCTTCGGTCAGGCGCAGCAGGTCGTCGACGGCCTGCCTGGTGACGATTTCCTCGACTTCCCAACCAGCCGACTGGACGATGTGCAGCTTGCCGTCGGCACCGCGGGCGTACATCGCCTTGCGGTGGCCGCCGAGGGTACTGTTGCCTTCCTGGGGGACTTCGCTATCCAGCATGGTCGACGGCCGTCAGGTGCATCAGCGAACCGGTGAAACGGCCGCTCTCGGGGACGAAGCAGAGCAGGCGGTCGCCGGTCCGCAGGCGACCGCTGCGGAAGAGTTCGTCGAGGATGATGAAGATCGATGCCGAGCCGGTATTGCCCTTGGTCTGCAGGTTGGTGAACCACTTTTCCGCGTCGATGGCGAAGCCGGCATCGGCCATGTAGGCGGCCAGCGGCTGCCGGAAGTACTCGGAAGACATGTGCGGCAGGAACCAGTCGATCGCTTCGGCGGCCAGGCCGCGTTCTGCCCGCGCCTTGGCCAGCGGCTTGCCGAAGGTCTGCTCGACGATGGCTTCGTTGAGCAGACGGACATCCTGCTTGACCATGAAGATGGACTGTTCGGTCCATTCGTTGGCGGCGAATTCCTGCCAGCCGCGGAAGCGACCGTCGGGTGTTTTGTCGCCACCGGCATACATGCATACCGGCATGCTGTCGGCCTGCGACTGGATGTCGATCCAGTCGATGCGCAGCGACAGGCTCTCGCGACGCGGTGCGTTCTCGACCAGGAAGGCACCGGCACCGTCGGACAGCATCCAGCGCAGGAAGTCCTTCTCGAAGGCGATCTCCGGGTTGTCTTCCAGCTCGGCCACCCGATGCGTCGATTCCGGTTCGTAGTGGCGGGCGAGCAGGCCGCCAGAGGCGCGTTCCGATCCGCTGGCCACCGCTTTGCTGGCCAGCCCTGCCATGACCGCCATCGCCGCATATTTCAGGGCGCTGATTCCAGCCGCGCAGATGCCGGCCGTCGACACCACCTCGCAAGGCGGAATACGCAACTCGCCGTGCACCATCACGGCATGGCTGGGCATCAGCTGGTCGGGGCAGGAGGTGCCGCAGGCCAGCACATCCGGCGCGCCGGCGTCCAGGCGACGAATGGCCTCGGCCGCGAGCGCCGCGTTCGAGTGGGTGAAGGTGCCGGTGGCCGGGTCGATGGCGTAGTGCCGGCTGCGGATGCCGTTGTTGCGCAGCACGACGCGCCGGGCGCGCGACGGCTTGCCGGCGATCACGCCAAGCACCTGTTCGATCTCGTCGTTGCCTACCGGCGCGTTGGGCAAAAAGGAAGATGTGCCGGTGATATAGGCACTACCGCGACTCGTCATATTTTTCTAGATTGAATTCCTCGGACCCGCTCGGTAGTTCCAGCTGAGCGCGCAGCCCCTCCAGGCGCGATTTCAGCAGCGGGGAAAGCAACCATTGTAACAATAGGCTGGTGGGAACGACCGTCAAAACCATCACAATCAGATAAATGGAAAATACCAGCAGGATGGGGCGCCGCTGCCAACTGCCGCGTTGCCCGAAGGCGCGGATCAACCGTGACCAGACGCCGAAGGCGCGGCGGCCGGCGCGTTCGCTGAGCGCCAGGCGGGGATTGACGGTGACGGCGCGCAAGCCGGCAAGCATGGGTTGGCCGGATTTTTCGGCATTCCGGTCCAGCGCATCGGCCAGGGCGCGGCCAAAACGGCTGGCGCGCCGGATTTCGGCCGGGGCGATACCGGCGGGCGGCATGCCGAGAAAGCGGTCGCGCTTGCCGGTCAGTACCCAGCGCGGCGTCGTGATGAAAGTGGCCAGTGGATGTCCGCGGTCGGTCAGGGCAATGTGGTCGCACAAGTTGCCGCCGGCTTCGGCGATCAGCTTCTGCATGGTTTCCTGCGCCGATAGCCACATGTTGCGGCAGGCGACCAGAGTGACGACCGGTTTGCCACAGATCAGGCGCCTGCCGGCCTCGCTGTGCAGGAAGGCTGTCATCGGCAGCGCGGGGGACAGGAACCACACCTGATAGCACAAGATGACCAGATCGAAGTCGGTGTCGGCAGCAACGCTCAACGGTTTGAGCGGCGGTGCGTCGAGTTGCACGCATTCGGGCATGGCGTCGACAAAGTCGACGATGGGCCATGGGAAGGGGTAGGGCGTGGCCGGAATCAGGGTTTCCAGATGCACGCGATGGCCGGCTTCGCGCAGCGGACCGATCACTTGCGCGGTGATGTCGGAAAGCTGTCCGGTTTGCGAGTAATTGACGACGAGAACGTGCTTCAAGTTGGCTTCTGGAGGTTGATTCAGGGCGGATTCTAACAAACGGAAAGGGGACGCTGTCGCTCGGTATCTATTCGATTTGAATGCCAAGAAAAGTCGACGCGCTTGGGGATTTTCGAGCTTATCGGCTATCATTCTGCTTTCCCGCAGCCTGTCTTTCCATGACCAAATTTGTTTTCGTTACGGGTGGTGTCGTGTCCTCTCTGGGCAAAGGCATCGCCGCCGCGTCGCTCGGGGCCATTCTGGAATCCCGCGGCATCAAAGTTACCCATCTCAAGCTCGACCCCTACATCAACGTCGACCCCGGCACGATGAGTCCTTTCCAGCACGGAGAGGTTTTCGTCACCGAGGATGGCGCCGAGACCGATCTTGACCTTGGCCACTACGAGCGCTTCACCAGCGCCAAGATGACCAAGCGCAACAACTTCACGACCGGCCAGGTCTACGACACCGTGCTCAAGAAAGAGCGTCGCGGCGAGTACCTCGGCAAGACCGTTCAAGTCATCCCGCACATTACCGACGAGATCAAGGGCAAGGTCAAGGCCGGTGCCGAAGGCGCCGATGTGGCCATCGTCGAAGTCGGTGGTACGGTGGGTGACATCGAATCCCTGCCGTTCCTCGAAGCCATCCGCCAGATGGGCATCGAGGAAGGCCGCAACAACGTCTGCTACATGCACCTGACGTTGTTGCCCTACATTCCGACCGCTGGTGAATTGAAGACCAAGCCGACCCAGCACTCCGTCAAGGAGTTGCGCGAAATCGGTATCCAGCCGGACATCCTGCTCTGCCGTGCCGACCGTTCCATCCCGGTCGAGGAACGCCGCAAGATCGCCTTGTTCTGCAACGTGATGCCGGAAGCCGTCATCGAGTGCCTGGATGCCGATTCGATCTACAAGATTCCGGGCATGCTGCATGAACAGATGCTTGACGAGATCGTCTGCCACAAGCTGAACATCCTGGCCAAGGCGGCTGATCTGACCGTCTGGGAAAACCTGATCGTCGCCCTCGAGCACCCGCTGCATCAGGTGAAGATCGCCTTCGTCGGCAAGTACGTCGATCTGACCGAGTCGTACAAGTCGTTGATCGAAGCGATCAAGCACGCCGGCATCCATACCCGCAGCCAGGTCGATATCGTCTATCTCGATTCGGAAGAAATCGAAAAGAACGGTACCGGCGTTCTTGAAGATCTCGATGCCATTCTCGTTCCGGGCGGTTTCGGCCGTCGTGGCACGGAAGGCAAGATTGAGGCGATTCGTTACGCTCGCGAAAACAAGGTGCCGTATCTGGGTATCTGTCTCGGCATGCAGATGGCCGTCGTTGAATTTGCCCGTAATGTGGCCGGTCTGAAAGATGCCCATTCAACGGAATTCGTTGCCGATACGCCTTACCCGGTCATCGGCCTGATTACCGAATGGCTGGACGCTTCCGGCAAGGTGGAAAAGCGCGGTGAGGACTCGGATCTTGGCGGAACCATGCGCCTGGGTGCGCAGGTCTGCAAGTTGAAGGAGGGTAGCAAGGCACGCGAGATTTACGGCGCCGCCGAAATCACCGAGCGTCATCGTCACCGCTACGAGGTGAACAACACGCTGCTCGCCCAACTGGAAGAAAAAGGCCTGATCGTTGCCGGCCGTGCGCCGGGCACCGATCTGTGTGAAATGGTTGAATTGCCGGCCGAAATCCATCCGTGGTTCGTTGCCTGCCAGTTCCACCCGGAATTCACCTCCAACCCGCGTCAGGGTCACCCGCTGTTTACGTCCTACGTCAGGGCAGCGCTGGCCAATAAACAGGGCAAGAAATAATGAAACTTTGTGGTTTCGAGGCTGGTCTTGACCAGCCTTTTTTCCTGATTGCCGGGCCTTGTACCGCTGAATCCGAGCAGCTTTGCCTGGATGTGGCCGGGTATATGAAGGAAGTTTGCGCCCGGTTGGGTATCAACTACATCTTCAAGGCTTCCTACGACAAGGCCAATCGCAGTTCCGGCACCTCGGTGCGCGGTCTGGGCCTCGACGAAGGCCTGCGCATCTTTTCCGAAGTGCAGCGCCAGATCGGCGTACCGGTGCTGACCGACGTCCATGATATCGACCAGATCGCCCCCGTGGCGGCTGTCGTCGATGTTCTGCAGACCCCGGCCTTCCTGTGCCGGCAGACCGATTTCATCCATGCCGTGGCCTCCTGCGGCAAGCCGGTGAATATCAAGAAGGGCCAGTTCCTGGCGCCGGGCGACATGAAGAACGTCGTTGCCAAGGCGCGCGAAGTGAATAACGGTGCCGACAACATCCTGGTCTGCGAGCGCGGTGCGTCGTTCGGCTACAACAACCTCGTGTCCGACATGCGCTCGCTGGCGATCATGCGTGAAACCGCTTGTCCGGTGGTGTTCGATGCTACCCACAGCGTCCAGTTGCCGGGCGGGCAGGGTACCTCTTCCGGTGGGCAGCGCGAATTCGTTCCGGTGCTGGCTCGCGCCGCCGTTGCAGTCGGGATTTCCGGGTTGTTCATGGAAACCCATCCTTGTCCCGAGAAAGCCTGGTCGGATGGTCCGAACAGCTGGCCGCTGGATCGCATGGAAAGTTTGCTCGCGACATTGGTTGCACTGGATAAGGCGGTGAAATCCGCTGGATTCGAGGAACTGAAGTAATGTCGGCCAAGGGCTATGTCGTGGCAGAGGTGAAGGTGCATGACGCCGACGCCATTGCCCGATATCGCCAGTTGTCTACCGCCGCCGTCGAACAGTACGGCGGTCGTTTCTTGGTCCGTGGAGGCGCTTCCGAGATTCTCGAAGGAAAGTGGTCGCCGCCCGAGCGGATGATCGTTGTTGAGTTCGAGTCGGTAGCGCAGGCCAAGCGCTTCTACGATTCGGCCGAGTATCAGGCGGCCCGCAAGGTCCGCGAACATATTGCCGAAATGAACATGCTGGTCATTTCCGGTGTTGATAATCAAGTTTAATTTGTTCTTTCAACCTTCTGAAAATAAGGAAGAAATATGAGTTCTATCGTTGATGTTGTTGCCCGCGAGATTCTGGATTCCCGCGGCAATCCCACTGTCGAAGCCGACGTTCTGCTCGAATCAGGCGTCATGGGCCGTGCGGCTGTTCCGTCCGGTGCCTCCACCGGCACCCGCGAAGCCATCGAACTGCGTGACGGCGATGCCGGTCGTTACCTCGGCAAGGGCGTGATGCAGGCTGTCGAGAACATCAACACCGAGATCTCGGAAGCCATCATCGGCCTCGATGCTCAGGAACAGGCTTTCATTGATCAGACCATGATCGACCTCGACGGCACCGACAACAAGTCGCGTCTCGGCGCCAATGCCATCCTGGCTGTCTCCATGGCCGTTGCCAAGGCCGCTGCCGAAGAATCCGGCCTGCCGCTGTACCGCTACTTCGGTGGCATGAGCCCGATGCAGATGCCGGTGCCGATGATGAACATCATCAACGGTGGCGAGCACGCCAACAACAGCCTGGATATCCAGGAATTCATGGTCATGCCGGTCGGTGCCGCCAACATTCGCGAAGCCATCCGTTGCGGCGCTGAAATCTTCCATGCATTGAAGAAGCTGCTGAACAAGAAGGGCCACTCGACCGCCGTTGGCGACGAAGGCGGTTTCGCCCCGAACCTGGGCAGCCACGCCGAAGCCCTGCAGATCATCATGGAAGCCATCGAAATGGCTGGCTACGTGCCGGGCCAAGACGTGCTGCTGGCGCTCGACTGCGCCGCTTCCGAGTTCTACAAGGACGGCAAGTACAAGCTGGCCGGCGAAGGCCTGGAGCTGACTTCCGCCCAGTTCGTCGATTACCTTGCCAACCTGGCCGACCAGTTCCCGATCGTTTCCATCGAAGACGGCATGTCCGAAGCCGACTGGGATGGCTGGAAGCTGCTGACCGACCGCCTCGGCAACAAGGTGCAGATCGTCGGCGACGATGTCTTCGTCACCAACACCAAGATCTTCAAGGAAGGCATCAAGAAGGGCATCGGCAATTCGATCCTGATCAAGATCAACCAGATCGGCACGCTGTCCGAAACCTTCGCTGCCGTCGAAATGGCCAAGCGCGCCGGCTACACCGCCGTGATCTCGCATCGCTCCGGTGAAACCGAAGATAGCACCATCGCCGACATCGCCGTCGGCCTGAACGCTGGTCAGATCAAGACTGGTTCGCTGTCGCGTTCGGATCGTATCGCCAAGTACAACCAGCTGATCCGCATCGAGGAAGACCTGGGCGATACCGCTTCCTACCCGGGCCGCGAAACCTTCTACAACCTGCGTTAATCACGCATGCGTTGGCTGACGGTCGGCCTGCTCGCAGCCATCGGCCTGCTCCAGTACCCCCTATGGGTGGGTAAGGGGGGCTGGCTGAAGGTGTGGGAATACGACCGTCAGTTGCAGCAGCAAAAGGAAGTCACCCGCAAACTGGAAATCCGGAATGCGGGTCTCGATGCCGAAGTCCGTGACCTGAAACAAGGTTATGACGCCATCGAGGAGCGTGCCCGTTTCGAACTGGGCATGATCAAGCAGGACGAAACCTTCGTCCAGATTCCGGAAAAAGTTTCCGGGAAATAATTCTCGAAATCCCGCCAGGCGCGGTAGCCACCGGTATTTGCCTCCGCTAGAATCGTTCTCAGCCATCCCCCCGAGGAGAACAAAATGGTGCTCAAGGTTGGTGAACAAGCTCCTGTGTTTTCACTGCCGGATGCCGACATGGAGACGATTGACCTGGCTCGGTATCAAGGCAAGCACATCGTTATTTTCTTCTATCCCAAGGATGGAACGCCTTGTTGCACAAAGGAAGTCACGGATTTTTCAGATCATGAAGACGACTTTCTTCGTCATGATTGCGTTCTGCTCGGCATTAGTCGGGACGATTGCCTGAAGCATGCGGAGTTCCGCGACAAGGAAGGTATCGGAATTGAGTTGTTGTCGGATACCGAAGGCGTCGTCTGCAAGCAGTATGGCGTATGGCAGGCCAAGGAAGTCGATGGCCAGAAGAAATTCGGCGTTTGCCGCTCCACCTTCGTGATTGACCGCGCCGGAACCATTCGGCACGCGCTGTACAACGTCAATTACAAGGGACATGCCCTGGATGTTCTACGTCTGGTCAAGGAGCTCAACGCCTGAGCTTTTCGGGGGCAATGTTAAAATGCCCCATTAGCACAGATTCAATGCTTGGCAGGAGCAGGTTGCAAGACTGGCGAATTGCCGAGAATATCCATCAATACTAGGAAAGCCACAGAATGAACATGCAGGTTGCCAAGAACACCGTTATTACACTCGATTACCACGTCAAGGATCCGGATGGCGAGGTGGTTGATGAAGGCCGCGAGCCGCTGGTTTACCTGCATGGTGGCTACGACGACATCTTCCCGAAGATTGAGGAAGCGCTGCAGGGCAAGAAGGTCGGCGAGTCGGTTCAGGTCAAGCTGCAACCGGACGAGGCGTTCGGCGAATACGATGCCGAGATGGTCCAGATCGAGCCGCGCAAGGATTTTCCGAAGGAACTCCAGGTCGGCATGCAGTTCGAAGGGGGCCCGGAAGACGGTGGCGAAGACGATTTCGTGATCTATCGGGTGACCGATATCGCCGACGACAAGGTCGTGCTCGATGGCAATCATCCGCTGGCCGGCATGGCGCTGCTGTTCACCTGCACCGTGACAGCGATTCGCCCCGC
>CALJZP010000031.1 GCA_937983545.1 uncultured Azonexus sp.
CGTTCCTTGCTGCGCGATGATCTCCAGGCAGCGATGGACCAGCGTCCCGACCGAGGTTTCCAGCGACAGCGCGCCATCGCTTTCGTCAAGGACAAGCGGATTGTCGGCGGCCTGCCGATCGCCAGAAGGTGCCTGCAAGGCCTCCGGGATGCCGACTTGACGAAGACGGAGCAGCGGCGGCACGAAAGCCGCGGGATCGAAATCCCCACTGGCGTGCTGCGGCACCTCCTCCGCCAGGGCCGCAACGCACGCCGGCTGCGCGATGCCCGTCCACAGCAGCTTGAGCAGGGTGCCGGCGGCCGGCGGCTTCAGGCCGTCGTCCTTGCGTTCGTCGGCTTTGGCGACACCGACCAGGTGCAGGCAGCGGATCGCCCGCGTGGCGGCCACGTAGAGCAGGCGTTCCGTTTCGTGCGCCGCGCGTTCGGCTTCGACGCGGCGCAGGTAATCATAGGCGGTCGGTTCGTCGCTGCCGGCACCTTTCTGGCGCATCGGCGCAACCAGCAGATGCTCGCGACCATCGGCGGCGGGGAATAGGTCCCAGAGCAACAGGCTGCTGTCGTTGCTTCCCGTATCGCGGTGCAGGCCGGGCAGGATGACTGTATCGAACTCCAGTCCCTTCGACTTGTGGATGGTCATCATCTGCACGGCATCGCCCTGCGGATCGGCCGGCGCGAACAGATCGGCCGCATGCTCGGCCAGCGTATCGGCATCGAGGCTGCGCGCGGCGGCCAGGCGGTCGACCAGCGCAAAAAAGGCCGCCACGTCGTTGAGCGCTTCCGGCGCTTCCAGGCAACGCGGACCACCCAGCATCAGCCAGACGCCTTCCAGCCAGCGTCGCGGGTGCTGCCGGTCGCGCGCGGCAAAGGCGCCGGCCAGCACCGTGCGTACATGCTCCAAACGGCTGCGGCCATCGGCGGAGAGGCGCTGCACGCGCCCGTCGTCCTGCATCAGCTGCCAGATCGTTGTTTGCCGGTCGTCGGCGGCCAGCGCATGCAGATCGGCCAGCGTCAGGCCGCACCACGGTGCCCGCAGCAAGGCCAGCCAATGCACGCGGTCGGCCCGGTGATGCAGGGCGCGGAACAGGATGAGCAGATCCTGGATGTGCTGCCGTCCGTCCAGGCCCTCGATATCCACGGCCTGGAAACGCAAGTCGGGAGCGCTGCGCCGGATTTCCGCAACCAGCGCATCAAGGTGGCTGCGCGCCCGCACCAGCACGGCGACGCGCTGCTCCGGCGCATCCCGCCGCGCCTGGCGGATCAGCGCTAGCACCCGCCGCGCTTCCTCGCCGGCGCTATCGCCCCCCTCCCGGTCGATGACCGGGTGCACGACCACGCCGCTGTCGCTCCTTGCCTCCCGGGTGGCGGCCGACTCGGCATAGCGCACGGCGCCGGTCTCAGGCCAGTCCTCGGCCGGAAATATGCCGGGGAATGCGGCATTGACCCAGTCGACAATCCCCGGATACGAGCGGTTGTTGCGGAACAGGCGCAAATGTTCGAGGCGAACGTCGCCGATGCCGCGCTCGCGTACACGCAGGAACAGGCCGACGTCGGCCTTGCGGAAACGGTAGATCGACTGCATCGGGTCGCCGACCACAAACAGGGTGCGCCCGTCGTCGGGCATCCAGCCGCGCATCAGCTGCTTCAGCAGATCGACCTGGGTCGGGCTGGTGTCCTGGAATTCATCGACCAGGAGGTGGCGAATACGGTAGTCGAGCGCCTGCGCCAGATCGGTCGGCGCCTCGTCATCACCCAGCGCCAGGCCGGCGCGGGCGGCGATTTCGATGAAGTCGACCTCGCCGGCTTCCTGAAAAGCCAGCCACAGTTGCCCGGCCACCAGGCGCAGCAGGCGCGAAAAGCACGCCACCGTCGCCCATTCGGCGTCGCTCAGGCGCGGTTGCGGCAGACTCGCCAGCATGCCCAGGGCCTCCTCGAGGCCGGCGGTCGCCCGCAGGTCGGCCAGCAGTTCGAGCATGGCCTTCTTCTGTTCGGCGAACGGCTTGTCGGCCGGAAAGCCGCAGTGCTTGTTGACCGTCTTGCGCAGCGTTCCCGTGCCGGTCAGCAGCAGGCTGGCCAATGCCTGCCAGCGTGCCAGATCGTCGATCCGGGCACGTAGCGGTTCGGCCCAGTCAAGCAGCGCATCGAAGCTGCCCGCCGCCTGGGCCGCCGCGAAACGGGCCAGCGGCATGAGCAGCGCTTGCATCCGCCCGTCCAGCAACTCGCCGGCCGACCTGAGATCGCGTTCGATCAGCCCGGCAAAGCCGGCCTCGACCTCGGCCTTCATCTCGCCGCTTTCGATTCGCGACGTATGCGCCAGCCACTGGTCGCGCTTGCCGAGCATCGCAATGAGCAGGCTTTCCAGACGCCCGGCGTTGTTGTCCATGAAGGCCAGCGCACCGGCCACGACATCGGCGTCGCTGCCTTCGGCCTCGACCATCTCGAGGGTGCGGCGGGCCGCCGTGGCGTAATGGCTCCCGGCATCCTCGCTGACCGCCGGCTGGCTGCCGAAGCGGCTGAGGTAAGGCATCTGGCGCGCCAGGCTGGCGCACAGCGCGTCGAGGGTGGTGATGCGCAAGCGCCCCGGATGATCGAGCAGCCCCCATCCCTGCTCGCCGTCGCGCGCCAGTGCCGCGCCTGCCAGGCGGAAGGTCAGCTGCTTGTGCGGCTCGGCGGGCAACACCCCGCTCGCCGCCGTCTCCAGGCTGCGCAGGATGCGGTCGCGCATCTCGGTCGCTGCCTTGTTGGTGAAGGTCAGCGCCAGCACCTCTTCCGGATGGTCGACCACGGCCAGCAGACGCAGGTAGCGCTGGGTGAGCAGTTCCGTCTTGCCGGCGCCGGCCGGCGCCTCGACGATGAACGACGCAACCTCCAGCGCCCGTTCGCGGGCCTGCCGATCCTCGGCCAGACGGTCGCTCAAGGACATCGGCACGGACTCAGGAAATCCGGAACAGACGGGCAAAGTTGGCGACATCCAGAACCTGTCTGACCGCGCCCCGGGTATTGGCGAGCTCGACGTCCTTTCCGGCCGCACCCGCCTTCTCCCGCAGCAGCAGCAACATGCCGAGCGCCGAACTGTCGAGGTAGTCCACATCGGCGAAATCGAGCACGATGATCTTCACCCCGGCATCGGCGATAACCTGGTCGTAGGCACCCCGGAAATCGCGGTGCGAATCGAACTGGAATCGACCGCTCAGCCGCAACGTGGCGCGTTCGTCGGTTTTGGATGTCTGGATTTTCATGAACTCTCCCTGATTTTTCTTGTGCTTTCCCTCAGGCGCCGAGGCGCCTGGCCCAGGTCGCCAGCGCTTGCATCTGGGCGGCAACCTGCTGGATCAGCTTGGCATCCGTCAGATTGCCGTCGGCATCGAAGGCGCCGGCAAAAGCATTGGCAAAGACTTCCGGCTTGTTGAGCGGGTGCAGGTCGAGATAAACGCAGACCTGGCGCAGATGGTATTGCGCCCGCGACGTTCCCATGCCGCCGCCGGCTCCCATGATGGCCACGGCCTTGCCGGCGAGCAGGGCGTTGTTCGGCTCGCGCGATGCCCAGTCGAGGGCGTTCTTGAGCGCCGGAGCGATCGAATAGTTGTATTCGGGGCAGGCCAGGACCAGCGCATCGGCTGCCTGCATGCCGGCCAGCAGCGCCTGGACGGCGGCCGGTTTTTCGGTCAGATCGGCATTGAACAGCGGCACGGCCGACAGATCGGCGATTTCCATGCTCACGCCTTCCGGCAATTCGGCCATCGCCGCCCGCAGCAGGCCGGCGTTGGTGGATTGGCGGCGCAGGCTGCCGCAGATACCCAGCAATTTCAGTTCACGCATGCTTTTCTCCCGTTCAATGGATAGGGTCGCCGGTATCGCTACCGGCCATCATGCCGGCAGCCGCCGCCAGCAAACGGCGACGCTCCGGCAAACGCAACAGCGGCAGCACCTCACAGTACTGCAGCCCTTGTTCGTCGGCAAAGCTGACACCGGCCACCCCGGCCTTCACTTCGCCGGCCACGGCATGCAGCCGCTCCCGCCAATGGGTAATGACCGCGATCCAGTCGGGAAATTCGGCTGGATCGAATATTCTCTGCCGCTCGTCGCCGACCCCCTGCACGCCGGGCAGGATGTCCTTCTCGTCGGCAACGCCGGCAAAGGCCGGCTTGTCGAGCAGCACCTTGGCGAAGACGACGGCCGCGACCTCGTCATTGACCAGAGCGGCATAGATCGGCAGCTGCGGTTCGGTGATCCGCTGGCCGGCCCAGTTTTTCGTATCGATGCCTGCACCGGTCTTGTAGTCGATGATGAGCTGCCGTCCGTCGTCGAGGCGGTCGATGCGATCGACGACCATCCTGACCTTGATGCCGTCGATCTCAACCTCGGCCGCCTGCTCGCAGGCAATGACCGCGAAGGCCTGGCTGCGCTGCCGTTCGAGCTGCAGCCACACATCGAGCAGCTTGTGCAGACGTGCCGCTTCCAGCGCCCGAAAACGCGCCGGCAGCGTCGTGCGGCGCTCCGTTTCGAATGTCTGAATGGCGGCGGCCACCGCGGCCTCGATGGTCTGCCGGCACGCCTCCCCCGACAAGGCGGCGAGCGTGGCCGAGGTCTGCACCTCGCGCCAGAAAGCCTCCAGCGCCGCATGCACCAGCGTGCCGCGGGCGGCCGGATCGAGGCCCTCGACCGGCACCTCCATGGCCTCGCCGCCGAGGCGGTACTGGTAATAAGCCCAGGCCGGGCAGATGGCCTGTGCGCGCAGCAGCCAGCTGCCGCCCGAAACCTTCTCGCCGTCCGTGACGGCCGGCGCGACGGCATCGTCGAGCTGCTCGATGGCGGTACTTGCCGTGGCGGCCAATTGCCTGGCCACGGTTCCCAACCCCGCCGGCTCGACCGGCTGAACCGGTAGCTTCGCCAGCAAGGGACTAGGCCGCAGCAGGCGATTGCCGTCGGCCAGCGCGTAGGAATAGCGCACCTCGGGCGCTGCCCGCGACAGCCGCGCATGGACGCAGCGGGCAAAGTCGAGCTCGACCTCGGCGCTGGCGTGGCTGGCCCCCGCCGCACGCAGCAAGGCCGCCGGCAGCAGCGGATTGGGGCGCGGCGACGGCGGCCACTGGTCGTCGTTCAGTCCCATCACCCACAGCGCATCGAAGGACAGGCCGGCGCTCTCCAGCACCCCGAGCACCTGAATCGCCGGCTGGCCCCGCGTTTCCGGCTGGAACAGACGCTGCCGGCACACCTGGGAGAGACGGCGCACCGCCTCGGCAAAACCCAGCGGGCCCAGCAGCGCATCGAACCGCCCGAAACCGTCGAGCACCTCGCCGAAGGCGCGACGCGCCTGGTACTCATGGCTGGACAAGGGGCGATCGCCCGGCCAACCGGCCGCGGCCAGCGCGGCGCGAAAGACCCCGGCCCAACGACTGGCCGGCAGTTTGCGTGGCGCTCGCTCGCTTGCCTCGACAAAGGCCGCCAGCGCCGCCATCGTCTCAGGACAAAGCGGCGGCGCATGGGCCGCCAGGCGTTCGGCCAGACCCAGAATGGCACGCAGCGTGGTGAAATACGGCAAATCGCGGCGCACGGCGGCGTCGAGCCGTGCCCGGCCATCGGCCTCCGCCTCGGCCGCCGACCAGCCGCCCGCCAGCAACAGCACCGACAGCCGCCGCTGCTCGATCTTGGCCCGGCTGGCGCCGAGCGACAGCAAATCGAGGGCAACGCGGATCAGGGGGATGTCAGCCAGCGCACGTCCCAGCGAAAAGTTGAAGCATCGCGGATGCTCGGCCGTATCGGGCCGGATCAGGGCCGGATGCAGGACATCGTCGAGCAGGAATTCGAGGCGGTCGCGCACGCCGGCCAGGTTGGGAGCGACGATGCCGAGCCTGGCCTCGGGGTTGCCGGCCAGGCGCTGGCGCGCCCAGGCCACGACCAGCGCGCATTCGGCATCGAGATCGGCGCAGGCATGCACCGCTTGCCGGGGTTCATCGCAAAAGGCCGTGCGCTCCTGCTCGACCCCGACACCACGCGCATTCAGCGCAGCCATCAGGTCGCGCTCCAGCGGCGTGAAGCGGTCGAAGCCGGCGAAAACCACCGTCTCCGGCAAGGCAAAATGGCCGCCCTCGATCAGGCCGATCACTTGCCGGTGCAGCCCGGCCGTATCGATCCAGCCATCCGCCCGGCAACGCCGCTCAAACTCTGCCTGCCAGCCGACGAACAGGCGTGCCTCGTCGGACAATGAGGCGCCGCCCGGCTGAAGCTTCCAGAGGCGGCACAGCGCCTGCGCCTCCGCGGCGGAGGCCGCCATGCCCTGAATATCGAACAGGGGCGCCGCTTCGGTCAGCGAGCCGGCGATCACTTTCTCCCAGAGCAGGCGCTCGGCAAACGGGTCGAGTGCGGTCGGCAGGTCGGCGAGGCCGGTCAATCCGGCTTCCTCGGCCAGCCCGGCCAGCCACTGGGCAAGCGTCAACGCCTGCCGGGTCCGCCACACGCGCCGGTCGGCCGGTACTTCGCCGCGCAGCGTCTGGGCCAGACGCGTCGTGGCGCACAGGGTCAGGCTGGCGTTCAATCGGCGCCCCCGGGACAACGCCCGATCAATGCGACACGGCCGGGACGGCCGGCTTGGCCGGACCCGCAGGCCCTGCCGGCGCGGCAGGTGCCGGCAGTGAAGCGGGGGCAGCCGGCTTGATGGCCGGCGCTGCGGGTTTCACCGTCACAGCCGGAACGGCCGGGGCGGCAGGCTTCGCCGGCGAGGGGGCTGCGACCGGGGCAAGCGGGGCAGCGGGTTTGCCTTCCAGCATCGGCCTGGCCGGGCCGGCAGGCCGGGCGGGAGAAGCGGGGGTCTCGGGCTTTTCCGCGGCACTCGAAGCGGCCGCGCTAGCCTTGCCCGGCTGGGCGGGTTTGGCGGGGCCGGCCGGCGCCGTGTCATGGCGGCTTGGGGCCGGCGCGCTCGGCGGCGGGACCGGAGCGGAGGCTCCCTCCGTCCTGGCGGATTTTCCCGGAGCATTTTTCTTGTCGCCCGCCTTCGTAGCGGCGCCGTCGGCTGCGTCTATTTTGGTCGGCCCGGAAAACGAAACCTTGCCTTTCAGGCCATCAACGACGTTCTCATGCAGGCCCGGCACCTTCTTCAGGTCGCGCAGCGACTTGAACGGGGCGTTCTGTTGCCGGTAATCGATGATTGCCTGGGCACGGGTTTCGCCGATGCCGTACAGCGTGTCCAATTCTTCGAGCGTCGCGGTATTGACGTTCACCTTGGCCAGAGCCAAGCCGGAACACAACAGTGCCGCCATCGCTAGCGACAGGAAACGTGCTTTCATGCTCTCTCTCCCGGATTGTGGTTGCCCAGTATGCCACCCTCAGGCGGTTCAAGGCGTTCCGACGAAGAGGAACAGGTTGGATACGCCGCTCGTCGAGTAGCCGAAACCGACATAGGCCGGACCGAACGGAGTCTGCCCGCCCAGATAGATGGCGGCCGAATCGATCAGGCCGTCGCCTTTGGTTTCGCTGTAGCGCACCCCGACCTTCGCCGCTTCGAGGGCGAACCCCAGACGCATGTCGCCGCTCAGGCCGAGCGGCAGGTGGCCGATGATCCGCTCGGTACGCAGGCCAAGGTAGCGGATGTCGTCACCGACCACCTGATTGGGCGCGAAGGCGGTCAAGTTCAGGAACCCGCCCAGGTAGCCGGCGTCATAGAACGGCAGCACACCGCGCGGCGATCCGGTATAGCGGAAACGGGCATTGAAGACGGTGCCGCCCAGTGCGAAGGCCCCCTGCAGGTTGGCCTCGGCTTTCGAATAGCCGACCTCCGGCGAATCGAAATAGGACAGCTGCGCCGCCCAAC
>CALJZP010000032.1 GCA_937983545.1 uncultured Azonexus sp.
ACAGGCTGGGCAACCGGCTCAGCGGGCGCCAGCCGAGGTCGCCGCCCTGCAAGGCATCCGGCGCATCGGAAAAGGCGGCCGTCAGTTCGGCGAAGTTTTCGCCGGCCCGCGCCCGCTTGAGCGCCTGCTCGCCACGCAGGCGCAGCTTCTGCAATTGTTCCGGACTCGCCGATTCCGGTGCGCGCAACAGGATGTGGGCCAGCTGGTATTCCTCATTGCTGCCGGAGGCCGCCTGATTGGCGAGGTAATTGTCGATTTCGCCGTCGGAGATGACCAGCTTGCTATCGACCTCCCGTTCGCGCAGGCGAACGGAGATCATTTCGTTACGGATATCTTCCCGGAAGCTGGCGTACTGGACGCCATCCTTTTCCAGCGCTGCACGGAATTCCGGAACGGACATCCGGTTTCCTGCCGCGATGCGGCCGATGGCCTGGTCGAGCTGGATATCGTCGACCCGCATGCCGGAATCCTTGGCGTACTGCAACTGCGCACGATCCATGATCAGGCGCTCGAGCATCTGGCGTTCCAGAATATCCTGCGGCGGCAGGGGAGTTCCCTGTTTTTCCAGTTGCTTGAGCGCCGCCGCGAGACGATTGCGTAACTCGACGTAGGTAATCACATCGGAACCGACGACAGCGACGATGCGGTCGGCCTCGACCGGTTCCTGCGCGACCGCGAACGGCACCTGGGACAACAGGCCGCCCAGACAAGCCATCAGTAAAACGAGGGTACGGACAAATTTGGTCATGGAATTCACTAGGGGGTAAGCAGGCTGCTATTGGTGGGCAGTTCGTTGATCTTGCCATAACCCGGGATGCTGCGCCGGAGCATGCCGATCGGATTGGAACCGATACTGCCGAAGTCGTTGAGCTCGAGTTGCAGGAAGAGTGTGTCGTTGGGTCTGCCGGAAATGGCCCCAAGGCGCTGCGCCACCAGACGAACCGACCAGCAGCTGGCGTTGTACTCGATGCCGGCGATGGCCTCGAGCGCCCGGCTGTCGCGCAGCGAGTAGTTGTAGCGACCGACGGCATACCACTTGGCCGAAACAGGCCATTGTCCGGCGACATCGATCTGGTCGACCGTGGAGTTGCCGGTCAGCGCATCGCGGGTATAACGATAACTGGCCGACAGCACCTTGCCGTATTCCGGCTGGAAGCGCGCGCCGGCCGAGAAACGCTCGATGACGTTTTCGCGATAGTTGTACTCTGTCGCCAGATCGGCGTAGGTCTTGGGCGCGACCAGACCGTTGAACGCCGCGACGATGTTGGAAAAGTCATTCTGGCGCATCGTTTCGGTGGGAAGCGCGACGCGCTGCGGCTTGAAGTAATAACGTTGCCCGACCATCGCCTTGAAGCGCTCGACACCGGTCTCGCCGTCGAGCAGGCGGGTGGTCAGGCCAGCGGTCAACTGATTGGCGTCGTTGATGCGGTCGTAACCGCTGTAGCGGTTCTCGGAAAATATCTGGGCGAAGTTGAAGTCCGACAGGCCGGAATCGAACAGCGGAATCTTGCTCTGATCCTTGTACGGAATATTGACGTAGTAGAGCCTCGGCTCCAGGGTCTGGATGTAGCTCTTGCCGAACCAGTCACCCTCGCGCTCGAAAACCACCGTCGAATCGAGCGAGAAGGTCGGCAGCGCACGACTGAAGGTATTAGGCAGCCCAGTCGCCTGTTCGTCCAGCGAATACTTGGTCAGATGCAGACCGAGCTTGGGTGTGATCTGGAAGGCCGGATGCACGATTGGCATGGAAAGCTGCGGATAGAACACCATCCGGTCGCCCTGGACCTTTGCCGCATCGACGTGGGTGAAGCGCGAATACTGGCCGATCGCGGCAAAATCCGTCTTGAACACGTTCGGCTTGTAAGCCAGCAGGTTAAGCTGCGGCTCGAGGAAGTAGGGACGGGCAATCGGGTTGGTCGGATCGATCTGCAGGGTCTGGTAGCGCAGAACCTGCATACTGGTCTGCAGCCACGGGGCAGGTGTATATCCAAGCAGTATCTGACGAGGTAATTGCGTCTGCGATGTCTGCAAAAGGCGCGACGTCAAATCCTGCCAGTAGTAATCGTCGGAAACACCGTTCCAGGTAACGGCAGCCGACAGGCCTCCGCCTAGGTAATGCCGATGATCGAAACGGTAGGCATAGCGACTGCGATTCAGCATGTCATCGTTCGGCATGTATTCGAAACGCGCCTGGCCTTCGTAGAAATTCCCCAGATAGCGCGCATCGGCCCCGAGTTGCACGCCGCGCTTCGACAGGTAGCGCGGTATCAGCGTCAGGTCGTAGTTCGGCGCCAGGTTGAGGTAGTACGGAACCGTCAGATCGAGGCCGCTACGGGTGGACGTCGAGAAATGCGGATGCAGGATACCCGAGCGCCGCTGGTTGTTCAGTGGAAAACTGGCCAGCGGCGTATAGAGGATGGGCGC
This sequence comes from uncultured Azonexus sp., assembly GCA_937983545.1. Lineage (GTDB taxonomy): Bacteria > Pseudomonadota > Gammaproteobacteria > Burkholderiales > Rhodocyclaceae > Azonexus. The sequence continues at coordinate 2,425 of CALJZP010000032.1, forward strand.
CCCGTGGAACCACAGCGTGGCATCCTTGGCCGTTCCCTTGCCTTCGTCGTAATCGAGATGCGTTTCGGATGTCTTCAAATACCAGTCGGCGCTTCCCGGCTTGCATGTCGAATAGGTATTGGTGAAGAGCGACATCTGGTTCTCGCCCTCGAAATCGATCCGTTCGGCGTAGCCGTTGGCTTCGGACTGTCGCGGCGGCGGCAATTGCGTCGGCAGCCCGTAGCTGCTGGCAACATTGAGCATCATCGGCGCGCCGGAAGTATTGGCATTGCTGCTCGCCACCGTAACCACCGTCTGCTGCGGAGCATAGTAACGACTTGGCATGTCGCGCACGATGCGGTAGGTAACTTGCTCGGCCGAGCCGATCCGGTCTGACAGTCGCATGCGCAAATGCGGGCCGCTGATCTCCGAGCCATCCTGCAGCAGACGGACAGACCCCGTGGCGTCGACTTCGTCCTCAAGCGGCCGGTAGGTAACGCGATCGGCGTAGAGCAAGCTGCCCACCTTGCGCAGTTCGACGTCACCCTCGGCCTCAGTGACCTCGTCGGACTGCCCCTCGATCTGATCGGCGATGATGAACAGCGGATAGCTATCGTCCTGCTTCAGCACCGCCGGCGCTTCCGCTACCGGCGCCTTGGGTTCCTGCGCCTTCTCGGCCGGCGCCTTCTTTTTCTTGAGGATATCGAACTTGCGTTCCTTGCGCAGATTCAGCGGAACGTCATTGGCCGCCAGCATCAACGGCTGCCGGAGCTCTTCCGGGGTTGAACCTGTCGCCTGAATCGAGGCACGCTCCGTCTCGATAGCCGCATAGCCGGCCTGCGTGCCGGAAAACAGGCAGCAGACAAGAACGGCGAGCGGACGACGGGAAAAACCGGGCATTCAGGCGATCGAAGAAAGGCGAGGACCGGAACGACCGGAACCCGAGTGTTAAAATCGCGTCATTTTACAACGAACCCACCCCCGACCGATGTCGCGCGATCAACTTGTTACAGACTGGGTAGCCGAGCGCTTCCCCAACCAATCCGTCCAGATCACCCCGGCCTCGGCCGATGCCAGCTTCCGCCGCTATTTCCGCCTGACCTGGCCGGACGGCAGCACGCGCATCCTGATGGACGCACCGCCGGAAAAGGAAGACTGCAAGCCCTTCATCCACGTCGCCGGCCTGCTCGCCAAAGCCGACCTGGCCGCACCGCGCATCCTCGACAAGGATCTCGACAAGGGCTTCCTGGTCCTCACCGACCTTGGCCGCATCGGCTATCTCGATGCCCTGAACGCCGATCTGAGCATGGCCGACCTGCTGATCCGCCCGGTCCTTGACGTGCTGATCAAGTGGCAGCTATCCACGACCGCCGCCACCCTCCCCCCCTACGACGGCACGCTGCTGCGCCGCGAACTCGAGCTCTTCCCGGAATGGTTCATCGGCCGCCACCTCGGCATCGAACTGGCCGACGAGGACCGCATCATGCTCGATCGCACCTTCAAGTTCCTGATCAACTCGGCGCTCGGTCAGCCCAAGGTATTCGTGCACCGCGACTTCATGCCGCGCAACCTGATGGTCGTCGAAAGCGCCGAGCGCCTGACTCCGGGCATCATCGACTTCCAGGACGCCGTCATGGGGCCGATCACCTACGACGTGGTCTCGCTGTTCCGCGATGCCTTCATCTCCTGGGACGAGGAACAGGAAATCGACTGGGTCGTCCGTTACTGGGAAAAGGCCCGCGCCGCCGGCTTGCCGGTGCGCGAGGACTTCGGCGCCTTCTGGCGCGAATACGAACTGATGGGCCTGCAGCGCCACCTCAAGGTACTTGGCATCTTCTGCCGCCTGAAATACCGCGACGGCAAGGAAAAATACAGCGAGGACCTGCCTCGCTTCATCAACTACGCCCGCAAGACAGCCAGCCGCTATCTGCAGCTCAAGCCCCTGCAAAACCTGCTCGACCGGCTGGAAGGCAACACCGAGCAGATCGGTTACCGCTACAAGTAAATGAAAGCCATGATCCTCGCCGCCGGCCGCGGCGAACGCATGCGGCCGCTCACCGACCACACGCCCAAGCCGCTGCTGGTCGCCGGCGGCAAGCCGCTGATCGTCTGGCACCTGGAACGACTGGCCGCTGCCGGCTTCCGCGACATTGTCATCAACCACGCCCACCTCGGCCAGCAAATCGAGCAGGCGCTGGGTGACGGATCGAAGTGGGGACTTACCCTCCGCTACTCGCCAGAGCCCCCGGGCGCACTGGAAACCGCCGGCGGCATCGCCACCGCCCTGCCGCTGCTCGGCGAAACCTCTTTCCTCGTGGTCAATGGTGACATCTATTGCGACTGGGATTTCAATAAAGCCCGGCAATTCACCTCGGCAAACGCCCATCTCGTCATGGTCGCCAACCCGGCTCATCACGCCGGCGGCGATTTCAGCCTGAACGGCCGGCGTGTTATCTACGCCCATGGCGAGCAAACGCTTACCTACGCCGGGATAGGTATCTTTTCGCCATCCTTTTTCGCCGACGTCCGCCCCGGCACGATCATGAAACTGCGCCCGCTGCTCGACGCCGCCATCGCTGCCGGCACACTGACCGGGGAACGCCACGCAGGCCGCTGGGTCGACGTGGGTACACCGCAACGCCTTGCGGAACTGGATGCCGAATTGAGGAACGCATGACCCACGCCCACTTTCTCGCCCGTCGCAAACGCCTGTTGAAAGCCATCGGCGATGGCGTGGCCATCGTGCCTACCGCGCCCGAGGTCATCCGCAACCGCGACGCGCACCATCCCTACCGTTTCGACAGCTACTTCTGGTACCTGACCGGCTTTCCGGAGCCGGAAGCCGTCGTCGTGCTGATTGGCGGCAACGGTCGCACCAAAGCGAAGTCCATCCTGTTCTGCCGCGAGAAGCACGAAGAGCGAGAAATCTGGGATGGCTACCGCTACGGCCCCAAGGCCGCCAAGGTGGCTTTCGGCTTCGACGCTGCCTACCCCATCGAGCAATTCGACAAAAGACTTCCGGAACTGCTGGTCGACCGCGACACGCTGTGGCACGCCATCGGCCACGATGCCGACTGGGACGCCCGCATCGCCAAGGCGCTCAATGCCGTGCGCGCCCAGAGCCGTGCCGGCAAGCGGGCGCCGCGCGCCATCCACGACCTGCGCGCCGAGCTCGACACCATGCGCCTGGTCAAGGACGGTGCCGAAGCCGCCATCCAGCAGCGCGCCGCCGACATCGCCAGCGCCGGCCATGCCCGCGCCATGCGCGCCTGCCGCCCCGGCATGGCCGAATACGAACTCGAAGCCGAGCTGACCTACGAATTCCGCAAGCGCGGCGCCGACGCCCATGCCTACACGCCCATCGTTGCCGGCGGCGCCAATGCCTGCGTATTGCACTACGTCGAAAACAACAAGCTGCTCAACGACCATACGCTGGTCCTGATCGACGCTGGCTGCGAAGTCGAGGGCTACGCCGCCGACATCACCCGCACCTTCCCGGTCAATGGCCGGTTCAACGCCGCGCAGAAGGACGTGTACCAGATCGTCCTCGCGGCGCAGGACGCCGCTTTCGCTGCCACCGCCCCCGGCCGCCACTTCATGGAAGCCCATGACGCCGCCGTGCGCGTGCTGACGCAAGGCCTGATCGACCTCAAGCTGCTCAAGGGCGATCTCGACAACCTGATCGAAAAGGGCGATTTCCGCCGTTTCTACATGCACCGCACCGGCCACTGGCTCGGGCTGGACGTGCACGATGCCGGCGAATACAAGACAGGGGATCAATGGACGGTGCTGCAACCGGGCATGACCGTCACCGTCGAACCCGGCCTCTACATTCGCCCGGCCGACGACATTCCCCCGGCGCTGGCCGGTATCGGCATCCGCATCGAGGACGACGTGCGCGTCACCGAGGTTGGCGACCCTCGCGGCTGCGACATCTACACCTCGGCACCCAAGACCATCGCCGAGATCGAGGAGGTCATGCGCCGTGACTGAATCCGCCGTCGAGAACGTCGACATCCTGATCGTCGGCGCCGGCCCGGTCGGCATGACGCTGCATCTGGCGCTCGCCGCCGGCGGCCAGACATCGCTGTTACTCGACCGCCGGCCGCCCGCCGCGCTGCAAGCCGATCCGCGTGCCCTGGCCCTGTCGCACGGTGCGCGCGAGTTGCTCGAACAGATCAATAGTTGGCCGACCCGCGCCGCGACACCGATCGAAACCATCCATATCTCGCAAAAGGACGGTTTCGGCCGCACCCTGATCGATCGCTCCGACTATCGATTGCCGGCACTCGGCTACGTCGTCCGCTACCGCGACCTCGCCACGGCGCTCGCCGGCAATCTGCCAGCCGGCGGCCTCCTGGCCGAAGCGGAAATCCTGAATATCGCACCCGATGCCGACGGCGCCACCGTGTCCCTGAGGCATGGCGGTCAGCTGCGCATCCTCCGCTGCAAGCTGCTGGTTCATGCCGAAGGCACGCCGGGCGACGACCCGGCCGTCTCGGTCAGCGACTATGGCCAGCATGCCGTGATCTGCGAAGTCACCCCGACGCCGGGGCACGGCAAACGCGCCTGGGAGCGCTTCACGCCGGACGGCCCGCTCGCCTTGTTGCCGCTCGGTGACGAATTCTCCATCGTCTTCACGCTGCCGCCGGCCAAGGCCGATGCCGTGATGACGCTCGACGACGAGGGCTTCGTTGCTGCACTGACAGCCCAGTTCGGCCGTCGCATGACCTTCTCCAAGCCAGGCAAGCGCAGCCGCTTCCCGCTCGCCCTGCGCCTGCGCGACACGCTGGTGAAGGGCTGCGAGGTATGGATCGGCAACACGGCACAAACCCTGCACCCGGTTTCCGGCCAGGGCTTCAACCTCGGCCTGCGCGACGCCTGGCAATTGGCCGAACTGTTGCTCAGGAACGGACCGACACCGGCAACGCTAACCGATTACGCTGCCAGCCGCCGCCTCGACCGCCACGGCGGCGCCTTCTTCACCGACAAGATCGTCAAGGCCTTTTCCAACGACATCGCCCCGCTCAAGCTGGCGCGCGGCCTCGGCCTGCTGGCGCTGGACCTCTGCCCACCGGCCCGCCATTTCGTCGCCAAGCGGATGATCTGGGGCGCCCGCGCCTGGCCTTGAAAATAACAGTTTAAGAAGTCACAAAAAATACTGTGCGATCACGACAAAGGCACGCTGACAATGATTATCGGTATCGATCTCGGCACTACCAATAGTTTGGTTGCGGTCTGGCAGGACGGAACTTCGCGAATTATCCCGAACGCACTTGGAGAAACTCTAACTCCATCATGCGTCGGTCTCTCCGACAACGGCGAGATCCTCGTCGGCAAAGCGGCACGCGAGCGCTTGCACACCCACCCCCGCCTCACCACGGCACACGTCAAACGGTACATGGGCACCGCACATGCCATTCACCTGGGAAATCAACAATTTCGTCCCGAAGAAATCAGTGCTTTCATTTTGCGTTCACTCAAGGCCGATGCAGAAGCTTTTCTTGGTCACCCAGTCAGCAAAGCCATCATTTCTGTACCAGCCTATTTCAACGACACACAGCGTAAGGCGACACAAGCTGCAGGACAGTTGGCCGGCCTTGCAGTCGACAGACTGATCAATGAACCAACCGCCGCTGCACTGGCTTACGGGGTCAGGCAGCACGGCAGTGAAAATCAATTGTTGATTTTCGATCTGGGCGGAGGCACCTTCGACGTCTCCATTCTCGAGTTGTTCGAAGGCGTAATGGAGGTCCGCGCCAGCGCCGGAGACAATTTTCTCGGTGGAGAAGACTTTCTTGGGCTTATCACCCAAGATTTTTTTGCCACCGTCGGAAACCCTGCCGGCCTTACTAGCGACACGCTCTCTCTGGAAGAAATGCAAGGCGTGCGCCGGAGTTTGGAAAAACTCATCCATCAGCTTTCCACGCAAGAAAGCGCAACGTGCAAGCTGCGTCTGCGAGGGAAAGACCTGAGCTACTCCCTGGACGAGTCACAATTCTCCGCGTTGGCATACCCGCTACTCGAACGCATTCGGCAACCGATCGAACGGGCGTTGCGCGATGCCCGTATCCGCGCTAACTCTCTATCGCAGATTTTGCTCGCGGGTGGCGCCAGCAGAATGCCTATCGTCCGCAAACTTGTAGCACGCATGTTCGGGCGTTTCCCGGCGTACCAAATCAATCCGGACGAGGTCGTTGCCCTCGGAACCGCAGTTCTCGCCGGCTTAAAAATGGGAGACCAAACACTGGAAGAAATGGTGATGACCGACGTATGCCCCTACACCATGGGCATCGAAGTGTCACAGCAACCCACCCCCAACACTTCCATCCCGGGATTCTTTCAGCCAATACTTGAACGCAACACAATCGTCCCGGTCAGCCGTAGTCAGGATATCGTGACCGTCGCGGACAAGCAGGCAAAGCTTGCCATTCGTATTTTTCAGGGCGAGGCAAGGCGGGTCAAAGACAATATCTTTCTTGGCGAATTCGAAGTTGCCATGCCTCCTCGGCCTGCTGGGCAAGCGGGTGCCAACGTGCGTTTTACCTACGATGTAAACGGTGTTCTCGAAGTAGAGGCCACCGTCATGGAGACTGAGCAAAAATGCCGCATCGTCATCGAGAAAAACCCCGGAGCACTTTCTCCTGAAGAGATTGAGCAATGCTTGAGCAAGCTTTCAAAGCTCAAACTCCACCCCCGCGACGACCTGCGCAACACGGCCCTTCTAGCCCGGTCGGAACGCTTGTACCAGGAAATGCTCGGTCCGCTACGCGACCGGCTCTCGTTGGCAGCTACCCAATTTCAGGCAGTTCTAGATATACAGGATCCACACCGCATCGCTGCCGCTCGAA
>CALJZP010000033.1 GCA_937983545.1 uncultured Azonexus sp.
TCTTCATGGCGCTGGCCATGAGTACCGGATCCTTGGCGTGGGCGATGGCGGTGTTCATCAGCACGCCGTCGCAGCCGAGCTCCATCGCGATGGTGGCATCGGAGGCGGTGCCGACGCCGGCATCGACGATGATCGGCACCTTGGCGTTGTCGATGATCAGGCGCAGGTTCCACGGGTTCACAATGCCCATGCCGGAACCGATCAGCGAGGCAAGCGGCATGACGGCGACGCAGCCGATCTCTTCCAGCATCTTGCACTGGATGGGATCGTCGGCGCAGTAGACCATGACTTGGAAACCGTCCTTGACCAGGGTTTCGGCAGCCTTCAGGGTTTCCGGCATGTTCGGGAAGAGGTTCGTCGGGTCGCCCAGCACTTCCAGCTTGCACAGCGGATGGCCGTCGAGCAGTTCGCGGGCCAGGCGCAGGGTGCGCACCGCATCGTCAGCGGTATAGCAGCCGGCGGTATTGGGCAGGATGGTGAATCGCGACGGCGGAATGGCGTCGAGCAGGTTGGGCTGGCCTGCGTCCTGGCCGATATTCACGCGGCGCACGGCGACGGTGACGATCTCGGCCCCCGAAGCGTCGATGGCGGCGCGTGTTTGGGCGAAATCCTTGTACTTGCCGGTGCCGACCAGCAAGCGGGAACGGTAGGCCTTGCCGGCGAGGGTCAGTTGGTGCATTTCTTGGTTACCTGGATATGAGCGATTGGCTGTTAGCTGTTAGTCTGCGAGGTCGGTTCGACAGGGAAGCCTTTACTGGCCTCTGTAAACTCGCCCCCGGTTTCAGCCGCCGCCAACGGCGACGACGATTTCAAGCTGGTCACCGGCAACCAGCGGCGTACTGGCGTGCTGGCTTTTCGGAACAATCTCGCCGTTCTTTTCGACGGCGATGCGCTTGCCCGTATAGCCGAGCTGATCGATCAGGCCGGCGACGGTCAAGGCTTCAGGAAACTGGCGATTTTCGCCATTGATCTTGAGGGTAAGCATCGCGCTATTTTAGCCGAAGCCAACGCCCGCTGACCCTCATCGATGACGCAGCGCGTATGCGGCAAAATCGGCCGGCAACAAAGGCTTGCTGAAATAGTAGCCCTGGATCTCGTTACAACCCGCCTCCCGCAGGAAAGCCAGTTGCTCTGCCGTTTCGACGCCTTCGGCGATGGCCCGCATGTTGAGAGAACGGGCGATGCCGATCACCGCCCGCGATAGCGCCGCGCCCTCCTCGTTGCTGGTCACATCGGCAACGAAGCTACGATCGATCTTCAGTTTTTCGACCCGGAAACGCTTCAGATAGGCCAGGCTGGAATAGCCCGTCCCGAAGTCGTCGATGGCCACGCCGACGCCGATCGCCTTCAGGCTGCTGATCACGTCCTGAATCAGGATGCTGTCGTCGATCAGCGTGGACTCGGTCAGCTCGACCTGGATCAGGGCAGGCGAAATGCCGGCCTGTCTTGCAGCATGCTGCAAGGCAGCGACCACGTCCGAACGATAAATCTGGACACCGGAGACGTTGACCGCCACCCGGCAATCAAGGCCGGCATCCTGCCAGCGGCGCGCCTGCTCGCAGGCCTGCTGCATGACCCACTCGCCAAGCGGCAGGATCAGTCCGATTTCCTCGGCCACCGGGATGAATTCGACAGGCGAAATCGACGCCGCCCCCGGTGGCTGCCAGCGCAGGAGCGCCTCGGCACCGAAAACCCGGCCACTGTCGGCATAGACCTGCGGCTGATACACGAGGTGGAATTCGTTGTGCTGCAACGCCTGGCGCAGGTTGTTGGCGAGATCGAGACGTCTTTTCGCTTGTTCGTCCATGCTCGGATGGAAAAAGTGCCAAGTCCCGCGCGCCCTTTCCTTCGAGGCATACATGGCGGTATCGGCCTTTTGCATCAGCATGTCGAAATCGGTGCCGTCCTCCGGCGCAATGACGATCCCTATCGAAACGGAGGTCGTCAGCTGGTGGGCACCGATCTGGAACGGCTCGACCAGCGCGGCAATGATCTTTTCGGCAATATGTGCGGCCACCTCGCGTCCGCCAATATCGTCGAGCAACAGGATGAATTCGTCGCCTCCCTGGCGGCTGAGCGTATCCGATTCGCGCAGACAGGCCCGCAGGCGGCGCACCACGGCAATGAGCAGGCGATCGCCGACACGATGGCCCAGCGAATCGTTGATGCGCTTGAAGTGATCGAGATCGAGAAACATCAGCGCGGCGCTGCGTTGCTTGCGCCGACTCTGTTCCATGACATGGCTGAAGCGATCACGCAGCAAAAGCCGGTTGGGCAGGCTGGTCAGCGGGTCGTGGTGGGCGAGGTACTGGATCTTCTCCTGCGCCGCCTTGCGCTCGGTGATATCGTCAAAGGAACCGATGTAATTGATGATCTTGCCGTCGGTATCGCGAACGGTCGTGATCGACAGCCACTTCGGATACACCGACCCGTCCTTGCGGCGATCCCAGACTTCGCCTTCCCAGCGTCCGTGTTCGATGACCTTGCTCCACATCCCCGCATAAAAGGCTTCGTCGTGCCGCCCGGACTTCAGGATGCGGGGCGTCTTCCCCACCACCTCTTCCCGCACGTACCCGGTGATGTCGGCAAAAGCCTGATTGACGTTGACGATGACGCCATTGCTGTCGGTCACCATCAGGGCTTCCGATGTATGGGCGAAGACACGCTCGGACAGGCGCAGTGCCGCCTCCTGACGATATCGGGTCGTCACATCGGTATAAACCCAGATCGAACCTTGCTCGACGTTTTTCTGATCAAGCGGGCGACCGGTCAGCATGACGCGGATAGTCTCTCCGTCGAGACGCTGCATGCTGTATTCCGACTGGGACGAACCCTGCCGCTCCAGTTCGGCATACATACGGATTCCGATGTCGTCCCACTGTGCATCGGACTGGTAGAAAATCCGGGTCGGCTGCCCGACCAGATCGGCCGGATCCTTGAACAGGAACATTTCGGCCAGGCGCTGGTTGCAGCGGATGATCGTCCTCTGTCTGACCCAGACAATGCCGACGTGGACATTGTCGAAGATCAACTGCTGCTCGGCGAGCAGGCGCAGCATCTCCGCCTCGGCACGCTTGCGCTCGGTGATATCGGTATAGGAAGTCACAAACCCGCCGTCGGGAAGCGGCGAGCCCTTGACTTCCAGGACGCTGCCATCGGGCCGGGTGCGTTCGAAGCAGTGTGCCTCGCCACGTCGTGCCCTGGCCATGCCATCCCGTACCGTCGCCTCGACATCCACGGCACCGTACTCGCCGCGCTCGGCGTTGAAACGGATGAACTTCTGCAGCGGATTCGGCGGAACCACCAGCGAATCCGGAAAGTCCAGCATGGTCTTGAAGCGACGGTTGAACTTGATCACCTCCAGGTTTGCATCCATCACCGTAATGCCACTCGGAAAATGCTCGATCATGGTGTTCATGATCTGATGCTCACGCCGCAGTTCTTCATCGGCGCGGCGCTGCCCGGAAATATCCTGCAAGGTTTCGATCGCGCCGATCACTTCTCCGGCCCGGTTGTACAAGGGCGCCGCTGAAAAATAAAGCCATGTCCCCTGCGGCCCCATCTGCGGAAAAAAATCCTCGGCTTCGAAGGAACCGGGCAATAACTCCGAACGCCGAAACTTGTTGGCGTAGTAGGTTTCGATTCCGGCTTCGAGGTCGCCCGAGAGAACCAGATCGGCCATGACCGGCCGCGCGCTGGGATAGAAAGGCTTCCACTGATCCCGGGTACCGACGATCTGCGCGGCCGGATAGCCCATGACCACCTCGCACGCGCGGTTCCAATGGCTTACCCGGTGATCGCGATCGATCACGAATACCGGGACCGGCGTACTGGCCAGAATCCGGTTCAAGTGTTCCAAATCCTCGGGCAGGAGCGCTCCGACTGTATCGTTCGTCAAGTTCATGATGTCTCCGCCGAAGACCGGCGATGCCACGCCCCCTCCACCGCACAATCCGTCTTACTTTAGTAATAGGCCGATATTACTCCCGGAGCAACAGGACGTGCTATTTCAGCAGGCCACGTGGCTTGCGCGGGGCATTGGCGAAGAGACGGTCGTACAGCCAGTTGGGGAGCAGGCGCAGACATTTGGCGACGATTCCCATCGGCCAGGGGATCACGGTATAGCTGACGCCCCGCTCGATTACCCCGGCAAAGCGGGCTGCCGCCTGGTCGACCGGGAGCAGAAAGGGCATCCGGTACGGATTGACGGCCGTCATCGGTGTTTCGATATAGCCCGGTGCAATGGTCACCACCTTGATGCGGCATGACCGCATCTCGAGACGCAGACTTTCCAGATAGGCGATGGCGGCCGCCTTGGAGGCGGAGTAGGCCTCTGCACCGGGCAGGCCCCGGATGCCGGCGACCGAGGCAATGCCGACCAGCCGCCGCTTGCCGCCCGCCTCCTTCATGGCGGGAATGAACGGGGCAAAGGTTGCCGCCATGCCGAATACGTTGATATCCATCACACGCCGGAAAATGGCGAGATCCTCTTCGCATTCGGTCAATGTCCCGGCCGATACCCCGGCATTGGCAATGACGATATCCGGGGCGCCGAAACGGCGCATGAAATCACCCGCCGCATCGTGCAGGGCCGGCGCATCGGTGACATCCAGGGGATAGCAGGCGTGCCCGCCCCCCAGGCGCTCGTTCAGTCCCTGCAGGAATTCCGCCCGCCGGGCGACCAGGCCCAGCGTGGCCCCCTGTCCGGCGTAGTAAACGGCAAGCGCCTCGCCGATACCCGACGAGGCGCCCGTGATGAATACCTTCAAGGACAATTACTTCTTGCTTGACGTCTTGCCTGACTTTTCGGTGCGCACCTTGGTGATCAGGCTGTCGGTAATGGCCAGCGTATCGTTGAAATCCCTGCCGCCGACCAGATACTTGCCCTCGACAGCCAGGGCGGGAACGCCCTGGATCTTGTAGGCTTGTGCCAGCTGGTCGCCCCGCTTGACCTTGCTCATGATGCCGAAGGAATTGAAGGTTTCGGTAAACTTCTTGGCATCGACCCCCTTCTTGACCGCCCACTCGGTCAATGCCTTTTCCTCGAACAGGTTCTGGCGCTCGACGTGAATGGCCTTGAAGACGTCGCTCTCCAGGCGATGCAGGTCACCGGTGATTTCGAGGGTGTAGTACAGCTTGGCAATATTGGCCCAGGCCGCGCGACCGAAAGTGATCGGCACCTTCTTGAGCACGACATCGCCTTGTTGCTTGGCGGCCCAGGAGGTCAGCAGCGGATTGAAATCGGCGCAATGCGGACATCCGTAGCTGAAGAACTCGATGACCTCGATTTTGGCAGGATCATCGGTCGACTGAGCCGGAACGATCTGGGTATACGGTGCATTCTGGGCGAAGGACGGCAGGGAAAGCGCTGCTCCGACAGAAAAAACGGCGGCGACAAAACCACGGCGGGAAAACTTCATTCGCGACTCCTATTTGGCAAGTTGGGCTTCAATGCCGGATTTGGCAAGCTCGGCACGAACTTTGTTCAATTCATCGATCTTCGTGTAGGGTCCCACACGAACGCGGTAGAAGGTCTTGTCCTGAATCATGACCTGCTGGACGACGGCCTCCATCCCCATGAAGGCGAGCTTAGCCTTCTGATTGTCAGCATCCTGCGCGGTGCTGAACGAACCGGCCTGCAGGAAGAGCGGCGTCTT
>CALJZP010000034.1 GCA_937983545.1 uncultured Azonexus sp.
GCGCTTCGTGCAACTTGCCGAGCGCAAAGGAAAGCTTTGACCACTCGTCGTCGCTCATGCGACCGGTGCGCAAGCTCTGCGAGTTCAGACGACCGATCGAGGCCAGCATACGTGTCGCCAGCTGGGCCCCGCCCATTTCCATGGAGAAAACACCAACTGGAAGGCCCGAATCGACGGCCACGTTTTCGGCGATATTCAATGCAAATGCTGTCTTGCCCATGGAGGGACGGCCTGCGACGATGATCAGGTCGCCCGGCTGAAAACCGGAAGTCTTTTGGTCCAGATCGAGGAAACCGGTAGGGACACCGGTAATGTCGGACGGGTTTTCACGATCATGCAATTCCTGAATACGCTCGACCACCTGGGTCAGCAGCGGGTTGATGTGCACGAAACCTTCGTTGTGCCCTGCTCCTGCTTCGGCGATTTTGAAGATTTTCGACTCAGCTTCGTCGAGCAAGGTTTCGGCATCGCGGCCAAGCGGATTCAGCGCATCGGCAGCAATTTCATCAGCCGTCGCGACCAGTTGGCGCAATACGGCGCGCTCGCGGACGATTTCGGCATAGCGCTTGATATTGGCTGCCGACGGCGTATTGGCGGCCAACTCACCGAGATAGGCCAGGCCGCCGGTCTGTTCGCCCTCGCCGGCGCCGTCCAGCGCTTCGGCAACCGTCACGACGTCGGCAGGCTTGGCGCGCTCCAGAAGATTACGAATCTGCCGGAAGATGCGTCGGTGTTCGTCGCGATAGAAGTCGGTATCGGTGACCAGATCGCCCATCCGGTCCCAGGCCTGGTTGTCGAGCAACAGGCCTCCGAGCACCGATTGCTCGGCTTCGATGGAGTGCGGCGGAACGCGCAGGGAGTCCAGGGTGGCGTCGGTGACTTTGGGTTTGGGCGGGCGCTGATTCATGGCGGACAGTTTAAATTAAAAAGGCCCCGCATCTCTGCGGAGCCTTCTTTTGCAACGACGTAGCCGGAAATTACTCGGCAGCGACGGTCACGGTGATATTGGCCAGCACGTCGGTGTGCAGGGCGACATCAAGCGGGAACTCGCCGATCGCCTTGAGCGGGCCTTCCGGCATGCGGACAGCCGACTTGTCGACGTCGAAACCGGCAGCCTTGAGGGCCTCGGCGACATCGGCGTTGCCAACGGAACCGAACAGACGGCCATCCATACCGGCCTTGCGGGTAACGGTCACGGCGGTGCCGTTCATCTTGTCGGCGACGGCCTGGGCGGCAGCCAGCTTCTCGGCAGCAGCCTTTTCCAGTTCGGCGCGGCGTGCTTCGAATTCGGCCATGGCAGCCGGCGTGGCACGCTTGGCCATGCGCTGCGGAATCAGGAAGTTACGAGCGTAACCGTCCTTGACCTTGACCACATCGCCGAGGTTACCCAGGTTAACAACCTTTTCGAGCAGAATGATTTGCATGTTTCGTCTCCCCGAGAATTATTGATGGTTGTCGGTGTACGGCAGCAGGGCCAGGAAGCGGGCGCGCTTGATGGCGGTGCCCAGCTGGCGCTGATAGCCGGCCTTGGTGCCGGTCAGACGAGCCGGCATGATCTTGGCGTTTTCCTGGATGTATTCCTTCAGGACTTCGACATCCTTGTAGTCGATCTGTTCGACCTTTTCAGCCGTAAAGCGGCAGAACTTGCGACGCTTGAACAGGCCGCCACCGCGCTTCTTTTTCTTGTCGTCATCCTTCTTCTTGAAGAATCGAGCCATTTTCGTTTCCTTCCAAATATTCGAGTGTATTCACATGCAGTACGGGAGCCCTGCTGTTGCGACTCCTGGCAGCGAGAAATCCTGTCACCTTGAGCTTGCCTCCGACTGGAGCAGCTTGCAGCCAGCGGGCATTTTCACCCAAGGCCACGACAGCGATTTCGACTTCCACCAGACGCTGAGTACCGTTTTCGATCAACGAGGAGTTGTGTTGCAAACGTCCTTCGCTGACGGGTATCCCGGCTGGCGTGTAGCGCAAGGCTTTGCGCTCGACCAGTTGTCCGGAGATCGTAAGACAGTTCAGCAGTCAGCCCGTACCAATATGCTTAGGCAGCGGCAGCCTGTTCTGCCGGGGCAGCATCGCCACCGAGCAGGGACTTGGACTTCTCTTCCTTCATCATCGGGGACGGAGAGGTCACGGCAGCCTTCATCTTGACGGTCAGATGACGCAGAACGGCATCGTTGAACTTGAACGAATGCTCGAGTTCGTTCAGCGTCTCGCCGTCGCACTCGATGTTCATCAGAACGTAGTGGGCCTTGTGGATCTTCTGGATCGGGTAAGCCAGCTGGCGGCGACCCCAGTCTTCCAGACGATGGATCGAGCCGCCCTTGGCGGTCACGATGGAGCGATAGCGCTCGACCATGCCGGGCACTTGTTCGCTTTGGTCCGGATGGACGATAAAGCAGATTTCGTAATGGCGCATGCAAACTCCTTTTGGGATGAACCCTCCGCCATGCGTTTGCGGTAGGGCAAGGTTGAAAAGCCCGCGATTATAACAACAATCGCGGGCTTTGTGATAATGGACGGCGACTTATTTTCAGAAACTGTCGTCGGCAATCTCCAGCGCGCCGGTCGAGCCGGTCACGACGGATTCGGCCAGACCGGCCGCCTGTGTCAGGAAATGGTCGGCAAAGAAGCGCGTCGTCGCCAGCTTGGCGGCCCAGAATGGATCGCTGTCGCCGGCGGCCAGCTTGCCACGGGCGATCACTGCGGCACGCCCCATCTGCCAGCCGCCAGCCACGATGCCGAGCAGGAACAGGAAGGGTACCGCACCGGCATGGGTTGCCTTGGGATCGCTCTTGAAATTGGCGACGATCCAGTCGACGGCCTTGTCCACGGCGTCGATACCGTCCAATTGGCGGACGCCGATACCGGCCAGATCGCCATCCAGCTTTGCTGCATCGGCCCGCATATCGGAAATGACTGCCTTGATGGTGGCCCCCTGCTCGCGGGCAATCTTGCGGCCGATCAGGTCGTTGGCCTGGATCGCCGTCGTCCCTTCGTAGATGGCCGTGATGCGTGCATCGCGCAGATGCTGCGCTGCGCCGGTTTCCTCGATGAAGCCCATGCCGCCGTGAACCTGAACGCCAAGGGAGGCAATATCGATGGCGCTCTCGGTGCACCAGCCCTTGACCACCGGAATCATCAGATCGGCGAAGGCCTGCCCTTTCTGGCGCGCCACTTCGTCCGGATTGCAGTGGGCATTGTCCTGCGCGGCGGCGGTCACGTAGGCCAGGGCACGCATGGCCTCGATGCGCGAACGCATGGACATCAGCATGCGGCGCACATCCGGGTGCTTGATGATCGGCACCTTCGGGCCGCCCCTGACGCCCAGCTCGGTGCCCTGGACGCGCTCCCTGGCATAGACGACAGCGCGCTGGTAGGCACGCTCGGCATCGCCCAGCCCTTCCAGACCGACGTTGAAACGTGCCGCGTTCATCATGATGAACATGTATTCCAGACCACGATTTTCTTCACCAACCAGCGTGCCGATGGCGCCACCGTTGTCGCCGAAAGCAAGCACCGCCGTCGGGCTGCCATGAATACCGAGCTTGTGCTCAATGGACACGCAATACACGTCGTTGCGCTCGCCCGGCGACCCGTCGGCCTTGAGCAGGTACTTCGGCACGACGAAAAGAGAGATACCCTTGACGCCCTCCGGCGCATTCGGCGTCCGGGCCAGCACGAGATGGACGATGTTGTCCGTCATGTCATGCTCACCCCAGGTGATGAAAATCTTTTGCCCGAAAATCCTGAAGGTGCCATCGCCGACCGGTTCGGCACGGGAACGGACAGCCGCGAGGTCGGAGCCGGCATTCGGCTCGGTCAGATTCATGGTGCCGGTCCACTCGCCGGAAATCAGGTTCGGCAAGTAGGCGGCCTTCTGCGCATCCGAACCGGCAATCGTCAGCGCCTCGATGGCGCCCTGGGTCAACATCGGGCACAGCGAAAAAGCGTGATTGGAGGCCTTCCACATTTCGCTGACGGCAGCCGAAACAAGCTTGGGCAGACCCTGACCGCCAAACTCCGGTTCGCAGCCCAGTCCGTTCCAGCCGTTATCGACGAACTGACGATAGGCTTCCTTGAAACCCGGGGACGAGGTGACGACCATGTCTCTCCATTTGGCGCCCTGCGTGTCACCAACGCGATTCAGTGGTGAAAGCACCTCGCCGGCGAACCTTGCCGCCTCGTCGAGAATGGCATCGACCACATCCGGCGAAGCCTCTTCGCAGCCTGGTAGCGCAACGACCTGCCCCAGACCGGCCAAATCCTGCATAGCAAAACGGATATCCTTCAACGGGGCAATATATTCACTCATCAGCCTTACTCCATGCGATTTGCAGTTTCTTTCAGTTCAATCAGGAACAGGATGTCTTCAACCACCGACAGTGCGAACCCCTGTCGCTGACCGCCACGATTGTCTCGCAGCAATTGATACAGGTAACCGACAACATCACCCTCGGCCCACATGGCGACTACCGTATTCATCAGCCGGGGCATTTCCTCCAGCGATGTCGAACGCGAATACTCGGCAAGCCCCCGATCGAGTGCCTCCTCTGCAGAGGAGGCCTCTGATGCCGGAGCATCCCAACTCTGAACCTCGACGTTGAAGTGCCGATTCAGATCGCGGGCAACAGTCTCGAACTCAGCCCGCATCCCGGCCATGCGATAGACATCCATCAGGCGAATCCACGGCCGCAAAGCCTCTTCCGGGTTATGGTCGATGAATTCCTGAAGGGCCTGGGCAGCCCCTTTTACCCGGCCAAAGGACAACATGATATCGGCCAGTTCCATGACCGGATTGGCCTCAAAGTGCTCATCCAAGGTCGTGGCACTGATCGAAAGCACCGAGTCCGGACCTCGCGAATAAGCCTTCTCGGCTGGTCGTTCGACAACTTGAGCCACTTCCGCAGCCTTGTCGCCAAGATCCAGATCCAGGTCGACGCGCGCGACGCCGCCCTTTTCCACCGGCTCGAAATGGAGATCAACGTCGCTGGCTGGTTCATTACCCTCGTCAATCCGCTTGGGATCCACACGCACCTCGGGTACGGGAAGGGGCACCAGGTCATCGATTGCGTCATCGCCCTGGAATTCGCGCGCCGCCCGATATTTACGCCATCCGAACCAGCCGGACAAACCGAACAGAACACCCAGCGCCAGGCCATACAGCGTCCACGGCGTATCAGAGTCTGACTCCGCCATGCCAAGGGCAGGATTTGATGTTGGTCGAGTTGCAGGAACGGGGGCCGAATCCGGCTTCGGCGCTGGCGCCGCCGGCTGCCCTGCCTGCGCAGGGCTGGGACTGGCAACCGCCTCCGTCTCGACGCGCTGCGCAAATTGTGCGGCCCTGGCCTGCAATTCACCTAAAGTGCCTTCCATGTTGCGCAGCTTTTCGGCAGTGGCCATTTGCGATGCTGCCTGATCGTGCAGCGCCATCAACATCCTGAACTCAAGCCTGAGGATATCCCGCTGAGACTCCTTGGCCGCCGCCGAACTACGCAATTCGGTAGCCAGTCGCAATGACGGTTCGCCGACCGAAATACCTTCCTCGCCCGACAAGACCAAACGATCCGGCATAGCCGCGCGGCGGAGCGTTTTGCGAGGCGTCAATCTGACCGGACCTTCCTCAGCAACTGCCGCCGCAGGTGCTGGTGGACGAACCCTTGGGGTGCGCCTTTCGACGGGGGCAACGGCCTGATTTTCCACCACACTCGCTGTTGCCACCGGCGCAGCAAGCGATGCAGCCTCTCGAACTGTTGCCGGAGAGGCCATCAGAATATAGTCGCGCGAAACCTCGTGACCGCAACCCAGCCGCAAGGTCAACTGCATGAGCGGTTCACGAAGAGGGGCCTCGGTACGTATCTCCAAAACGGGATAAGCGCCTCCACGGACGGCCAATGCCGCCTTGCTCAGCCAAGGAAGCCCGTCGCTCGACGCGGGCTGGACCAAACGGAAACAGGCGGCATCCAGTTTTTCTTTTTCAGCCCCCAACAGCGCCACTTCGAGCTTTATCGACTCGCCAAGAACCGGTTGCCCCCGCATATCGCCCAATCCAACAGCAAGTACGCGCTCTGAAAGAATCAGCGCCAACAGTGATACTGCGAGCCGTCCAGCAACACGATCCAACAAGAAAACCCCTAATGACAAAAGTGCGGAAATTGTAGCGCTTATTTACCGACCAGATAACGAGTATCGTCAAACGTAGACACCCAGCTCGGGCGGTAAACCACAAACAGCGTCATGACCATCCCCGATAGCCATGCTTCCGAGAAACCCAACAAGAGGAAATAGAGAAAATATTCCTCAATCAGATAATCCCAGGAATATGCCCCGGCCAATGCCAGCAAGACGCATATCCCAAAGCCAACCCCCATGATGGTCAAGGCACTTCCCAGGAAAGCATTGATGAATATGTACACAAAAAAATGTCGGGGAAATATCCAAGAAAAGACCCGATACAAGCCTTGACTGAGAAAGACACCGAGACCTCCCAGCAAAAGCACATTCATCGCATACGCAAACGCCCCCGTCCCATCGTTCAATGCCACACCCAGTGCCACGAAGGAGAGCCCGACAAAGGCCAGCAATGGCCCAAAACTCAGCGTAAATAGGGTTGCGCCCAACAAATGGAGCGCCAGTCCCGGTTTGACACCGGCTCTCAGGCTCCAGATCAGCGCCAGCAAAACGACCATCCCCAGCCAGACGTTCAATCGTTCCGGGTCACGCAGCCGCCCCCACGGTGCCTTGAAAACACAAAGGGCGAAGAGCGGCACCCAGACGACCCAAGCCGCCCAGTACCACGCTTCGCCCAACAAGGTATCGGTCAGATTCACATGGCTATTCTAGTGCCAGTGATCAAGCTTGTGATATCAGCCTACCGAACCTACCAGTTGCGGCACCACCTCGAACAAATCACCCACCAACCCGTAATCGGCGATCTGGAAGATCGGGGCATCGGGGTCCTTGTTGATGGCGACGATGACCTTGGAGTCCTTCATGCCGGCCAGGTGCTGGATGGCACCCGAGATGCCGACCGCGATGTAGAGCTGCGGGGCGACGATCTTGCCGGTCTGG
>CALJZP010000035.1 GCA_937983545.1 uncultured Azonexus sp.
TTCAGCGTATGGCACAACTCCGGCTTGTTCTTGTCGTTGCGGAAACGGGCCTGCATGCGGCGCGCCTGGAAGGCACCGAAGTTGGAGCAGGACGAGATTTCGCGGTAGGTATCCTGAGCCGGCAGCCACACTTCGAGGTCGTAGGTCTTGACGGCGGAAAAACCCATGTCGCCGGAGCACAGCACCATGCGGCGATACGGCAGTTCCAGCGCTTCGAGGATGGCCTCGGCGTGGCCGGTCAGTTCCTCATGCGCGGCAGCCGACTGGTCCGGGTGCACGATTTGCACCAACTCGACCTTGTCGAACTGGTGCTGGCGGATCATGCCGCGCACGTCGCGACCACCGGAACCGGCTTCGGAACGGAAGCACGGCGTGTGGCAGACGAGTTTCAACGGCAGCGCCTCGGCAGCGAGGATTTCATCGCGCACGATGTTGGTCACTGGCACTTCGGCAGTCGGGATCAGGTAGAGCGGGTCCTGGTCGCCGCGCAGCACCTTGAACAGGTCTTCCTCGAACTTGGGCAGCTGGCCCGTACCGAACAGGCTGGCCGCATTCACGAGGTAGGGCGCATACACCTCGGTGTAACCATGCTTCGTCGTGTGCGTATCGAGCATGAACTGGGCGAGGGCACGATGCAGGCGGGCGACGCCGCCCTTGAGCAGCGAGAAGCGCGCACCGGAAATCTTGGCGGCCGTGGCGAAATCGAGCTGGTTCAAGCCCTCGCCGATGTCGGTGTGATCCTTGACGGCAAAATCGAAATGCTTCGGCGTGCCCCAGCGCTTTTGCTCGACGTTACCGGTTTCGTCCTCGCCAACCGGCACGGACTCGTCCGGAATGTTCGGCAGGGTAGCGAGGATGGCGTTGAACTTCTCCAGCAACTCGCCGAGGCGCGCTTCGGAAGCCTTCAACTCGTCGCCCAGCGCCCCGACCTGCGCCATGACCCCGGAAGCATCCTCGCCCTTGCCCTTCAACATGCCGATCTGCTTGGACAGGCTGTTGCGCTGTGCCTGCAGATCCTGCGTACGGGTCTGCAGCGTCTTGCGCTCGGCTTCCAGCGCCGAGAATTCGCTGAAGTCGATCGGCTTGCCACGCTTGGCCAGGCCGGCGACAACGGCATCGAGATTGGTTCGGAGTTGTTGAATGTCGAGCATGATGTGTCCTGAAATACTGCCGTGGCCGCCTATGAACGCAGCCAACCGGGAATGTCGGCAAAAACGCAATTATACGCGAGGCAGCGGCACCAACTTGAGGCAGAGGGCGTGAAACAACTGCTTGCAATTGCACACACCTGTCGAGCGCTCATCCCGGCACAATGGCCCTGAATTCGCCACCACTCATCGCAGGATTCGTTCATGAACTGCTCCCCCCTGCTCTTCCGCCAAGCCATGACGGCACTGCTGATAGGCGCGCTGTTTGCTGTTACCAAGGCACATGCCGGACTCGACCAGCCCATGGACGAAACCACTGCCCGCGCCCTGCTCAACCGCTTCGGCTACGGCGCCGACCGGGCCAGCCTGCTTGCCACGACCGGCATGACACCGCGTCGCTACCTGGATCGTGCGATTCGCGGCACGCCGGCTTACCCTGCGGCTGTAACCAGTCTGATCGCAGCCTCGCCAGCGGCCGAGCCGCTCGACAAGCTGTGGCCACTCTACGGCCCCGGCGGCACAGAACGCATGGACAAGCCAGCCACCCAACAACCGCTTGGCAGCGACACCGTGCGCTCCCAGCGCGAGGTTGATGGCCGACAGGTGCTCAACGCCGCCAGCGCCAACCGCCTGCTCGAAAGTGCCAATTCCGACAATCCCGGCCATGAGGCGCTGCTCAATTTCTGGCTCAACCACTTCTCCATCCACGGCCTCAAGCATCTCAACAAGTTCCTCGCCGCCGACTACGCCCGACAGATCGAGCGTGCCATACGCGAGGACAGTTTCGCCGCACTGCTCAAGGCCAGCTTCTTCCACCCGGCGATGCAGATCTATCTCGACAACAACCGCTCCGTCGCCGCCGACTCCCGATTCGCCCAGCGCGCCCAGCGCATGGGCCATAACGCCGGCATCAACGAGAACCTGGCACGCGAACTCCTCGAACTGCACACCCTGGGCGTGGGCGGCGGCTACACCCAGAGCGATGTGCAGGCACTGGCCCGCATCATTACTGGTGCCGGGGTCATCAATAACCGGCTTCCGGAGCGCGCCCTGAACGCCCCCGGCGCCGAGCGGATCGGCTATTTCTTCTTCGATCCCAATCGCCACGACTTCGGCGAGAAACGACTGCTCGGGCGTAGCTATCCGACCGGCCACGGCATCGACGAAATCCGTCAGGCACTCGACCAACTGGCCAGCCACCCGCAAACCGCCGAACACATTGCTGGCAAACTGGCCCGTCGCTTCCTGGCCGACGATCCGCCGCCCCAGCTGGTCAAGGCCATGGCTGCAGCCTTCCGCAACAGTGGCGGCCGCATCTCCGCGACGCTGGCCCCGTTGATCGACAGCCCGGCCTTTGCCGAATCGCTGCAACACCCCGGCAAATTCAAGGAACCGGTCGACTATGTACTGTCGGTGGCGCGTGCCGTGTGCGACGGCCAGGTTATTGGCAACGGCCAGCTCCTGTGGCGCACGGCGCAGGACCACGGCCAAGCCCCCTTCCTGCGCTCGACTCCGGATGGCTATGGCAGCCAGGAAGCCGACTGGCTCTCATCACCAGCCATGGCCAAGCGCATACGACTCGCCCAGACGCTGGCCAGCCGCCCCGTGCCGCTGGCCGCGCCCAGCGCCGGAAGCGACTTCACCGCGTGCCGCCCCGATCTGGAATCCGTCCGGCGGGCCGTCGGGCCGCTGGCCCCGGAAACCCGTGCCGCCCTGAACCAGCTCTCGCCTCAGGAAGAAATCGCCGCCCTGCTCGCCAGCCCTGAATTCATGCGCCGTTAAACGGAGACTTCGCCATGTACCGCCCCGCATCCCCCACACGACGCCAGCTACTCGGTGCCGGCCTGGCGTTCGGACTCGGCAGCGCCATCCGTCCGGCCTTCGCCCTCGAAACCGACGCACCTTGCGATGGCCGCCTGATCGTCATTTTCCTGCGTGGCGCGCTCGATGGCCTGTTCGCCTTTGCCCCGGTCGCCGCCCCCCAGCTGCCTTCCCTGCGCCCCAGTCTGAGCCGTGAAGTCCTGAGCAACGGCATCCCGCTCGCCGGCAGCGGGTTTGCCGCCCATCCCGCCTGTCGCGCCCTCGCCGACCTCTACGCTGCCAACGAACTGGCCTTCGCCCCCTGCTTCGGCACCACCGACCGCAGCCGCAGCCATTTCCAGGCGCAGGATCTTTTCGAGATCGGCAATGGCCAGACCCAGGGCCGCCAGGGCTTTCTGGCCCGTGCCGGCGAAGCGGCCGGGGCGCGCGTGCGCAGTATTGGCTTCAGCGCCAGCCCGCCGCTCACCCTGCAAGGCGGCGATGCCGAATTGATGCCGCTCTCCGGCAGCGGGTTGCAGGTGCGCCATGACCGCACGCTCGATGCGATTCTTGCCATGCACAGCCAGCAACGCAGCGGCAAGGCCATTGAGCAGGCCCTGTCCAGCCAGGCTGAACTGGAACGCGCCACCGGCATGGACCCCAAGGCCTCACGTGGCGCCGCCGGGGTCGCCGGTTTTGCCAAGGCGGCGACCACCATGACGCGCATCCTTCGGGAACAGCCCCGCCTGGGCATGGCCTTCATCGATCTCGGCGGCTTCGACACGCATGCCGAAGAGGAAAACGCCCTCGGCCGCAGCCTGCCCCAGCTCACCGAGGGGCTGCTTGCATTGCGAGAAGGGTTGGGGGCGACGGAATGGCGACGCACTCAGGTGCTGGTGTGCAGCGAATTCGGCCGCACCGCGCGCGAGAACGGCACGCGGGGCACCGACCACGGCCACGGCGGGCTGGCACTGCTGCTCGGCGGCACCATCGCGGGCGGACGGCAGATCGGCGATTTTCCCGGGCTGTCTGACGGCCAACTCAACGAAGGCCGCGACCTGCGCGTCACGGTGGACTGGCGCAGCCTGCTCGGACGGATGCTGAAGGAAACACAGGGTTTCGACATGGCCACGCTGCAACGGGTGCTGCCCGGCATCCCCGGGCTGGCCTGAGCGACGCTAGGCAGCCCTGTTCCCGGAACGCGACAGGCGGCGAAAAAGCCCGGCCAGCAGGCGATACGAAAAACGGATGACAAGAACTGCTGCGATCATGAACACCGCCAGCAGAGCGAGGAACAGCGCCGGCGAAGCCAGCATGGCCCACACGCCGCCGAGCACCATGCCCTCCTCGCCGAAGGAAGCCAGCCAGTTCGAAAACGGCTCGGGCGAGGCATTGATCGCCAGCCGGCTGCCGGCCTTGGCGAAATGCGTGCCGGCGGTGATCGTGCCCCCAAGCAGCCCTGCCGCCACCATCCAGGCCGGGTCGACATCGCCCAGCGCAAAGGC
>CALJZP010000036.1 GCA_937983545.1 uncultured Azonexus sp.
ATGGCGAAAAACCGCGCAGCAGCGAGAGCAGCAGGGGAATGTTGCCGAGCGGATCGAGCAACAGCAGCAGCAGGAAAACGGTCGACAGCAGTTCTTGCATGAGTAGCGTTCAGGCCCTCGACCGGGTCGATGCGGCGTCGCGCAAGGGCGCGACGCCGTTTCGGTCAGGCCGCCTTAGTTGAAGTTGTAACGGGCCAGGAAGTTGATGCGGGACATGTTGCCATGCTCGCCGGCCAGGGTTTCACGACGGCCGTAGATGTACTCGAGACCGATATCCATGACCTTGACCGGGTTCCAGATACCGCCGATATGGAACTGGCTGACGTTGCGGTTAACGCCATAACGTCCGGAATCGAGCCTGTTGGCGCGTGCCCAGTCGGTATAGCCATTGTCGAAGTTACGCTGGTGGCCATAGACGAAATTCATCCGAAAGGTATCGCTGAATTTGCGCTGGTAGCCAAGAACCACGCCCATGGCTCTTTCCATCTCGATGCTGTTGCTCGCCGCGTTGTAGCCAGCACCTTCGATGTAGTTGAAGTAGCGGCCGATGCCTTCGCCGCCCGTCACAATCCAGCTGATAAAGTCGTCACCCCAGGTCTTGATCTGGCCGCTGGCCGCAAGGCCATAACCGCGCTTGCTGCCATTCACGTTGGCGGTTTCACCCGGAACGTTGGAGTCGCAATTGGAGACAAGGCAAAGAGTACCGTTGACGCGATGCTCGTGACTGATACCGCGTAAGCTCAAGGAACCCCAGGTGAACGGCTTGTCCCAGCGAAGGACCAGATCGGGAACTTTGGAGAAACCGGCGGCCGATGCGCTACCGGTCGGATCGAGCACGTAGCTGACCGAGTTCTCCAGGGCAACCGCGAAGTTGCCATACTGCGGCGTCACGTAGGTGTAGCGAATCTGCGGCTGACGGATGAAGGTGGAACCGATGGGACCGTTGAAGTCGATGGTTTCCGGCGTGTTGTCGATGTCCATGAAGGTCGACCAGGTCTGGCCGAACAACCAGTTCGGGGTCTGCACATAGGCATGGCGGAGACGGAATCCGTAGCTGTTGGTCGCCTGCTGGGTATAAATATTGTCTAGGGAGCCATAGACCGCCGAGTTGCCGGTGCGCGGGTCGTTGTTGAAGTCGCCCTCCACCTTGGCCATGATCATGCCGAAGGGGCTGGGCGTCGCGCCTTCGATACCGATACGCGAAGTACGGGCGTGCAGGTAGGTCTGCCCCTTGCGTTCGGATTCGCGAGACCCGTTGAGCGGCATGTAGGGCATGAAGGTCGAGTAGTCGTTCTTGCTGTTGTCGCCCTTGGTTTCGTGGACCATGTTCAGCTCGGCCACGCCGTAGAGGCGGACCGACACGTCGGACCCCGGAACCCGGAAGGAGTTCGGGATGTCGCCGACGACGACGTTCTCCTTGGTCTGGGCGCTCATCTGGTCGCGCAATTCGGACACTTCGCTGGCCGAGACCGAATTCTTCTTCATTTCGTCCAGCTGGGCCTGCATCAGCTTGAGCTGCTTTTCAAGCTGGGCGATGCGGTCGGCGTCCGCCGCGTGGACCAACGGTGCGCCTGCGCCGATTCCGGCAGCGAGCAGCGCGACAACAATTTTCTTTACTTTCATAACTCCTCCTTGGTTTGAACAGTGCGTCCAGCCCCCCGGGGCCGACCTGACTTGGTTCGGATGGTGCCTAGAAACCGTGCCTGACCTGGGTCAGGAAGGCTTTTGCCCGGTCATGCTTGGGATTGCTGAAGAACTCGGCGGGCGAAGAGTCTTCGAGGATGGTGCCGTGATCGAAGAAGATCAGGCGGTCGGCCACTTCGCGGGCAAAGCCCATTTCGTGGGTGACGACCAGCATGGTGATGCCGGTGTGCGCCAGCTCGCGCATGACAGCGAGCACTTCGTTGACCATTTCCGGGTCGAGCGCCGAGGTCGGCTCGTCGAACAGCAAGACCTTGGGGTCCATGGCCAGCGCCCGGGCAATGGCGACGCGTTGCTGCTGGCCGCCGGACAGCTGTACCGGGTATTTTTCAGCCTGGTTCTTCAGCCCGACCCGCTCCAGCAGCGCCAGCGCCTTGGCCTCGGCGGCCTCCTTGCTCATCTTGCGGACCCGGATCGGGGCCAGCGCGACGTTGCGCAGGATGCTGAGGTGCGAGAACAGGTTGAAGCTCTGGAAGACCATGCCCACCTCGCGGCGGATGGCATCCAGGTTCTTCAGGTCGTCGTTGAGTTCGATGCCGTCGACCTTGATCGAGCCGGTATCGTGCGTTTCAAGCCGGTTGAGCGTGCGCAGGAAGGTCGACTTGCCCGAGCCGGACGGCCCGATGATGGCCGTGACCTGGCCTTCGTAGAACGTCGCATTGACCTTCTTCAGCGCATGGAATGCGCCGAAGTGCTTGTCGACGTCACGGGCCTCGATGATCGGCTTCAGTGAAGATGATGTGCTGGTCATCGTGTGCTCCTAGCGCTTGCGGCCGACATCGAGCTGGGATTCCAGCGCGGCGGTGAGCGAGGTGAAGGCGGTGGTCAATATCAGGTAGATCACGGCGATGGTGACGAACACCGGGATCGGCTGATAGCTCTCGGCCTGCACCCGGTAACCGACCATGGTCAGTTCAACCACGCTGATCGCGTAGGCCAGGGAGGAATCCTTGACCAGTGACGCCAGGTTGTTGGCCAATGCCGGCAAGGCCACCCGCATGCTCTGCGGCAGAGTGATATCGACGAAGGTCTGGAACGGAGAGAGTCCGAGCGCCCGGGCAGCCTCGACCTGGCCGTGCGGAACGGCCAGGATGCCGGCGCGGACGCATTCGGCGTTGTAGGCGCCGATGTTCAGCGCCAGCGCGATGGCGGCGCAGGCGAAGTCCGATATCTGCATCGAATCGGGCAACAGCGTAGGCACCGCCAGCCAGACGAAGAGAATCTGCAGCAGCAGGGGCGTACCGCGGATCAGCCAGACGTAGAACTCGCTGATCCAGCGCAAAGGCGGCACCGACGACAGCTTGCCGAGACCGGCGAGAACGCCGAGGACGACACCGGCCGACCCTGAGATCAGGGTCAGCAGGACGGTCATTCGCGTGCCTTCGGCGAACTGCTGCGCCGCCTGGCCGATGGGGTCCGGTGCCCACGACAGCGGCACCGCCATCCCCCACAGGAAGAGCAGGAGACCGATCATCGCCGCGAACATCGCCAGTCCGGGATGTTGCTTGGTCCAGTTCATGTTGATTCGGACCTATCAGGAGCGGCAGGAAATGTCGGTCTTGAAGTACTTCTGCGACAGATTCTGATAGGTGCCGCTCTTGACGACCTCTTCCAGCGCCTTGTTCAACTGCTCCTTCAGTTCCTTGTTGTTCTTGCGCAGGATCATCGACACGCGCTCGACGAAAACCTGTTCGCCGACGACTATGCCCGAGTCGGCATTCTTTTCCAGCGTGGACTTGATCAGCCACTTGTCGGAAATCCAGGCGTCGACCTTTTTCGACTTCAGTGCCGAGAAAGCTTCCGGGTCGGCCTTGTAGGTCTTGACCTCCTGCACGCCGGGAATCTTCTTGGCGTTGTCGAAGTAGCTGGTTGCCAGCTGAACGCCGACCGTCTTGCCGTTCAGGGCGGCAACGGTGAGCGGACCGTTCGGGTGGGCGGCGATCTGGCCGCCGGTACAGTAGTGCGGATTGGCAAAATCGACCGCCTTGCCGCGCTCTTCGGTGAAGCCGTGCGAGGCGATGGCGAAATCGAAGCGATCCTGGCGAATGGAGGCCAGCTGCGCGTCGAAGGAGACCACGCGCCACTCGATCTTCATGCCCATCTGCTTGACCACGGCCTCAGCCAGTTCGACCTCGAAGCCCGTCAGTTTCGACCCTTCGAAATAATTGAACGGAAAAAAAGCGCCTTCCGTGGCGGCAATCACCGTTCCGGAATCCTTGATCGTTCCCCAGTCGCGCGCCTCCGCTGCACCCGCTGCCAGCAGCGCAACGGCGGAAACGGCCGCCATCCATCGATTAATGAATTTCATAACTCCTCCTGTGAATTTGAAACTGAAAAACCCCCTATTTT
>CALJZP010000037.1 GCA_937983545.1 uncultured Azonexus sp.
CATGGACCGCATCCGCGAGGAATTCGCCAAGCTGCGCGACATCAAGCAGGCGGTCATCGAGGCGGTCGCCACCACCGGTTCGGCGGTTAGCTTCACGGCCGCCACGCTGATCGCCGGCGTCGTGATGTGGATCTTCATGTCCGACCTGCGCTTCCAGTCGGATGCCGCCGTCCTCCTTTCTTTCATGCTCATCGTCAATGCGATCGCCGCCGTGCTGATCGTGCCGTCGTGGTGCGTGGTCTTCAAGCCGAAGTTCGTGACCGCGGTCCATTACGACGAAGACGGTGTGCTGGAAAACGATTAACCAAATAACACTCCGGCCCGACCGGGGGGAACAGCAAGCACTTTTCTGACAACCATTGGGGGTATAAATCCATGGAGACATCCTTGAAAACGGGAAGGCGCCTGTCGCTGCTGGCGGCGGCGCTGACTGCCTCTTTCGCAACGCAGGCGTGGGGCAGCGAACTTCCATCTCTGGGCGAAGATTCCTCGCCCTGGCAGGTCGACCTGACCTACGAAAACCACACGGTCAAACGCGAGCACACCGGTCTGGCCAAGTTCCGCAACACCATGCAGGCCGAGTTCGACAAGCGCGCCGGCAACGGCTGGGGCATCCACGGCATCCTGCGCGGCAGCTGGGACGGCGTGTATCGCATGAACAGCAAGGAGTACGGCAACGATGCCGGCGGGGCGATTACCATCCAGAACGTTGCAGGTCCCGGCCTGCCGCCTGCCCCGACCAACGCGGGCACGCCTTTGAACCTTCCTCAGGTGCCTTGGGGTGGTGGTGTCAACAATCCGATTGGCACCGCCCTGGGGCTACCGCCAACGAATGCATTCGGCTTCAATCTGGCGGCAAATCCGAACCAGGGGATGCGTGTTCTCGGCGATCGCTGGCATGCAACGGAAGGAGGCGTCGCCTTTGGCGTTCCGGTCCGTCCTTGCGATGTGGATAGCCGCGGTTGCCGCGACTTCGGCGGCTACGGCAACAAGACCCTGTCCGAACTCGAAATGCCCGAGTTCAACGACCGTTTCGACTTCGTCCGCGAGCTGTATGCCAAGAAGTCCTTCAACCTCGGCGACGGCAAGGAACTGTTCGTCAAAATCGGTAAGCAGCAGGTCGTCTGGGGGCGTACCGACCTGTTCCGCGTCCTTGACGTGATCAACCCGGTCGATTTCTCGCGCAACAACATCTACGACGAACTGTCGGATATCCGTATTCCGATGTGGATCGCCCAGGCCGAGTACCGCATGGGCGCCAGCGACTGGATGCAGGATCGTAACTTCCAGCTGGTCTGGAACTTCGACAAGTTCCGCCCGAACAACCTGGGCCAGTGCGGCACGCCGAACGTGATTCTGGATGCCGGCTGCTTCTTCCGCGGCATGGCCAATCTGTGGGACAACGGCGGCACCGTCTCCAACTTTGCCGGCAACGGCACGGTGGCAACCGATTTCGGTCCGCATCAGATCGGTATCCGCAACGTCAATCTGCCCGATTGGTCGCTGTCGAATACCCAACTGGGTGCCAAGTTCGAAGGCGTGACGTCGGGTGGCTTGTCGTTCTCCCTGAATGCGCTGACCTATCGTTCGCAATTGCCGTCGCTGCATTCGATCAACGGCAATGGCACGGTCAACCCCTTCACCGGCGGCAACGGGAACACGACACCGCCAAGCGCAGGCCAGCCGGTCAAGGGGCTGATCGCCTTCGACATGCATTTCCCTCGCGTCAACCTCATCGGTGGGTCGATGGACTTCCAGGTGCCGGCGGCCGGTGCCGCAGTGCGGATGGAAGCGGCTTATACGCAGGGTGAAGAGTTCGCCAACACCATGCGCGAGCAGTTGTACTCGAAGAACGATGTGTTCCGTGCGGTAATCGGTATCGACCGTCCGACCTTCATTCCTTTCATCAGCGAAACTTCGGCGACCCTGATCTCCGGCCAGTTGTTCTATCAGCACATCTTCAATCACGAGTACAAGCAGGAAAAGTACGGGCCGGTCGGCATGCCGGACTGGGAAAACAACTTCATCGGCACCTTGTTGATCAAGGGCTTCCTGAAAAATGGCACGGTTAGCCCGCAAATCATCTTTGCGCATGATTTCCGTGCCATGGCGACGGCTGTTGCCCCGCAGGTCGAGTGGAACTACAGCAACGATCTGAAGATCACCATCGGCGCCAACTACAAGCTTGCCGACGGACGCAATCACTGGAAGTTTGACGATTGCCGTTCTTGCAATCCCTACGATCCCTTCACCTCCTACAACGCGGGCGTTCAAGGGATCGGCCAATCCTACGGCATGGGCGGCATGGAACCTCTCGGTCGCTTCCGCGCCGGCCCGATCGGTGCCGCGTTCAAGGAAAACGACATTTTCCTGCGTGTTAACTACAAATTCTGATCCAACAGAGGAGACATAGTATGAAAAAGCATTTGATCGCCATGGTGCCGCTGCTCGCGGCCGGCGCGATGGGTACTGCCCAGGCTTCCACCGAAGCCGATGTCGAAAATTCCTTCAACCCGTACAAGGCCGGCCTGCCCAGCTTCCCAGGCCTGACGGCGGGCACCGTGATCAACAAGGCCAACGCCGACCAGTTCAAGGACGTGCTCGGCGCCGGCGTCTACAAGCTGATCAAGGAAGGCCTGTTCGAAATGAAAGTGGGGGCAACCACCCAGTTCACCATCTCGAAGGCCTATATCGACGCCACCAAGGCCAATCTGGGCAAGACCAAGCTGGGCGCCAAGGCGGGCGACAACCTGACCGGCTATGTCGCCGGCCGTCCCTTCCCGGAGGAACCGGACGTCAAGGATCCGCGCGCCGGCGAAAAGCTGGCCTGGAACTATAAATACGGCGTGAACTGGGGCGATGGCGCGATCATTTCGCCGTTCTTCTGGAAGTACAAGAACATGCAGACCGGGCAGGTGGAAAAGACCATCAAGTACGACTTCCACTTCCTGAACTTCATGCACCGTACCAAGGATGCGCCGGTGCCGGAAATCACCCCGAACCCGTCGGGCATCTTCCGCGCCATCTACGTCAAGGCGCACGAGCCGCAGGATCTGAAGAACACCCAGTTGCTGATCCAGCGTTTCGAGGATGACGCCAAGCTCGACGATGCCTATCTCTATCTTGGCTTCCAGCGTCGCGTCCGCCGCCTGGCGCAAGGGCAGGTGACCGATTCCTTCCTCGGCTCCGACCTGATGATCGAAGACTTCGAAGGCTATAACGGCCGTGTTTCCGACATGAAGTGGACCTACAAGGGCACCAGGAACGTGCTGCTGCCGATGTGGAACCACAATGAGCTGAAGCTGGCATCCGACATGCCGGCCGAGGCCGACGGCTACAAATACGTCGATTTCGGCGGCCAGGGCAAGTGCTTCCACGAAGGCACCTGGCAGTTGCGCAAGGTCTATGTGCTCGAAGCCGCGCCGGTCAACACCAATCACCCGGTCAGCAAGCGCGTCTTCTACATGGATGCCCAGTTG
>CALJZP010000038.1 GCA_937983545.1 uncultured Azonexus sp.
TGTTCCCGGACGTGGTGGCGACCCTGAAAGCGGCCGAGGAGTTGGTCAAGGATGGTTTTGACGTCATGGTCTACACCAGCGACGACCCGATCATCGCCAAGCGGCTGGAGGCCATCGGCTGCGTCGCGGTGATGCCGCTCGCCGCGCCGATCGGCTCTGGCCTCGGCATCCAGAACCGCTACAACATCCTCGAGATCGTCGACAACGCGAGCGTCCCGGTCCTCGTCGACGCGGGCGTCGGCACGGCCTCTGACGCGGCCATCGCGATGGAGCTCGGCTGTGATGGCGTGCTGATGAATACCGCCATCGCCGCGGCGAAGGACCCGGTCCTGATGGCCTCGGCGATGAAGAAGGCCGTCGAGGCCGGCCGCGAGGCCTTCCTCGCCGGGCGGATGCCGCGCCGCCGCTACGCCAGTGCATCGTCACCGGTCGAGGGGACCTTCTTCTGAGACCGATCCGAAGCTTCGTCCGCCGCGAGGGGCGGCTGACCGAGGGACAGCAACGGGCACTGGCTGAGCTCTGGCCGCGTTACGGCCTCGAATTCGGCGATGATATGCTCGATTTCAACGCGATCTTCGGTAGAACAGCGCCGATCGTGCTCGAAATCGGTTTTGGCGACGGCGCGGCCCTGGCCCAGATAGCCGAGGCCGAACCGGAAAAGGACTTCATCGGCATCGAGGTCCACCGGCCGGGTGTCGGCCATCTGCTGCGGCTGATCGACAAACACGGCCTGACCAACCTCCGCATCTTTTGCCACGATGCCGTGGAAGTCCTCGACCGGCAGATTCCTGTGGGGAGCCTCGACCGGGTGCAGGTCTATTTCCCCGATCCCTGGCCAACGAAACGCCATCACAAGCGCCGGCTCATCCAGCCCGTTTTCGTACACCGGCTCGCCGAACGATTGCGCGCCGGCGGCCTGCTGCATCTGGCCACCGACTGGGAGGATTACGCACGGCAGATGCTGGACGTGCTCGATGGTGAAAAATTGCTGGAGAACACGGCGAACGATGGCGGTTATACGCCACGACCCGCATGGCGCCCGAAGACGAAATTCGAGCGCCGGGGTCTCCGGCTCGGACACGATACCTGGGATCTTGTCTTCCGCCGCCGTGACACGACCGGCGCCGGCGCATAGAATCCCGATCAGCGGTCAATCTCGGCAACATTTCAAATCCAAAGGGAATCCTTCCATGTCCAAGAAACATCCCATCGTCGCCGTCACCGGTTCGTCCGGCGCCGGCACCTCCACTGTCAAGGTCGCTTTCGAACATATCTTCCGCCGCGAAGACATCAATCCGGCGATCATCGAAGGCGACAGCTTCCACAGCCTCAACCGCATGGAGTTCCGCGAGGCCGTCAAAAAGGCCGAGGCCACCGGCAATCGCAATTTCAGCCACTTCGGCCCCGAG
This sequence comes from uncultured Azonexus sp., assembly GCA_937983545.1. Lineage (GTDB taxonomy): Bacteria > Pseudomonadota > Gammaproteobacteria > Burkholderiales > Rhodocyclaceae > Azonexus. The sequence continues at coordinate 1,410 of CALJZP010000038.1, forward strand.
GCAAATTATTTCGACAAGATCGAGTCGCTGTTCAAGACCTATGGCGAGACCGGCACCGGCAAGAAGCGGTACTACCTGCACAGCGACGAAGAGGCCGCCGAACACAACGCTCGCCTCGGCACCAGCCTCAAGGCCGGTGAATTCACGCCGTGGGAAGACATCCCTCCCGATACCGACCTGCTGTTCTATGAAGGACTGCACGGCCTGGTGAAGTGCGGCGGAATCGACATGGCCCAGTACGTCGACCTCGGCGTCGGCGTGGTCCCGGTCGTCAATCTCGAGTGGATCCAGAAAATCTTCCGCGACACCGCCGAACGTGGCTACAGTGCCGAGGCCATCGTCGATACGATTCTGCGCCGTATGCCCGACTACGTGAATTACATCACGCCGCAGTTCTCGCACACCGACATCAACTTCCAGCGCGTACCGACGGTCGATACCTCCAACCCGTTCATCGCCCGTGACATCCCGACGCTCGACGAGAGTTTCGTCATCATCCGCTTCAGCGACCCGAAGAAGTTCGACATCGATTTCCCGTGGCTGCTGTCCATGATCAAGGATTCGTTCATGTCGCGCCGCAACACCATCGTCGTGCCCGGTGGCAAGATGGGCTTCGCGATGGAACTCATCCTGTCGCCGATCATCGGCGAGATGGTCGCAAACCGTGGCTGAGCGTCATCTCCCTTCTCCCCCGCTCGCGGGGGAGAAGGATCTCAGCCAGCCAATCTCAACCGGCGAATCGCCGCACAGTTGCGCTCTATCCACTCCTTGACCTCGGCGAGAACTGCTTCAGCGTCACGCCCAACGGTGGCGATGGGCGGCCCGATCCTGACCTCGATCGTTCCCGGTCGCTTGACGAAGCTGTGGCGCGGCCAGAAATCGCCGGCATTGTGGGCGATCGGAATGATCGGACGCCCGTTGCGAATGGCGAGGATGACGCCACCTATCTTGTAGTCCCCGGTCGTCCCCGGCGCCACGCGCGTCCCCTCCGGGAACACGACGACCCAGATGCCTCGTTTGAGGCGATCCCCGCCTTGACGTACCAGTTGCGCCATCGCCTTGCGACCGGCCGTGCGATCGATTGCGATCGGGTGCAGCATGGCCATGCCCCAACCGAAGAACGGGACTCGCAGCAACTCGCGCTTCAGTACCCAGGCCTGCGGCGGGATGATGCGCTGCAAGGCCATCGTCTCCCAGGTGGATTCGTGTTTGGGCATGACGACCGCCGGGCCGCAGTTGTCGAGATGCTCACGACCGACGACGCGATAATCCAGACCGCAGGTCAACCGTAACCACCAGACGTTGAACACCGTCCATTTCGTGATGACGCGAAAACGGATGGCGAAGCCGAAGGGCAGCAGAAAGGGGGACAGCAACGCGAAAAACACCGTCGACGAAGCGAAGCCTACCCAGAACACTGCCGACCTCAGGTAAAGCCACAAAGAAGCCGAATTTTCCGAAACGCTCATGTATGTCAGCAATGAATCCGGCTTGTGATGACGATCGAGTCCCTAAACTGCTGTAAATCGGCTGGGTAGGTAGCCACCGCTTCGAATCGGTAAATTGACGGTGTCGAGACGTTGATCGACCGATAGGAGGAAGCGATGGCTGAGATTGATGTTAGCGTAAGCAAGGAATTGTTGCCGGGCTTGTTGGGCAGCCCGGACGGACTGGCGAAACTGGTGGAGGCGGTGCTGAACCAGATTTTTGAGGCGCAGGTGACGCAAGCGCTGGGCGCTGCGCGGCATGAGCGGTCGGAAGAGCGCACGGGCTACCGCAACGGTTATCGGCGACACGCTGCGCTTGGCGCGCCCCGTTACCTCTCTTCGGTCTTCAACCTCCAGCCGGCAAAGAAAGAAAGCGGCCACTGGTCGATGGATATAACCCGCTATTACCCGAACAGCCGCCGCGCGAGAAGCGTCAGCATGTCCCGCCGGCCGTCGGCGATGAGATAAACGTAGACGCGCCTCTCCACAGTCCGGTACACCACGCGGTAGGGCTTGAACAACACCTGACGGTACTCGCGAATGCCCAGAGCCAGGAGCTCCTTCGGACAAGAACCGCGTTTCGGGTTTGTGGCAAGGCGTTCGATCGCCGCCTCCAGGCGTTCGAACACATGGTCCGCCTTGGCGGGGTTATCGTGTTCGCCGATGTAGCTGTGGATTTCCTCGAGGTCCCGCACCGCATCTTCGGTCAGCAGTACCTCGAACCGCATCAGCCGCGCGCCTTATTCTCACGAATGCGCTTGAAAGCCACCTTGGCCGAGACCACCCGGCCTTCCTCGATCTGGCGGTTGCCGAGGGCGAGGATTTTGAGCAGCGCCAAAGTCTCCTGCGTTTCCTCGTAAGACGCGACATCCTGGATCACGGCCTTGGCCTCCCCGTTCTGGGTGATGACCAGCGGCCGGCGCTGCTCCGCGAGTTCGCGCACGACCTCGGCCGCATTCGCCTTGAGATAGCTGATGGGTTTGATCTGGGTCGAGTACTTCATCATCGCACGCTCCGGACGGGTATGGACCGAATATAGTCTTTTAAAGGTCATCTGGCAACTTTGTGTGGTTGGCAACCGGAATGGCTGCTCAAGTATCTGCACGCCGGAACATACCGAGGCCGAAGTGGCAGCCAAACCGAGGGGGAGCGAACTGGCCCAGATGCAACCCCCATGTAATCATTCATCAGTTGCCGCAAAGATACCCAACCCGCAGTGCCGTCCTGCACCAATGGCTATCGGTCCCGATACGGGCTCACGAAACACGACTCGTACGTGCCAACCAGGTCGAGCGTGTTGGTCCGCGAGATAATTCGGGCGGTGATAGTGTTTTGGATGCTGAGATCCAGGCCAGAACGGCGCCCTGCGCATGAAGACTTCGGAAACCGATTCGGTGGGAATCCCGGCATGGACCAGACATTTGAACAACAGCCGCTCTGCTTTGGTTAACTGTTCCTTGTCCTGTTGTCTTGGCGCCTTGAAGTCATCGTAGCCGGGCAGAATCACGGGTGTGACGCTGCACCAGGTCCGGCTTTCGCCGATGTAGCGCAGGATCATTTCGCCAGAGCCCTCTCGCCAAGGATCAAGCAGAATGCCACGCTCGTTTCCTTCCTTGTCTCTTAGTATCGCATTGCGCAGTCGATGCTGAGCCCAACCAGCGCATGAACTATCTCCACCGAATGGTTCGGCAATCATCAAGCGACGTATCATGCCATCTGCGTGTTTATGCCCGATCGTTGGAAGAGGCAGATAAGAAAAGCGCGCTTGATCGGAATCTTCATCCTTGAGATGGCCTGCAACGTAATGTTCAGACCCTCCTGGGAACTCATACGTGTCCTCTTTGGCAAGCTTGCAGGCCAATGAACGCAGCATGGCCGCGGCCGTGACCGCATCCACCTGCCGGAAGGCGACACCTTCGGGAAGCTCGAACACAGCATAGGGCCGCGGCGGCAGCGCAGTCTGGCGGATATAGGTGACGGTGCCGAATTTCTTGAGCTTGAGCGGTGGGCGGTACTGCTCGCCGTTCACACGGCCGAGGAACGACTGGTGGACTTCTTCCAGACCAGTGAGCGAGCCGACTGTAGGCACGCGGTAAGCCTGCCTTCCGGGCCAATGGCCGTCCCATGACTGCCAGCGTTGTCCCGGTAGTGCGGCAGCCTCCGCTTCAGTCAGGAGGCGGCCATCGCCCACCACTTGGTCAATGCCCCAGCCCAACGCCATCATGTGGTGGGTTTCACGGCACAACAGATCAGCGTGTGGCTGCGCCGAGGGCCAATCGTTTTCTTCAATCGTCCAGAGATAGTGCAGTCGGTCACCGTCCATCAGGCGGTGCGGCTGAGCCACCTTGCTGGTCAGACGATCTTGGCGGTCGAACTTCTTATCGCTGTCATTGTTAGGGACGAACAACGTGTACCCCGGCGCCCGGCGTGCCGCAGGGGCGAGAATCAACGGCGGCTTGCGCTGTTCAAGCCAGCGAAATGCGGCTGCCTTCGCATCCGACCATTCGCGGTTGCGGCCACCGGTACGTGTGCCCGCAAGCAACGCCTGGAACAGGCGCATGGGGGACGGCGGCCATTCCGGTTCATCGCCATCGCCTTTCCCATGAAACAAGGAGTCAAGCAGCGTGACCGAAATGCAGAAGTACCGTTTCATTAGCTTTTCTCCGCATCCTCCGACTTCTTCTTGGCACGACGGGCCTTCTTGCGGTCTTCCTTCGACTGTCCAAGCGCTTCCTTAGCGGCCTGGGCGCTGAATGACGCCTTCCTGTTGCTGCCAATCTCAAAACTCTCGGCCGCAGCCTGTGCGTATTTCAGTGCATCTTTATGAGACACGTTGAAAGATGTGTCACGCTGCCCATCGTGTTTGACAAGGCTCCATTCTGCTTGACGTTCAAGGTCCGGGACTAATTGACAACCCTCTCGCAGGAACGTCTCTTGCGGCGCGGTGAAACCGACCAACGACAGGCCGAGGATATAGCGTCGCAGTTTCAATGTATTCTCATCCGACTTGGCACCGAGAGCGCGCAGCGCGACAAGATTCAGCGTTGCATCGCGGCGAATACCAAGCTGAACCTGAACACCTCCGTGCGTCCATGCTGCCGGTGCGTGGCTGAGACCAAGCTGGGACATGGCATCTTGCTGTGTTTTGCCTTCCGGTGCGTCCAGCAGGCCTTCGTCCACATACTCAATTGCCGGGATGTACTGCGCCGATCGGTGCATTGCTTTTACGTTAAAAGCCCGGATAACCGACCGTACAATGCGAGGCAATTTGACCTGCGTCGCCCGTGAATCCCATGCACCGAACACCAAAGAAGTAGGCGCGATTTTCGCCAAAGGCTCGGCATTGGCCTCGCTTTTCAACGCCAAGAAGGCGTTGTCCAGCTCCCCCGCCAAATCGGAGAACCGCACAATCGCATCGGCGGCTCGGTGCCCAGCATCCAGAAGGTTCACCTCTTTATCACTAGCATTGATGGTTACTTGCGGGACGAGTTCGTTGTATGGGTTTTGCTTGAAGAGTGGCTCCATTCGATTTGCTTGCGAACCGACACTATCGATCTGGCACACGCTGGAGCCGTCCTCGAAACGGTCGATGTTGTAGCCGAGCCAGTCTTCCTCCCTCATCCGTTCAGGCTTCGCGTAAGTCGGCGGGAAGATTACTGCATCCTTTCCTTCGACCGGCACTAACCATTGGCGCATCACCAGCGCCGCAACTGGGCTGTCGTCCTTCAACCACTCGTCGAACTGCTTCAACACTTCTTCGTTGTTCATGTCTGATCTCCTATGGGTTTTGCGAAATCGAACGCCTTGTATCGTTTCTGATCGTCCCGAAACTGTAATTGAAAGCGGTAGCGCAGCCCGACAGGCAGTGCTCCACAGGCGGCAGCCGACGCCACGGATACCGAGAGAGGTATCGACCAGACCGAGTATGTCAATGCCCACTTATTCGAAGTGGCAGCCGGGCGAAAGCGCTGCAGACCTATCAGGCTCAGCAGTTCAACGGCCGGGTGGGCTATGGTTTCAGCTTCCTGGACATCCAGCGAGAATCCTGCGTCCAATGCGTGAGCAAATCGCCGCGCGTCAAAATAGAACGGTTCAACTCGTTTTTCGTTGGCCGAGTCTTTCTTACGGTATTCCTGCGGAGTACGCATCACGCAGCCATAATTGAACAGTTCATTAAGATCAGTGACATTCGATAAAGCGTCCTGCGCTGCCTTGGCGATCTTATGGAGTTCCTGGCGGCCGGCCCAGGTCTTCGGTGTGGCAGTGTCGTTGTCGTCCGTTTGCCACCAATCGAGGATCATGTGGAACGGGTTTCCCAACCTGATCATCCCTTCACGCGCCAAGCTCCCAAGTTCCTTGCGTCGAGCCTCCTTGTCATCTGGGAGTTTCTGGTCTTGTTGTCTGAGTCTCCTGCTTTCGTCTTCGAGGGCTTCTCGTTCTTGGCGCTCCTCCCTACTCAGTCCCGATACATCGCATTTGGACAGTTGATCCATCAGATGTTCGAGAGTCGCTGGGACATCTTCGCTGGCGATTGCAAACATGGATTTTGAAGCGTCGAACCACCCCACTGCGCCGGGCCAGAGGCGATGAGCCAGTTCCAGCAGGCCGCAGCAAGCGAAGAACTGGCCAGGGTTGGTCACATCCACATTCACGGAAAAGCTGGGTGTGGGATGGGTCATGCCTGCACCTCCTCCGGTTGAGGAGACGTCAGCGCGCCGGCGGTTTGTTTCGAGGCCGCGATGTCGGCACAGCGCAACAGCGACTCCAGCCAGGCCAGACCCCAGCGTCCGAAACGCTGCTGAAGTCGACCGAAGCGGCGCATGACCTCGGCTGCGGCCTGTTCGTTGTCTCTGGTCGTGTGGGTGTGATCCCAAGCACGTGGTTCGAAGTGGGGTCTAGCCC
>CALJZP010000039.1 GCA_937983545.1 uncultured Azonexus sp.
CCCACCATTCGGTGGGTTTTCTTGGGTTTTACTGGGGTGCTACACTAACAAAATCGTCGAAGCAGGATTACCTAACCCATTGATTTCTATGGATTGGCGGAGACGGAGGGATTCGAACCCTCGATGCAGGTTTTGCCCGCATGCTCCCTTAGCAGGGGAGTGCCTTCGACCTCTCGGCCACGTCTCCAGTCCCGCTACAACGAGGCGCGGATGATAGCCATTCCGCGCCTTTTGGTCAAACCTTACTGATCCAGACCGAAGGTACGGTGCAGGACGCGGACAGCCAGCTCCAGGTATTTCTCGTCGAGAACGACGGAAATCTTGATCTCGGAGGTCGAAATCATCTGGATATTGATGCCTTCGTCAGCCAGTGCCTTGAACATCTTGGAGGCGACGCCCGGGTGGGAGCGCATGCCGACACCGACGGCCGAAACCTTGCAGATCTTGTTGTCGCCGGTGATTTCGCGGGCACCGAGCTTGGCCTTGACCGTTTCCAGGAGGCCCTGAGCCTTGGCGAAATCGCCGCGATTGACCGTGAAGGAGAAATCGGTCGTGCCATCGTGGCCAACATTCTGGATGATCATGTCGACGTCGATGTTGGCGTCGGCGATGGCACCGAGAATTTGATAGGCGATGCCCGGGGTATCGGGAACGCCGAGCATGGTCAGCTTGGCTTCGTCGCGATTGAAGGCGATACCGGAGATGATCGGTTGTTCCATGTTCTTGTCTTCCTCAACAGTGATCAGCGTCCCTTCCCCTTCATCCTGGAAGCTGGAGAGAACGCGCAGTTTGACCTTGTACTTGCCGGCGAATTCGACGGAGCGGATCTGCAGCACCTTGGAGCCGAGGCTGGCCATTTCCAGCATTTCCTCGAAGGTGATGGTATCGAGCTTCTTGGCTTCCGGCACGACGCGCGGGTCGGTCGTGTAGACGCCATCGACATCGGTGTAGATCTGGCTCTCGTCGGCCTTCAGTGCAGCCGCCAGCGCAACGCCGGAAGTGTCAGAACCGCCACGGCCGAGCGTGGTGATGTTGCCGTCGGCATCGACGCCCTGGAAGCCGGCAACGACGACAACCTTGCCCTCGTCCAGATCGCGGCGCATGTTGCTTTCGTCGATCGACAGGATGCGTGCCTTGGTGAAGGTGCTGTCAGTCAGAACCTTGACCTGGCCGCCGGTGTAGCTACGGGCCGGGACGCCGATGGATTTCAGCGCCATCGACAGCAGGCCGATGGTGACCTGTTCGCCAGTGGAGCAAATCTGGTCCAGCTCGCGCGGGTCCGGATTGGCCTGAATTTCCTTGGCCAGTGCAATCAGCTTGTTGGTTTCGCCGCTCATTGCGGAAACGACCACCACGACCTGGTGGCCCTGCGCGTGGAATTTGGCTACGCGCTTGGCAACGTTCTTGATGCGTTCGGGGTTGCCGACCGACGTGCCGCCGTATTTTTGAACAATCAACGCCATGGATTTATCCGGTTAAACGTTGCAAACATAAAAAAGAGGCTGGATTTTAACCCAGCCTGCCCTTTTCCTAAAGGCTTTAGCGCTTAGAGATCGGCCAGTGAGCGCAGATGCGCGCCGACGCTACGGGCCAGCGAAGTCATCACGTAACCGCCTTCAAGCATGGCGACGATGCGCTTGTCGCACATTTCGGCTGCCAGTTTCTTGAGATGGTCGGTCACCCAGGCATAGTCCTTTTCGAACAGCTTGAGCCCACCCATATCATCCTCATAATGGGCATCGAAGCCGGCGGAAATGAAGATCATCTGCGGTTTGAATTCGCGCAGGCGCGGCGTCCACACCTGCATGACGGCGTCGCGGAATTCCTCTCCGCCGCTCCCTGCCGCCAGCGGCACGTTGCACATATTGGCCGCCGGCTTGTCGGTTCCGCTATACGGGTAGAACGGATGCTGGAAAATGCTGCACATCAGTACCCGTTCGTCACCGGCAAAGCAGTCTTCGGTCCCGTTGCCGTGGTGCACATCGAAGTCGATGATGGCAACGCGCTCCAGGCCATGGGCCTTGATGGCATGCATCGCTGCGACACCAATGTTGTTGAAGAAGCAAAAGCCCATCGGCGTGGACTTTTCGCAATGATGGCCCGGCGGGCGAACCGAGCAGAACGCATTCTCGATCTCGCCCTTCATGACGAGATCCACGGCAAGGCATCCGGCTCCGGCGGAACGTAGCGCCGCTTGCCAGGTATGCGGATTCATGGCGGTATCGGGATCAAGATGCACAACGCCCATTTCGGGAGAAGCACGCTTGATGCGCTCCAAGTGCGAAGCCGGATGGACGCGCAACAGCTGTTCGAAAGTTGCCAGCGGTGCGTCGTAATAGACGAAGTAGGCATCGATACCCTGAGCAATCAGGTGGTCATTGATGGCGGTGAGACGTTGCGGGCATTCCGGGTGATGCGATCCCATATCGTGCAGCTGACAGTCACGATGGGTGATGAAGGCAGTGGTCGTCACTTGTTCTCTCTCTGCGAACCGGCGCACGAAGAGGCGCACGTCGAAATGTCATTATCGTCCCAATATATCGGCTGCTTCAAGCATTAGAATCGTGTAACGCTGCAACGACGGACATCGATGATGCTAAAAAGCAAAATTTCGGCTCTCCCCGGCCCTCCCCAGCCCTTCGACAAGATACTGAACGATGCCGGACAAATCATTCTCGGCAAGCACACCGAGATAAGGCTGGCCCTCTCCTGCCTGCTCGCCGGCGGCCATCTCCTGATCGAAGACTTGCCCGGCATGGGCAAGACGACGCTGGCCCACACGCTGGCGCGCCTGCTCGGGCTGCAATTCTCGCGCATCCAGTTCACCAGCGATTTGCTGCCGGCCGACATTACCGGCGTATCGATCTTCGAACGCGACAAGAGCGAGTTCCGGTTCCTGCCCGGGCCGGTCTTCGCGCAACTGGTGCTGGCCGACGAGATCAATCGCGCCACGCCGAAAACCCAGAGCGCCCTGCTCGAAGCCATGGAAGAAGGCCAGGTCACCGCCGAGGGTCAGACTCGCCCGTTGCCGCGGCCATTCTTTGTCATCGCCACGCAGAACCCGACCCACCAGATCGGCACATTTCCCTTGCCCGAATCCCAACTCGACCGCTTCCTGATGCGTATCGAACTGGGCTACCCGGACCGTAGCGCCGAAAGGGAGTTGCTCGCCACCGGCAACCAGCGCAATCGTGCAGAGGCACTGGTCAGCCGGATTTCGCCGGCCGAATTGCCAGCCATTCAGCAGGCCATCGCCAAGCTTCATGCGGCAGCCCCGCTCATCGACTACATTCAGGCGCTGGTCGATGCGACACGTCACGACCCGGCTTTCCAGCATGGCCTGTCGCCCCGCGCCGGACTGGCATTGCTGTCGGCCGCCCGCGCCTGGGCCTGGCTGGATGGCCGAGAGATCGTGATTCCGGATGACGTGCAAGCCGTGCTGCCGGCAGTGGCCCGCCATCGCCTGCGCACGGCACAGACCGGCGGCCAGGCCCAAATGGAAGACATTGGCCGGCTGATTCGCAGCGTGGCGATTCCCTGATCCGTGAAAATCGCGCCATCTCTCAAGCAACTTCTTTTCCGCTGGAAGAGCGATGGAACGGGGCCGCTGCGGCTCGGCCAGCGGCGCATTTTCATCGTCCCTTCGCGCGGCGGCCTGCTCTTCGCACTGGCCCTAGTCATCATGCTGCTCGGCGCCATCAACTACAACCTGGCGCTGGGTCACGCCCTGGTTTTCCTGCTGGCCGGACTCAGCATCGTCGGGATGATCCACACCTTTCGCAACCTGTTCGGCCTGACGATCACGCCGGGACGTTGCGAACCCGTATTTGCCGGCGAGATCGCGTTTTTTCCACTCTCGCTCGACAATGACCGAACGGCCCCGCGCCTGGCGCTTGAACTGGCCGCCGATTCAGCCTTCCCCGTCGGAGCGGCCGTCGACAGCCTTGGCAAGGCCCGGGTTCGCGTACCGCTGCCGGCACCTCGACGAGGCTGGCTGGCCTTGCCGCGGGTACGCCTGACAACCCGCTATCCGCTCGGATTGTTTACCGCCTGGTCCTATCTGCAACCGGAGATGCAATGCCTGGTCTACCCGAAACCCATTGACGCCCCCTTGCCGTTGGCAGGCAGCAGCGATTGGGGCGGCGACCGGCATGGCGACGGCGGGCAGGAGGATTTTTCCGGATTCCGCGAAAGGCAGCCTGCCGACTCGCCACGGCACGTCGCATGGAAGGCCAGCGCCCGCCATGCAGGTGAAGCGCCGCTGCTGATCAAGACATTCGCGGGCGGCACCCAGAGCAAACTGGTTTTCGAGTGGCAACACACGGCACCTGAACTGTCGGACGAAGTGCGCCTCGGCATACTGACCGGATGGATACTCGCCGCCGAGGCGGCAGGCAACGCCTACGGACTTCGTCTCCCCCACCTCTCCCTGCCGGCAGAGCGTGGCAGCCGGCACTGCCAGCGTTGCCTCGAGGCACTGGCCCTGTTTCCGTCATGAGCACACGCGCCGAGGAAGCGCTCGACCGGCAAGCGACGCCCTGGCTGTTTGCATGTGCGATAGCCACGGCGCTACCGCACGCTGCGCATCAGGCTTACTGGTTGAGCGCTGCAAGCCTGTTGTTGCTGGGCTGGGCAGTAGGCTTGTGGTGGAAGAACGAGCGCCTGCCCGGCCGCTGGCCGCTGATCCTGCTCGTCATCGCCGGCTGTGGCGGCATTCTGATCGAGTTCCGCACCTTGTTCGGACGCGATGCCGGCGTCGCCATGCTGGTGCTTTTCATGGCGATGAAACTGCTCGAACTGAAGTCGCGACGAGATGCCATGGTCGTCATCGTGCTCGGTTACTTCCTGCTGCTCACTCACTACCTCTACTCCCAGAGCATCCCGACCGGTATCTGGCTGCTGTTGGCGCTCTGGTTGCTGACAGCCACCCTGATCCGCCTGCACGGGGGCGCATCGAGCACCAGGAGCATGAGCCTGCGTTACGCAGCGAGGCTCTGCCTGCAGGCCGTTCCTTTCATGCTGGTCCTCTATCTTCTGTTCCCCCGGATATCCGGCCCGCTGTGGGGACTCCCCTCGGATGCGCATGCAGGCATGACCGGCCTGTCCGACACCATGTCGCCCGGCAGCATCTCCCGCCTGGCACAAAGTGCCGACATCGCATTCCGGGCCCGCTTCGTCGACACGCTGCCGGCAAGGCACAAGCTCTATTGGCGCGGCCCGGTGCTGGAAAATTTCGACGGCACGACCTGGCGGCCACACATCGGCCAAGGCACCCCGGCCGCGCTGGACAAACTGTCGCCTTCGGTCCGCTACGAACTGACGCTGGAACCGCACAACCAACGCTGGATCCTGGCCCTGGATGCCCCCGTCCATCTGCCCGAGGGTCTGTTGCTGAATGCCACCCTCGCGGCCACCCAGCGCCAGCCAGTCACCGAACGGCAGCGTTTCCAGCTTGCCGCCAGCCTGGACTATCGTTTCAATGTTGCCGAGGATTCGCGAACCCTGCAGCGCAACCTGTCCACGCCGGTTGAATCGAACCCGAAGGCCCGCGCCCTGGCACTGGTCTGGCGGCAAACCAGTGGTGGGCCGAAGGAGATCATCCGCAAAGCGCAAGACCTGTTTGCCGCCGAATTCACCTACACCTTGCAACCGCCCCTCCTCGGCCAAAACGGTATCGATGAATTTCTGTTCACGACCCGACGCGGTTTCTGCGAACACTACGCCGGCGCCTTTGTCTTCCTGATGCGAGCAGCCGGCATCCCGGCTCGCGTCGTTACCGGCTATCAGGGCGGTGAATTCAACCCGCTCGATAGCCATCTGGTTATCCGGCAATCCGATGCCCATGCCTGGGCAGAAGTCTGGCTGGATGATCAGGGCTGGCTGCGCGTCGATCCGACTGCATCGGTCTCGCCGGCCCGCATCGAAACCGGCATTGTCGATGCCCTGGCTTTCGACGAACCCCTGCCAGCCCTCGTCCAGCTGCGCACCGACTGGCTGCGCAACCTGCGTTATCGCTGGGAAGCGGTCAATAACGCCTGGAATCAACACATCCTCGGCTATGATCCGCAACGCCAGCGCGAACTTCTCTCCCGCCTCGGCCTCCCCGAAACCGACTGGCGCAGCTTGGCAACGCTGCTGGGCATTGCCTGCAGCCTGCTCGTTGCGGCCATGACGGCGTGGACACTCTATCAGCGACCGCGACTCGACCCGGCCCTACGGCTCTGGCAAAAAGCCCTGCGCCAACTGGCCCGAAGACAGGTACACTGCGCGCCCTGGGAAACGCCGATGGCATTGGCTCAGCGTGTACGGGAACAACACCCGGCGCTGGGCGAACCTTTCCAGAATGTCGTCGATGCCTACCTTCGGGTCCGCTACGACGACGCCAACGACAACCTGACCCCGCTGCGCGAGGCCATCGCGCGACTCCGACGATGAATCTCAAACTCAAGAATACCCTGGCAGCCCTGGCCCTCGTGTCGACAGCACTACAGGGCCACGCCGGCACGCCGGCTGCCAGCTTTGCCGACGAACCGGCTGTCATCGACTTCGCCCGCGGTCTGGAACAGCGCCACGGTTTCAATGCCGACACGCTGCTTTCCCTGTTTGCGCAGACCCGCCCGAATGCGAAGGTTTTGCAACTGATCAAGCCGCCCAGCTCGCCGCTGCAACGCTCGTGGGAACGTTACCGCCCACGCTTTCTGAACGACCGCCGCATCGATGGCGGCGTGCGTTTCTGGCAGGAAAACGAGGCCCAGCTCGTCAAGGCCAGCGCCCTCTACGGCGTGCCGCCGGAAATCATCGTCTCGATCATCGGCGTCGAGACGGAATATGGCCGCAACACCGGTGGCTTCCGTGTCCTCGAAGCGCTGGCCACGCTCGCCTTCAAATACCCGCCACGCGCCGAGTTTTTCCGCACCGAACTTGAGCAATTCCTGCTCCTCTCCCGCGAGAATGGCCTCGACCCGCTTGCCGTGAAGGGGTCTTTTGCCGGCGCCATCGGCATCCCGCAATTCATGCCGGGCAGCCAGCGCCGCTATGCAGTCGACTTCGATGGCGACCAGCGTGTCGATCTCGGCAACAGCGTCGACGATGCCATCGGCAGCGTCGGCCGCTTTCTCGAGCAACATGGCTGGCAAGCCGGACAGGCCATCGCCGTACCCGCCGCAACGAATGGCACGCCCGATCCGGCGCTGATTCAGGCCGGTATCCGCCCCAGCCTGAAGGCTGGCGACCTTGCAGCCCACGGCGTTCGTGCCGATACGGATCCGCAAGGCACGGTCGCCCTGATCGATCTGGTATCGCCCAACAAGGAAACCGAATATTGGCTGGGTTTCGAGAACTTCTACGTGATCACCCGCTACAACCGATCGACCTTCTATGCGATGTCGGTTTTCCAGCTGGGCGAGGAAATCCGCAACCGGCTATGTAGCCAGTTGCCGACTACAGCAGAGAATCGCGGGAGATATTGCCGCGCTTGATGATCTTGCGCAGGCGATCCAGCCCCTCGATCTGGATCTGACGGACCCGTTCGCGGGTCAGTCCGAGGTCGGTGGCAATGGCATCCAGCGTCGCCACGTCGGCCCCGTTCAAACCGTAGCGGCGCTCGATCACCGAGCGCTGACGCTCCGAAAGCTGCCCCAACCACTCATCGACCAAGGAGCCGATTTCGCTGACCTGCAGCAATGACTCCGGATCGGCACCGCTATCGTCGGCGATGTTCTCGCCTATCGTATGGTTGGGATCGATTTCCAGCGGCGCATCGAGCGACGCGATGTGTTCGTTGAGCGACAGGATACGGCGTACATCGTCGACCGGCCGGTCGATCAACGCTGCGACGCGCTCCACCGTCGACTCGCGCTTGTCCTCGGACTCTAGATGCCGCATGGCACGGAGCACAACGTTGATTTCCTTGACGATATGGACCGGCAGCCGAATGGTCCGCGACTGGTTCATGATGCCGCGCTCGATATTCTGGCGTATCCACCATGTGGCATAGGTCGAAAAGCGGAAGCCACGTTCCGGATCGAATTTTTCAAGTGCGTGGATCAGCCCGAGATTGCCCTCCTCGACCAGATCGAGCAGGGGGATGCCGCGATTCAGGTAATGCTTGGCAATATTCACGACCAGCCGCAGGTTATGCTCGATCATCCGCTGGCGGGCAGCAAAATCCCCCTGGCGCACCAACCGCGAGGTCGCCAATTCCTCTTCCGGGGTCAGCAAGGGCTTGGCGCCGATTTCGGTCAGATAAAGCTGTGTGACATCCTCGAGCAGCTCGATTTCCGGGGTCACAACCTCCGGCTCCGGCGGCAACAGGGATTCATCGGGTTGCCCCTCGAAATCTCCCTCGATGTTGTCGCCGCTCTCACTCGTCATCGTTTCGGGAGATACGCCGAAGGATCGACCGGTTTGCCCTGCTTGCGGATTTCGAAATGGAGCTTGACCGAATCGGAATCGGTATTTCCCATTTCCGCGATTTTCTGGCCTCGAGTAACCTGCTGCCCCTCCTTGACCAGAATCTTGCGATTATGGGCATAGGCCGACAGGAAGGTTGCGTTGTGCTTGACGATAACCAACTCCCCGAAGCCCCGCAAACCGCTTCCGGCATAAACCACCTTGCCGTCGCCTGCCGCGAGAACCGGGTCGCCTGCCCTGCCCGCAAAATCCAGGCCCTTGTTGCCGGAGTCGCTGTACTGCGCCGACACCTTGGCCGTGCTGGGCCACATCCAGGCCACATCATCCGGCCCCGATGCAGGCGCTGGCGCAGCAACCGGCGGCGGTGCCTCAGGCTTCGGCTCGGGCTTGGCTTCGACTGGCTTGGATGTCTCGGCGGGCTTGTTCAGGCGAGCATAGGCTTCATCGGAATAGGGCTCCTTGCCGACCCGCGGCTCCCGTTTCAAGGCGCCCGAACTGGCAGCCACCGATGGTGCTGGCTGATCCAGCGACCGCGTCTCGACACCGGAAGCCGTGGCGATCGGCTTGCTCACGGCCCCGTCAGCCGGCTCCGCAGCCCCCGGCGGAACAACCCTGAGCACCTGCCCCTCCTTGATGGCGGAAGGGTTGGCAATATTGTTCCAGGCGGCAATATCGCGATGATCCTGCCCATGATCAAGCGCAATACGATACAAGGTATCCCCCCGCTTGACGGTGTAGTAGCCCGGGCCAAGGGGCTGTGTGGCAGCGGTCGAACGGGTCGCCGCCGTACCCGCACGATCCACGGCAGGCGCCGGCTGCTGGGATAGACAACCGGTCAGCAATACAGTCGGAATAACGGCAGCAAAAAAACGAATCATTGTGTTCCTGACAATAGCGGGACGAAACGCACGGCATCGAGACGGGTTTCGATATAGCCCTGCGTTGTGTGCTCAATGAAACTAAGATACTGCTCACCGGCCCCTACTGGCAAGACCAGACGCCCATCCGGTGCCAATTGCTGCAGCAGCGCCGGCGGCACCTGTGCACCTGCAGCGGCGACAATGATGCTGTCGAACGGCCCTGCCTCGGGCAACCCAAACTGCCCATCCGCATGCTTGAGGCGAACGTTGAACTGCTGCAAGGTCCGCATATGAGCCTTGGCCTTCTCCAGCAATGGCCCCAAACGCTCGACGGCATAGACCTCGTTGGTCAACTGAGCGAGGACAGCGGCCTGATACCCGCAACCGGCACCGATCTCCAGCGTCTTGCCAAGGGTTTTCCGGCCGTTGAGCAACAATTCGATCATACGGGCAACCACATAGGGCTGCGAGATGGTCTGCCCCATGCCAAGCGGCAATGCCGTGTCTTCATAGGCACGCGACGCCAGCGCCTCCTCGACGAACACGTGTCGCGGCACCGCAGCCATGGCCTTCAGGACGGCCTCGTTGCGAATTCCCTTTTCGCGCAGGCGTTCAATCATGCGCGCCCGCGTGCGCTGCGAAGTCATTCCAATGCCGTGCAACACCAGTTAACTCACTTCATCCACTGAATGATGGAGGGGACTTGAACCGAATGCGTCAGATCGATCTGCAAAGGCGTAATCGACACAAAACCGCGCTCAACCGCATTGAAATCGGTTCCCGGCCCGGCATCTGCAGCAGCCCCGGCGGCACCGATCCAATAAAGCGTTTCATTACGCGGAGAAATCGTTTTGACAACTGGCTCAGCCTTGTGACGCCGCCCGAGGCGGGTAACTTCAAAGCCGTTCAATTCAGAATAAGGAATATCCGGAATATTCACATTCAATAATACCGGTTCCCGCAACGGCTGGCGCAGATGGCGCTCGACCAATTCACGTGCCACCCGCCCCGCCGCAGCAAAATTTTTCCCTTCAAAACTGGTCAGGGAAATCGCAATGGATGGAATACCAAGCAGATATCCCTCAGTTGCTGCGGCAACCGTACCGGAATAAATCGTATCGTCGCCCATGTTGGCACCGAGATTGATTCCGGAAACAATAATGTCCGGCATCATTTCCAGCATGCCGGTAACCGCCAAATGGACGCAATCCGTCGGCGTGCCATTGACGAAATAAAATCCGCCCGGGGCTTTCTTCAAACTCAACGGCCGATCAAGCGTCAGCGAATTGCTGGCGCCGCTGCGATTCTGCTCAGGCGCCACGACCACCACATCGCCCAGATCGCTCAGGGCCTCGGCCAGAGCGATAAGCCCTGGCGCGAAATAACCGTCGTCGTTACTCAGCAGAATGCGCATAAGTCAAACCAAAAGGCTTTCCAGGGTATTTCCGCCCGCAACCCATGCCTCAATCCATTTCGGCTTGCGGCCACGGCCGGTCCATTCCAGTTCCGCATTTTCCGGGTGGCGGTATTTAACCTTGACCTTATTTCCCGAAACCTTGACTTTGGTTTCCTTGGCCAGCAATTCCTCAATAGCATAACCACGGGCTTTTGCGAAAGCACGCAACTCATTCAAGACATTTACTTTTTCTTGGGCTTCGCGGCGTTTTATTTCAGCCGGAATCTGTTGCTGCAAATCGCGCAATTGTGAAACGCTCAAACTGGACAAATCCATGATTACCTCCTTAATTAAATTACAGTAATAATTTAATTTGTCCTGATATGTTTTTCAATGCCATAAATTAAAAAACCGGCCAAGGCCGGTTGATTAATTTGGTCGGGGCGGCGGGATTCGAACTCGCGACCCCTTGCACCCCATGCAAGTGCGCTACCAGGCTGCGCTACGCCCCGACACGAGCCCTGCATTATATCTGAAATGCAGCGATTTTCACAGCCGCAACATCTCAATAATGGATTTCAATTCACTGCGCAGGCCACCCGGCATCTTGGCAGCTTCCGGCACCTCGGCGGCCGCCACTTCGACCGCACCACCTTCGTCCAGCCTATTGCGCGCACCGCTTATCGTAAAGCCCTGATTATAAAGAAGTTCACGAATGCGACGCACCAGCAGCACTTCGTGATGCTGGTAATACCTGCGATTACCGCGCCGCTTGACCGGCTTCAACTGGTTGAATTCCTGCTCCCAGTAGCGCAGCACGTGGGGTTTGACACCGCACAACTCGCTGACCTCACCAATGGTGAAGTAGCGTTTGGCGGGAATCGGCGGCAACTCATCGCCGCCTGCAGTTTTATGCCGCGGTTCCATCGAAGGCTAGTTCAACGTCCGATTTAAGTTTCTGGCTGGCGTGGAAGGTGACGACACGACGTGCCGTAATAGGGATTTCCTGGCCGGTCTTGGGGTTGCGCCCCGGGCGTTGCGGCTTGTCGCGCAACTGAAAATTGCCGAAACCGGACAGCTTGACGCCATCCCCAGTTTCCAGCGCATTCCGGATTTCTTCGAAGAAAGCCTCAACCATGTCCTTGGCCTCACGTTTGTTGAGGCCCACTTTTTCAAACAACAGGTCGGCGAGTTCGGCTTTGGTCAGCGTCATCGTTATTGTTCCGTCAGGCACGCAGTTGAGCACCGAATGCCTGTTCGAAACAGGACACCAGCTGCTGCATTGCAGCATCAACTTCCGAATCTTGCAAAGTGCGTTGAGTATCTTGCATAACTATACGGAAAGCAAGACTTTTTTTGTTTTCAGGCACCCCCTTGCCGACGTAAACATCGAACAACTGGATGTCCTGAATCAACCCCGAAATCTGGCCTTTCAACCCATCAAGCAGCGTCTGCAAGGCGACCTTTTGATCAACCACGATCGCCAAGTCACGAACTACCGGCGGGAACTTGGAAACTTCGGCATAAGCAGGCACTCGGACCGATTTCA
>CALJZP010000040.1 GCA_937983545.1 uncultured Azonexus sp.
GGCCGGCCTGCGCGTCGTCGAAGTGGAGGAGAATCCTCAATACCAATTCATCTCGGATAACGCCCGCGCCGCGAGCAGGAAGTTCGGCGTCAAAAGCATTTCGCTTTTGGCCCGCAAGCCTTGAGAAAAATCCGAAGGCAAGGATTGAAAGATGGCGTTATGCTCACTATCAACCGGCAGCAAGCGGGCACCATGCTCACGCACCGCATGCATGAACAGTTCGCCCGCCATCACCAGGACTTCCTTGTTGGCCAGCATGACCCGTTTACCGGCCTTCGCTGCGGCCAGCGTAGGCTCAAGACCCGCGGCGCCGACGATGGCTGCCATGACCGAATCGACCTCGGGCAAGGCAGACAATTCGACCAACGACTCGACACCGTGGCGCACCTCTGTCGGCAAACCGGCAGCGCGGCAACGCTCCGCCAGCCGTGTCGCCAAAGAGACATCGCGCAACACAGCAAAACGCGGGCGGAACTCAAGACATTGCTCGAACAGCTTGTCGACCTGGCTATGCGCGCACAGGGCAAATGCCCGATAACGCTCGGGATGTCGGCGTATGACATCCAATGTGCTGACGCCGATCGATCCGGTCGAACCCAGAATGGTGATGTTCTGAACTGTCATGCTGAAGGCTGAAGCAGCAGCAAAAAGAGCGCAGCGACTGGCAGCGTGGACGTCAGGCTGTCGATACGGTCGAGTACCCCGCCATGCCCCGGCAGGATGTTGCTACTGTCCTTGATACCCGCCTTGCGCTTGAGCAGCGATTCGAACAAGTCGCCCACGATGCTGACGCCGGTGACGACAAAGAGGAGGACAATCCACAGTGACAGCGGCAGTACCTGAATATCGAAAACCTGCCGAACCACCAAGCCATAGACAACCACGCCAACACCGGCGCCGATGGCGCCTTCCCAGGTTTTTCCCGGGCTGATCGTGGGCGCCAGCTTGTGTTTGCCGAAGGCTCGACCCGAGAAATAGGCAGCAATATCGGCCATCCACACCACGGCAAATATGCCGAGCAAGGCTGCAGCACCCAGTGCCCGCAATTGAACCATGGCAAGCCATGTCGGAATCAGGACGACGGCACCGACCAACAATCCGCTCACGCCGCCGATAGCCCACTTTTTCCTTAGCCAGAACGGCATGAGGACGAGCCAGAAGGCTGCGGAAAGTCCGTAGGCCGTGGCAATCCAGGCCGAGCCCAGACGAAACTCCAAAGCGGCGGGATCGAGCAGTGAAAGCCCCGCGCAGGTCGCCCCCACCAGCACACCGAGAACAATCCGGGATGGAGGCTTCCAGCCAAGCAACGCTCCCCACTCCCAAGCAGCAATGCCGATAAAGGCTGCTACCAGCAGGGCCCAGGCCGACTGCGACAACCAGAAGAGGCTGGGCAAGAGGAACGACACCAACACAAGCGCCGTAATGACGCGGGTCTTAAGCATGCGGCTTTACCAGTTGCTCACTGGTCCTGCCAAAGCGGCGTTCTCGCTGCTGAAAGGAGGCAATGGCCTTGCCAAATTCTGCGGAATCGAAGTCTGGCCACAGTGTCGAAGTAAAGTACAGTTCGGTATAGGCCAGCTGCCAAAGCAGGAAATTACTGATCCGCTCTTCACCGCCAGTTCTGATGAACAGATCCGGCTCCGGAGCGAAGTTCATCGACAAATAGGGCTCGAGGTCAGACTCCTGCCAGCCATCGCGTTTGTCAGGGTGAGCCGTCACCATCCGGTTGACCGCCTGCATGATGTCCCAGCGACCACCGTAATTGGCCGCAATGGTCAAATCCAGCCGGGTATTGCCGGCCGTTTGCTCTTGCGCCTTGTTTATCAGCTCCTGCAAACGCAGCTCGAAACGTGAAAGATCGCCGATCACGCGCAGACGAACGCCATTGCGGTCGAGCTTTTCAACCTCCTGCTCAAGCGCCTTGACGAAAAGCTGCATCAACAGCGTCACCTCTTCCTGAGGACGCCGCCAATTTTCGGACGAAAAGGCAAACAGGGTCAGGTACTGGATACCCTGCTCGAGACAGGTACGAACCATCTCGCGAACCAGCTCGACACCCTTGACGTGCCCAGCCACGCGAGGGAGAAAGCGTTTTTTCGCCCAGCGGCCATTGCCGTCCATGATGACAGCCACATGCCGAGGCATGACAGCCTCCTGCGGTACGTCTCGTGTCGAACTCGAAAAAAAGGCCATGCAGCCGGTAATCTAGGCAGAAACCGCTTAAACCTGCATCAGCTCGGCCTCTTTCGTGGCGAGCATCTTGTCGACTTCAACGATGAACTTGTCGGTCAACTTCTGGATATCATCCTGCGCCTTGCGCTCGTCGTCCTCCGGAATCTCGCCCTTCTTCAGCGCATCCTTGAGGTGGGTGTTGGCATCGCGGCGCAAATTACGGATGGCGACTTTGGCGCCCTCGCCTTCATGCTTGACGACCTTGATCATTTCCTTGCGCCGCTCTTCGGTCAGCGCCGGCATCGGCACGCGGATCAGATCCCCCTGCGAAGCCGGGTTCAAACCCAGGTCGGAATCGCGAATGGCCTTCTCGACCTTTTGCAGCATGTTCTTTTCCCACGGCTGAACACCGATGGTTCGGGCGTCGACCAGGGTAATGTTGGCGACCTGATTCACCGGCACCATGGAACCGTAGTAATCGACCTGCACATGGTCGAGCAGGCCGGTATGGGCACGGCCGGTACGCACCTTCAGGAGATCGTTCTTCAACGCCTCCAGGGATTTCTGCATCTTGTGTTCTGCGTTTTTCTTGACGTCTGCAATCATTTGTCTCTCCTCAGCAATAGACCAGCGTACCTTCGTCTTCACCGCAGACCACGCGCTTCAGCGCGCCGGTCTTGAAGATCGAGAATACGTTGATCGGCAATTTCTGATCGCGGCACAGCGCGAAAGCGGTCGCGTCCATGACCGCGAGATTCCTGGAGATCGCTTCATTGAAGCTGATCTTGTCGTAGCGCGTCGCCGAAGTATCCTTCTTGGGATCAGCCGTGTAGATGCCGTCGACCTTGGTCGCCTTGAGCACGATTTCGGCGCCGATTTCCGAACCGCGCAGTGCTGCAGCAGTGTCGGTGGTGAAGAACGGGTTGCCGGTTCCGGCACCGAAGATCACGATCTTGCCCTCTTCCAGATAGCGGATGGCCTTGCCGCGAATGTACGGCTCGATCACCTGCTCGATATTCAGGGCCGACTGCACACGGGCATTCAGGCCGCATTGACGCATCGCGTCGGACAGTGCCATGGCGTTCATCACCGTGGCCAGCATGCCCATGTAATCCGCGGTAGCGCGATCCATCCCGGTGGCCGTACCGGCCATGCCACGGAAGATGTTGCCACCACCGATCACGACACCGATTTCCACACCCAGGTCGGCGACCGCCTTGATCTCTCCGCAAATCCCGGCAATCACTTGCGGGTTGATGCCGTAGGCGTCATTGCCCATCAGGGCCTCGCCGGAGAGTTTCAGGAGGATGCGCTTGTATTTGGGTGTGGTCATCGGCGTTCCTTTCAATTACTTCTTGGCAGCGGCAGCAGCAGCCTGGGCGGCCACTTCGGCAGCGAAGTCGTCAACCTTCTTTTCAATACCTTCACCAACCATGTACAGCGTGAAGCCGGCGACGGATGCGCCCTTGGCCTTCAGCAACTGCTCGATGGTTTGCTTGCCGTCTTCAGCCTTGACGAAAACTTGCGCCAGCAGGGTGACGTCCTTCAGATACTTCTGGACGGTACCTTCGGCGATCTTTTCCAGCATGGCTTCCGGCTTGTTATCGGCGCGTGCTTTCTCGATGGCGACACGACGTTCGGTGTCCAGCAACTCGGCGGAAACGCCGGAAGCATCCAGCGCCTTCGGCTTGGAAGCGGCGATGTGCATGGCCAGATCCTTGCCCAATTGCTCGTCACCACCGATCAGATCAACCACGACGCCAACCTTGGCGCCACCGTGGATGTAGGAAACCAGCTTACCCTTGGCTTCGAAGCGAACGAAGCGACGGATGGACATGTTCTCGCCTATCTTGCCGACCAGAGCGGAACGGGTCGATTCGACGGTACCGTCACCCATCGGCAGGGCGGACAGAGCGGCGACGTCAGCCGGATTCTTTTCGGCAACCAGCTTGGCAGAGCCATTGGCCAGTGCGATGAATTCGTCGTTCTTGGCAACGAAGTCGGTTTCGCTATTCACTTCGATGATCGCGCCGGTCTTGCCATCTGCGGCGATGCTGATCGCAACGATACCTTCAGCAGCGATACGGGCTGCAGCCTTGGAGGCCTTGTTGCCCAGCTTGACGCGGAGGATTTCCTCAGCCTTGGCCATATCGCCATCAGCCTCGGTCAGCGCCTTCTTGCATTCCATCATCGGTGCGTCGGTCTTGCCGCGCAGCTCTGCAACCATACCTGCGGTAATTGCCGCCATATTTCTTTCTCCTGAGCTTATAAAACAGGCGGAGCCTGAAGCTCCGCCGTTACATCTTTATTTATTCAGCCGCTTCCTGAACCTCGACGAACTCGTCGTCACCGCCGGCCGCCACGATATCGGCAACCACCTGGCTGCGACCTTCGAGGATGGCATCGGCGACGCCACGGGCGTACAGCTGAATGGCACGGGAAGAGTCGTCGTTACCCGGGATGACGTAGGAAACGCCTTCCGGAGAGTGGTTGGTATCGACCACGCCGATAACCGGGATGCCCAGCTTTTCGGCTTCGGTGATGGCAATCTTGTGATAACCGACGTCAACGACGAAGATGGCATCCGGCAGGCCGCCCATATCCTTGATGCCGCCGATGGACTTCTGCAGCTTTTCCAGTTCGCGACGGAAGGTCAGCGCTTCCTTCTTCGGCATGCGCTCGAGTTCGCCGGCTTCAACAGCCAGTTCCATGTCCTTCAGGCGCTTGATCGAGGTCTTGACGGTCTTGAAGTTGGTCAGCATGCCGCCCAGCCAGCGCTGGTCGACGTACGGAGCGCCGGCGCGCAGCGCTTCTTCACCAATGATTTCGCGAGCTTGACGCTTGGTGCCGACGAACAGGATGGTGCCGCGATTGGAGGCCAGCTTCTTCACGAAAGCCATGGCTTCGTTGTACTTAACCAGGGTCTTTTCGAGGTTGACGATGTGAATCTTGTTGCGAGCGCCGAAGATGTACGGGGCCATCTTGGGGGACCAGAAACGGGTCTGGTGGCCGAAGTGAACACCGGCTTCCAGCATTTCGCGCATGGTAACGGACATAGCAATTTCCTTTTAAGGGTTGAACCGCCACCCGCCGGAAACGCCCGTCATTCTTGAGTTTTGACGGACACCCTTAATCGGCGGATGTGTGGATTTTGGTTGCCTGCACCATGCAGACAACCGTTTTTCGCAGTCGAAACGACCGAGAAAAACCTGCGGATTATAGCAGGAGAACGGAGAAGCCAAAAGCCTCAATAACCATTTTGCTTCAAGGCGAGCAACTGCAGCATGCGCTCCAGATAGGGCTGCCAGTCGGGCATTTGCAACCCGAAGTCCTTTTCCAGGCGACGGCAGTCGAGCCGTGAATTCATCGGGCGACGCGCCGGCGTCGGATAGTCGGCGGAGGCGATGGCCTGGATCGCTTCCGGCCCCAGGCGCAGATCGAAACCAGGGGCCTGCCCGGCCAGTGCAACGATGGTGCGGGCGAACTCACACCAGCTCACCGGTCGTGCCGCCGCCAGGTGATACAGACGGCTTTCTCCCTCTTCCAGAGCAGCACCGTGGCGCAACATGGCGAGCCCAACACCGGTAACGGTCGCCAGCATGGCGGCCGGTGTCGGGGAACCGACCTGATCGTCGACCACGCTCAGCGTCTCTCTCTCGCGCGCCAGGCGAAGGATGGTTTTGACGAAATTGTTGCCGCGCGCACCGAATACCCAACTGGTGCGGAAAATCACCGATTTTCCGCCCGCGGCTCGTATCGCCGCCTCGCCCTCCAGCTTGGTGCGTCCATACACGCTCAGCGGCCCGATCGGATCGCCTTCGACATAGGCTTCCGCCTTGGCACCGTCAAAAACATAATCTGTCGAGTAATGCAGTAGCAAAGCGCCAAGACGCGCCGCCTCCTCGGCCAGCACGCCCGGTGCCTCAGCATTGATCCGATGCGCCAGATCCGGCTCGGACTCGGCCTTGTCTACCGCGGTGTACGCCGCCGCATTGACGATGATGGCTGGCTGCAGCTGGCGAACAACGGAACGAATACGATCCGTATCGGCCAAATCACACTGCGCACGCCCGCAAGCGATGACCTCACCGTGCGGCGCCAGCGAACGCTGCAACTGCCAGCCGACCTGGCCATCCTTACCGAGCAGGAGAATCCTCATCATGATCCCGATGGGCTGAAAACCCGCACAGTATGCCATCTCCACGGGCTTGCGCTTTGCGAAACCAGCCCCATCATTTATCCTTCTTTATCCCTAACGTACCGAAAAAAACCATGAGTATCACCATCAAGACCCCGGAAGAAATCGAAAAAATGCGCATTGCCGGGCGTCTCGCCGGAGAGGTTCTCGACTACATCGAGCCCTTCGTCAAGGCCGGCATCACCACCGACGAACTCGACAAGCTCTGTCACGACTACATGGTCGATGTCCAGGGCTGCATTCCGGCCCCGCTCAACTATGCCCCGTCGGGTTACGACCCTTACCCGAAGTCGATCTGTACCTCGGTCAACCAGCAGGTTTGCCACGGCGTCCCCGGCGAACGCGTCCTGAAGAACGGCGACATCATCAACCTCGACATCACGACGATCAAGGACGGCTACCACGGCGACACCAGCCGCATGTTCGTGGTCGGCGAAGGCTCGATCCAGGCCAACCGGCTGTGCGAGATCACCTTCGAGTGCATGTGGCTGGGCATTTCGGTGGTTCGACCCGGCGGATTCCTGGGGGACATTGGCGCCATCATCCAGAAGCATGCCGAAAAGAACGGCTACTCCATCGTTCGCGAATTCTGCGGGCACGGCATCGGCAAGAAATTCCACGAAGACCCGCAGGTTCTGCACTACGGAAAGGCAGGCACCGGGCCACGTTTGGAGCCGGGCATGATCTTCACCATCGAACCGATGGTGAATGCCGGCAAGGCGGCCATTCGCGAAATGGCCGACGGTTGGACCATCGTCACCAAGGACCGCAGCCTGTCTGCGCAGTGGGAACACACCATCCTGGTCACTGAGACGGGTTACGAAGTTCTGACGCTGTCGGCGGCCTGCCGGGCAAAGCCCGATTGGATCGCCTGATGAACTGCGACGTCGCTGCCCTGCGCGCGGAAGTCAAGGCCAACCAGCAGCAGCTTCAGCAACAGTACGAACTCACCCACGACGCACGCGCCCTGCTTCGCGACCGATGCGCCCAGGTCGACACCATCCTGGAAAAGCTCTGGCGCTCCTTCAGCTTTCCCGCCTCGATGACCCTGGCTGCCGTTGGTGGCTATGGCCGGGGAGAACTTTTTCCGGCCTCCGACATCGATTTGCTGATCCTCCTGCCTCAGGAAGTCAGCAAGACAACCCAGGAAAAGCTTGAGCGACTGGTCGGACATTTCTGGGACATCGGTCTGGAAATCGGCCACAGCGTGCGCACCGTCCAGGAATGCCTGGATGAAGCAGCGCGCGACATCACTGTACAAACCGCCCTGCTCGAAGCCCGCCTGCTGACCGGTAACGCCAAGCTGTTCGCCACCTTCCAGAAGCGCCTGCACGGCAACCTCGACCCGCTGGTCTTCTTCGAAGCCAAGCGGCTGGAGCAACAGGAGCGCTACCTGCGCTTCAACGAAACGCCCTACAGCCTGGAGCCGAACTGCAAGGAATCTCCCGGCGGCCTGCGCGACATGCAGGTCATCTTCTGGATGGCGAAAGCGGCCGGGCTCGGCTCCAGCTGGGCAGAACTTCAACAGAACGGTGTCATCAGCGAAGAAGGCATGCGCCTGACCGAGGCCTGCGAAGACTACCTGAGACACCTGCGCATCCGCCTTCACTTCATGCTCGGCCGTCGCGATGACCGCCTGCTGTTCGACTACCAGCACAACCTGGCCGAGAAATTCGGTTTTGTCACGAACGAAGCAAAGCGCGCATCGGAACAACTGATGCAGGTGTATTACCGGCACGCAAAATCGGTCACCGTGCTCAATACACTGATCGTGCAGAACATCGGAGCGGCGCTGACCCCGGAAATCGATCTCGTGCCGCAGCCGCTCGACG
>CALJZP010000041.1 GCA_937983545.1 uncultured Azonexus sp.
CTACGCCAAGTTCTCGGGACTGGAAATCAATCTGCCCACGGCCGATGCCAGCAAGCAGGCCGAACAGCCGAACGAAGTCAGTGTCGCGGTGACGGCCAGCGGCCAGGTGCTGATCAACAAATCGCCGCTGGCGGCCTCCGACGTCAAGAGCATTGCCGATGGCCTGCGTCGTGCCGCAGGCGGCCGGGAAGACCCGTTGATCGTCATCAATGCCGATGCCAAGGCGACCCACCAGAGCGTCGTCGATATCATGCAGGCGGCGCAAACGGCGGGCTATCCCCATATCTCGTTCGCGACACAGAATCGCTGATGTTCGGGCGCTGGTTGCAGCGGCAATGGTTTGAACGACGCCGGCTGACGCCGGCGTTGTGGCTTTTTGCTCCCCTGGCGGCTGTCTATGCCGGCTTGAGTTGCCTGAATCGCCTGTTCACCAAGCCAAGGCGCCTGTCGGTTCCGGTCGTGGTGGTCGGCAACATCACCGTGGGCGGGGCCGGCAAGACGCCGCTGACCCTGTGGCTGGCCGGGCAGCTGCGTCAGCGTGGCTGGCATCCGGGGGTGGTGAGTCGCGGTTACGGTCGCTCAGGGGATGAGGTGCGTGCGGTGTATGCCGACTCGGAGCCGGAGGCCGTTGGCGATGAACCGTTGTTGATCGCCCGGCGCAGTGGCCTCCCAGTATGGGTTGGACGCAGTCGGGCGGCGGCCGGCGAAGCCTTGCTCGCGGCGCATCCCGAAGTCGATATCGTGATCTGCGACGACGGCTTGCAGCACCATGCATTGGCCCGCGACGTCGAACTGGCCGTCTTCGATGCCCGTGGCGCAGGCAACGGCTGGCGCCTGCCCGTTGGGCCGCTCCGCGAGCCGCTGTCGCGTCTGGCCTCGGTCGACGCAGTCGTTTGCAACGGCGCCTCCCGCATTGCTTCCGGTGCCTGCGTTCCGGTCTTCGACATGCTTCTGAGCCCGGGGCCTTTTTATCGTCTGGATGATCCCCTTCGGACTTGCACAGCCGAGGCGCTGCGCCAGCGGGGCAGGTTGTACGCCCTGGCCGGTATCGGCAATCCGGAACGGTTTTTCGCGACCTTGAAGGCATTGGGACTGGATTGCGAAGCACATCCCTTTCCGGATCATCACCGCTACACAGCGGAGGATCTGGCCTTTGCCGCAGGCGGCATCCTGCTGATGACCGAGAAGGATGCAGTAAAATGCACCAATCTACCGTTGGGCGAAGCATGGGTCTTGCCCGTCGAGGCCGAATTGTCGTCGGCCCTCATTGATTACATCGTGGAGAAACTCCGTGGACGCCAGGTTGCTTGATATTCTCGTTTGCCCGATTTGCAAGGGTAATCTCGAACACCGCAAGACCGAGAAGGAGCTGGTTTGCAAGCCGTGCAAGCTGGCCTTTCCGATCCGCGACGACATTCCCATCATGCTCGAGGACGAGGCACGGCAGTTGCCTGCGGACGCGCAATAATGTCCGGGCTGGCCTTCAAGGTCGTCATTCCTGCCCGCTACGCGTCGACGCGCCTGCCGGCCAAGCCGCTGCTCGATCTCGGCGGCAAGCCGATGGTCGTCCGGGTGGCCGAGCGGGCACGCCTCTCGGGCGCCGAGGAAATCTGGGTTGCGACTGACCACCTCGAGGTGCGCGCCGCTGCCGAAGCGCACGAAGTGGCTGCCGTGATGACACGCAGCGATCATGCGACGGGTACCGATCGCCTGGCCGAGGTGGTCGAGCAGCGTGGCTGGGGGAGCGATACGATCATCGTCAATGTGCAGGGCGACGAACCGCTGATCGAGCCGGAGGTCATCCTGCAGACGGCACGCCAGTTGGCGGCCAGCGGTGCCGACATCGCGACGGTGGCGCATCCGATCGCCGACGCCGCCGATTTCTTCAATCCGAACGTGGTCAAGGTCGTTTGCCGGGCCGACGGCGATGCCGCCTATTTTTCGCGGGCGCCCATTCCGTACGCACGCGACCACTTCGCCAGCGAGGGGGGCGGCAAAACCCTGCCGGCCGGTTTTCCGGCCTATCGCCACGTCGGTTTGTACGCCTACCGTGCCAGCTTCCTGAAAGCCTATGCCGGCCTGTCGGTGGCGCCCACCGAGCAGTTCGAATCGCTCGAACAACTGCGTGCCCTGTGGCATGGCTACCGCATCAGCGTGACGCTGATCGATGCTGCGCCGGCGCCCGGCGTCGACACGCCGGAGGATGCCGAACGGATGCGCAAACTGTTTGACCGTGCCGGAAATAGCGAGTAATTTTGAAATTTCATCGAACGGCCGCTGCGACGGCCAACAACAAGAATTCCGAGTCAAAAACCAGAGGGACTATTCATGAAGTTGATTTTGTTGGGCGCTCCGGGCGCCGGTAAGGGAACGCAAGCTACTTTCATCTGCAAGGAGTTTGGCATTCCGCAGATTTCCACCGGTGACATGCTGCGCGCCCAAGTCAAAGCCGGCACCGCGCTGGGTCTGGAAGCCAAGAAGCACATGGACGCGGGCGGCCTGGTGCCGGATGCCGTGATCATCGGCATGGTCAAGGATCGCCTGGCGCAGGACGACTGCAAGAACGGCTATCTGTTCGACGGTTTCCCGCGCACCATCCCGCAGGCCCAGGCCATGAAGGATGCCGGCGTGCCGATCGAATACGTGCTCGAAATCGACGTTCCCGACAGCGACATCATCACCCGTATGGCCGGTCGCCGTGCCCACCTGGCTTCGGGCCGCACCTACCACGTCGTGTTCAACCCGCCGAAGGTCGAAGGCAAGGACGACGTGACTGGCGAGCCGCTGGTCCAGCGCGATGACGACAAGGAAGAAACCGTCAAGAAACGCCTCGAAATCTATCATTCGCAAACCAAGCCGCTGGTTGATTTCTACAGCAAATGGGCTGCCGAAGGCGATACCAAGGCACCGAAGGTGCGCAAGGTTGCCGGCGTAGGTAGCGTCGATGCAATCACCAAGAGCGTTTTCGACGCACTGAAATAAAGGGGTAGAGAATGGCGGTGAAGAATGCCTTCTACGCACAGTCAGGGGGCGTTACCGCCGTTATCAATTCGACGGCCTGCGGCCTGATCCAGGAAGCACGCCGCCATCCCGACCGGATCGGGAAAGTCTACGCCGGGCGCGACGGCATCATCGGTGCACTGACCGAAGACCTGATCGACACCAGCCTCGAAACCGACGAGGATATAGCCCGCCTGCGCCATACGCCGGGCGGCGCCTTCGGTTCCTGTCGTTACAAGCTGAAGAGCCTCGAACAGCACAAGGCACAGTACGAACGCCTGATCGAGGTGTTCAAGGCGCACGACATCGGCTATTTCTTCTACAACGGCGGCAACGACTCCATGGATACCGCCTGGAAGGTGTCGCAGATCGCCGAAAAGATGGGCTATCCGGTAGTTTGCGTCGGCGTGCCGAAGACGGTCGACAACGACCTGCCGCATACCGATTGCTGCCCCGGTTTCGGTTCGGTCGCCAAGTACGTGGCGACATCGATTCGTGAAGCCGGCTACGACGTCGCCTCGATGGCGCGCACGTCGACCAAGATTTTCGTCCTCGAAGTGATGGGCCGCCACGCCGGCTGGATTACCGCCGCCTGCGGTCTGGCCTCCGGCAACGCCGGCGAGCCGCCGCACATCCTGCTGTTCCCGGAAGTGCCCTTCGATCCGGCGCGTTTCCTGGCGCGCGTCGACGAGTGCGTCAAACAATACGGCTACTGCACGGTTGCCGTGTCGGAAGGTTTGTCGGATGCCGATGGCAAGCTGATCGCCGAGTCCGGCACCAAGGATGCCTTCGGACACTCGCAGCTCGGGGGCGTCGGCCAGGTTGTCGCGCAGCTGATCAAGGACAAGTTGGGCTACAAATACCATTGGGCGCTGGCCGATTACCTGCAGCGTTCGGCCCGTCACCTGGCTTCAAAGACCGACATCGAGCAGGCGCATGCCCTGGGTGTGGCCGCCGTGAATCTTGCCCTGCAGGGCAAGAACGCGGTAATGGCGACGATCCAGCGCCTGGCCGACAAGCCGTATCGCTGGCAGATCGGCGATGCGCCGCTGGCCGAGATCGCCAATGTCGAACGCAAGATGCCGCCGGAGTTCATCTCGCCGGACGGCTTCCATATTACCGAGGCTTGCCGGACCTACCTGCAGCCCTTGATTGCCGGCGAGGAGCCGCCGCCCTACCGCGACGGTTTGCCGG
>CALJZP010000042.1 GCA_937983545.1 uncultured Azonexus sp.
TTGACCGGGCCGAAGAACGAGGTTTCGTTGGACGAACCCATGGCGAATTCGTCCATGTTGGTCTTGCCCAGCGACACCAGGCCGGCTTCGGCGTGCATCTTGTGGATCACCGTCGCATCGTAGGGCGATACGAAATTGGCCAGCATTTTCGAGCCGCAGGTCGTCGTCCAGCCTTCGGCACAGAAAATATCCTTCTGGGCGACCGGGATGCCGGTCAGCGGACCGGCCGTACCGGCCGCGATACGGGCATCGGCAGCGCGGGCCATGGCCAGGCTCTTTTCGCGATCGACCGTGACGAAGGCGTTGATGTCCGGATTCAGACGCTCGATGCGGTCGAGGAACAGCGTGGACAGCTCAACGCTGGAAATCTTCTTCGCGGCCAGGGCCTGCGACAACTCATTCAGGCTGGCGTGGATCATTCGATCACCTTCGGCACGAGGTAAAGGCCGGCCTCCGTTTCCGGCGCGACGGCCTGGTAGGCAGCACGACGATCGGCTTCGCTCACCGCGTCGTCACGCAGGCGCTGGCCGAAATCCTGAGCATGTGCCATCGGCTCGATGCCGGACGTATCGACCGCCTGCATCTGCTCGATCAACTGGAAGATGCCGTTGAGGTGGCCCTGTGTGGAAAGTGCCTCGGCATCGCTGGTCTCGATACGAGCCAAATGGGCGATGCGCTTAACCTGTTCTAATGTGAGCGACATGGGTGCCAAAGACTTTTTTGCAGTGCACAAAGTCTTAAAATGGAAAGCGTTATAAGGTATCATAAAAGTTTTCCCTACCGCACCCCCCCAACGCGGAGCTATAGATGTTCGGTTTCCTCAGCAAATACTTTTCAAACGACCTCGCCATCGACCTTGGCACGGCCAATACGCTCATTTACGTGCGCGGCCGCTCCATCGTCCTCGATGAGCCTTCGGTCGTCGCCATCCGCCTCGAAGGCGGCCCCAACGCCAAAAAAACCATTCAGGCCGTCGGCCGCGAAGCCAAGGAAATGCTTGGCAAGGCCCCGGGCACGATTACCGTCATCCGCCCGATGAAGGACGGCGTGATTGCCGACTTCACCGTCACCGAGCAGATGCTCAAGCAATTCATCAAGAAGGTGCACGACTCCAAGCTGTTCAGCCCGAGCCCGCGCATCATCATCTGCGTACCGTCCGGCTCGACCCAGGTCGAACGCCGCGCCATCCGCGAATCCGCGCTCGGCGCCGGCGCCAGCCAGGTGTACCTGATCGAGGAGCCGATGGCAGCCGCGATCGGCGCCGGCCTGCCGGTGGCTGACGCGACCGGTTCCATGGTTGTCGACATCGGCGGCGGCACCACCGAAGTCGGCGTCATCTCGCTCGGCGGCATGGTCTATGCCGGCTCCGTGCGCGTCGGCGGCGACAAGCTGGACGAAGCGATCATCAACTACATCAGCCGCAACTACGGCATGATGATCGGTGAGAACACCGCCGAGAACATCAAGAAAAACATCGGTTCCGCTTTCCCGGGTGCCGAGGTCAAGGAAATGGAAGTCTCCGGCATCAACAAGGCCGAAGGCATCCCGCGCAAGTTCACGATTTCGTCCAACGAGATTCTCGAAGCGCTGACCGACCCGCTGAACCAGATCGTTTCCGCCGTGAAGTCCGCGCTGGAAAAGACCCCGCCCGAACTCGGTGCCGACATTGCCGAAAAGGGCATGGTCCTGACCGGTGGCGGCGCCCTGCTGCGCGACCTCGACCGCCTGCTGATGGAAGAGACCGGCCTGCCCGTCATCGTTGCCGATGAGCCGCTGACCTGCGTCGCCCGCGGTTGCGGCATGGCGCTGGAAAAGATGGACAAGCTGGGCAGCATTTTTGCCTCGGACTGACCCTTGACCGCTGCAAGGCAGGCGTGAGCGATGGCCGGCATGGATCACGCGCCACCACCGTTCTTCAAGCGAGGGCCAGCACCGCTGGCCCTTCTGACTTTCTACATCGCCGTTTCGCTGGCGATCTTTGTCGTCGACCTGCGTTTCAAGAGCCTTGAACTGCTTCGCCAGAGCATTGCCCTGATCGTCGATCCGGTACAGCGCGTGGCCCAGACGCCGGGCAGCCTGGTCGATTACGCCGGACAGTACCTGCAGGGCATGCGTTCGCTGCAGCTTGAAAATGAAGAACTGAAGCACGCCAAGCTGACGACGGCACCTGACCTGCAGCGCCTGGCGCAACTGGAGGTGGAAAACACCCGGTTGCGCAAGCTGCTCGATGTCAAGGAACGCGAAAAGGCCAACGGCCAGGTCGCCCAGATCATGTACACCGCCCGCGACCCCTTCTCGCGCAAAGTGATTGTCGACAAAGGCCAACAAGCCGACATCGCGGCGGGGCTGCCTGCCATCGACGAGGCCGGCGTTGTCGGTCAGGTCACCCGAGTCTTCCCGTTCTCGGCCGAAATTACCCTGATCACCGACAAGGATCAGGTCGTCCCGGTGCAGGTCGTGCGCACCGGCCAGCGCTCGGTTGTTTTCGGCCTCGGCAACGGCCAGCTCGAACTGCGCTACATGCCGGCCAACGCCGACATCCAGGTCGGCGACCTGCTGGTCACATCGGGCCTCGACGACATCTATCTACCCGGATTCCCGGTTGCCAAGGTAGTCAATATCGAGCGTGACAGTGCCTATTCCTTCGCCCGCATCTTCTGCGTGCCGATCGCCGGTGTCGAAAACTTCGGTGAAGTCATGATCCTCGCGCAGCGTCAGGCCAGGCCGGAGCGCCCACCGGAAAGCGCCAGCCGGGCTGCGGCCAACGACGGTCAGCGGGTCAAGAAAAAACGAATGGCCAAGAACTGATGCAACCGACCTTTTCCTCATCGCGCATCCTGCTGCCGGTTCGCCCGTGGTTCATCTTCCTGAGCCTGATTGGCGCCGCCGTACTCAATTTCCTGCCCACCGCACACTGGCCCGGCATGCCCGACTGGGTGGCGCTGGTTCTGTGCTTCTGGAGCGTACGCGAATTCCGCCGGGTCGGCATGGGCTGGGCGTTCGTTCTCGGCCTGCTGATGGACGTGGCCGACGGTGCCGTCCTCGGCCAGCACTGTTTTGCCTACGTACTGCTCGCCTACACCGCCTCGTCGCTGTCACGGCGCATCCTTTGGTTCCCGCTCGCCCAGCAGGCGCTCCAGATCATGCCCTTGCTCATCGGCACGCAGATCGTCCAGGCCCTGATGCGCCTGGCTGTTGGTGCCGACTTCCCCGGGTGGGGCTACTTCATCGGCCCCTTCGTGGCGACCCTGCTGTGGATTCCCGCAACGTTCGTCCTGCTGCTGCCGCAATACCGTCCGGTCGAGCAGGACCCCAACCGTCCGATCTGAGGCTGATCGCACGTGGGTGACTTCAACAATCCGGAAGCCGATCTCGACCGCTTCCGCTTCCGTCTTGGCTTTGCGGCCGTCTTCGTCCTTCTGTGTTTTGGCATCCTGATCAGCCGCTTCGTCTGGCTGCAGGTGATCCAGCACGACTTCTACCAGACCCGTGCCGAAGACAACCGGATTGCGCTGATCCCCATCGTTCCCAACCGGGGCGTCATCACCGACCGGAATGGGGTGGTTCTGGCCCACAACTATTCCGCCTTCACGTTGGAAATCACGCCATCGCAGGCGGGAAGCCTTGAGCAAACCATCGATGCGCTGGCCGAAGTGATCGACATCCAGCCCAAGGACCGCAAACGCTTCAAGCGCCTGCTCGACGAGGCGAAGAATTTCGAATCCATCCCCATTCGCACCCGCTTGAGCGATGCCGAAGTCGCCAAGTTCTCGGCCCATCGCTACCGTTTCCCCGGCGTCGAGGTCAAGGCCCGCCTGTTCCGCCAGTACCCGCTCGGCAACGTCGCCTCGC
>CALJZP010000043.1 GCA_937983545.1 uncultured Azonexus sp.
CGATGAACGACAGGCCGAACTGCGTGTGCGAGAACATGCGGATCGAGTTCGGCACGCCGGAGAGGGCGATTTCGAGCGGAATGGTGACCTGCTTCTCGACTTCCTGCGGGGCTCGTCCCGGATAGAGCGAGATGATCGTCACCTGGGTATCGGTGACGTCGGGAAAGGCTTCGATCGGTAACGAGCGGAAAGACGTCGTGCCGATGCCGATGAACAGCACCAGGCCGAGAATGATGTAGAGCGGCTGATTGAGCGCGAAATGAACGATGCGCTTGATCATTTGGCTGCCTGTTTTTCAGCGGCGGCAGCCGGCTTGAAATATTTGAGCAGGTGCAGGCTGCCCTCGATGACGACCTTGTCGCCTTCCTTGACGCCGGCCATCAGGTCGATCAGGCCTTCGCGCTCGGCGCCGGCCTCGACGGCCTGCCGCCGGTAGCGGCCCGGTGCTTCCTCGATGAAGACATAGCGCTTGTTGCCGAACAGGAATACCGCCGCTGCCGGGGCGCGCAGGGCGGCCGTCGGTTCCAGCTCGACCAGTGCATTGACGAACATCTCGCCTTTCAGGCGACGGTCGGCGTTGGGGACTTCGCCGCGAATCTTGATGGTGCGGGTATTCGGGTCGACGAAGTCGGCCACATGGCGAATGACGCCCTTGAAACGCTCGCCGGGGTATTGCTTGGACTCGATGAGCAGCGGTTCGCCTTTCTTCAGCTTGGACAGATCGGCTTCGCCGGCGTCAACCTGAATCCACAGGCTGCCCGGGTCGGTGACGACGAACAGGGGCGAGCCGGATTGGTCGGGGCGGAACTCCTGGCCGGGATTGAGGTTGCGTTCGACGACGGTGCCGGCCAGCGGGCTGCGCAGGGCATAGGTTCCGTCGCCTTCGCCACCCAGGCCGGCGACACGGCGGCTGGCCCGTTCCGCCTCGGCCTTGGCGGCAATGGCTGCTGCTTCGGCTTGTTGCCAGTCCTTCTCGGCGACGACGCCGGCTTCGCGCAGCACGCGGTTGCGTTCCAGCGCCTGCGCGGCGACCTGGGCATCTGCACGCGCCTTGCGGGCATCGGCCAGCGCCTGGCCGTAGTCGGGGGAGCTCAGCACGGCCAGCGTCTGACCGACCTTGACCGGATTGCCGACATCGACGGCGATGCTCTGGACCCGTCCGCCCACTTGCGGGAAGACGCGCACGGTCTTTTCCTCGTTCCACACCAGGCGGCCGGGCAGGCGGAGCAGGCCGCCCTTGTCCCTTTCAACGGTGGCGAGTTTCAGGAAAGTGGCCTTGTCCGGCTCGGCGAGCAGGGCGAGGTCGCCGTCGACCTTCACCGCAGCGGCCTTTTGCGCCTCGGGTTCGGCGGAACAGCCGGCCAGCGCCAGCAGCAGGGTAATGAGAAGGGTGCTCAGCTTCATGGGTTCTTCCTGAATTCGGCCTGGACCTGCCAGTCCGACAAGGCTTTGGCGTAATCGGCGCGCGCGCTGGCGGCTTCGATCTGTATCTGGCGCAGGGTGCGGCGGGCGTCGAGCAAATCCATCAGGCCCATTGCCCCCTTGCTGTAGGCGAGTTCGGCGGCCTTGGCGACGCGTTCGGCGTCGGCCAGCAGGCCGCCTTCCAGGCGCTGCATGCGGTCGCGCGAGGCGAGCAGGGCATTGCGTGCCTGGGCGACCTGCCCGATGGCGACCGCCTGCTGTTGGTCGTATTGCAGCCGGGCGGCATTGTAATCGGCCTCGGCGCGGCCGATTTCGCCTTCGTATTCGTGCCAGATGAAGAGCGGCACGCTGACACCGAAACCGTAGCTGTTGGTCGGTAGGTTTTGCAGGTTGCGTTCGTATTGCACGCCGACCGTGACGTCGCGGTTGCGCTTGGCCCGGGCCAGGTCGCGGTCGGCCTCGGCGGCGGCCATGCGCTTCTGGGCAGCGGCGAGGTCGGGGCGCTGATCGAGCGGATGGGCATTGAGGGCGATGGCTTCGAGTTGCGGCCAGCCGTCGGTGGCGACGATCTGCTCGGCCTCGGCGTCGCGGCCGATCAGGTAGGCCAGCGCCTGCTGGGCAACCGCGACATCGGCCTGCGCCTGGCGCGCATCCGCTTCGGCACGCGCCTGGTCGATCTGCAGGCGGGAGACGTCGACCGGCGCCAGGTCGCCGGCCTTCTGGCGTAGACGACCTGCCTGGGTGCTCTTTTCGTACAGTGCGGCCGACTCGCGGGCGAGGGTGAGCTTTTCCTGGGCGAGGCGCAGGTTGTAGTAGGCCTGGCGCAGGTCGCCCAGCTGTTGGCGCACGGTATCGTCGCGCTCGAATTTCGCCGCATCGACGCGGGCCTCGGCGCCCCTGATGCGCAGGTCGCGCTTGCCGCCGCGCTCGATCAGCTGGTCGAGGCGGAGCTGGGTGTCCATCTTCTTGTCCTTGAGCGGACCGCCGCCGTACCCGGACTGCGGGCTGATCGACAGTGCATTGATCGTCAGGTCGGGGTTGGGCCGCTGGGCGGCGGTGCGGACATCGGCAACGGCACCGGCAACAACGGTATCGGCCAGTTTGAGTTCACGGCTGTGCTCCCGCCACAGCGTCTCGGCATCGCGGAGCGTCAGAGGCACGCCCGGGCCAGCGAAAGCAAGGCCGGGAATGGAAAGCAAAAGAATCAGGAGGCGTCGCATCGCATCAAACCAAAAGTCAGCGTGCTATCGTATGGAATTGGCCTGACTGAATTCTGACTGATTTTATGCGTATTCTGTTGATTGAAGACGATGCCCTGCTTGCCGATGGATTGGCTCGCGCACTGCGCCATTCCGGCTATCTTGTGGACACCGCTGCCGATGGGCGTGCTGCGGATCAATTGTTGTCCAGCGACGGTTACGATCTGGCCGTCCTCGATCTCGGCTTGCCCGGACTGGATGGCAGCGAAGTATTGCAGCGTCTGCGTGCCCGCCGCCAGCAAACGCCCGTTCTCGTCTTGTCGGCACGGCTTGCCGTCGAGGAGCGGGTCCGCCTCCTCGATCTTGGCGCCGACGACTACGTGGTCAAGCCGGTGCGTCTCGACGAACTGGAGGCGCGCGTCAGGGCATTGATCCGGCGCGGCCAGGGGGGCGCCGTACCGGATCTCATGCTTGGCCGCCTGCGCTTGGATACGGTCGGCAAGCGGGCCTGGCTCGAAGACACGCCTCTCGATCTGAACGCCCGGGAGTGGGCGGCCCTGGAATTTCTGTCCGGGCGCGTCAATCGCATCGTCAGCAAGGAACAGCTGATGCAGGCCCTGTATGGCTGGCAGGACGACATTTCGACCAATGCCATCGAAAAGCTGATGTCCAGGCTGCGCAGCAAAATCGAAATCGCCGGCATCACCATCCGCACGGTGCGCGGCTTGGGATATTTTCTGGAAAAGCCCGACGATGCGGTCGCGTAGCGCGCTCAGCCTGCGCATGATGCTCATCGACCGGCTGCTGCCGGCGATGTTGATCCTGTTGCTGCTTGGAGCGCTGGCGGCTTACTGGGTGGCCTTGCGCGCCGCCACCAAAGCCTACGACCGGGGCCTGCTGGATACGGCCTTCACCATTGCCGAACAGCTGCGGGTCGTCGATGGGCGCCTCCAGTTGCCCTTGTCGCAACAGGCGCGTGCCGTGTTGTTGACCGACAAGTTCGACCAGATTTTCTATGCCGTGCATGGCGCGGCAGGCGAGTTGCTCGACGGTAATCCGGATTTGCCCATGCCGCCGAGGGAGAGCTGGCAGCAACTGGGAAACGACGGACGTTGGTACTACGACGGTACGCTCGATGAGCAGTCGATTCGCCTTGCCGCCTATCAGCGGCGCATGGATGATCAACTGGTGACGATCATCGCGGCCGAAACCCTGGTCAAACGCCAGGAGTTGGTTCGCGACATTCTGCTTGCCATGGTGCTGCCGGAAATCCTGCTGGTCGTGGTGGCCTGCCTGGTCATCTGGTCAGGGGTTCGTTCCGGTCTGCACCCGCTCGACGATCTGCAGTCCGAGCTGGCCGATCGTTCCCCCGCCGATCTCCGGCCGGTGACCGCCGACGTGCCGGAGGAAATGCAGCAAGTGGTGACCGAAATCAACGGTTTGTTGCGCCGTCTCGACCAAGCCTTGTCGAGTCAGCGTAATTTTGTTTCGGATGCGGCCCACCAACTGAGGACACCCATTGCGGCCTTGCTGGCGCAGGTCGAGGCTGCCCAGCAGGAATCCGGGCAGTCCGGCAAGGGCGTTTTGTCGGGAATCCACGCGGCGGCCGGGCGCCTGGGGCATCTCGTCGAGCAGCTGTTGGCGCTGGCCCGGGCCGAGCCAAGCTTGCCGCAGACGTCGGCGGTCATATCGTTGGCGGACCTGGTCAGGTCGGTAGCCGAAAACTGGCTCCCCAAAGCCATCGCCAAGGATATCGATCTCGGATTCGAGCTTTCTCCAGCTTTAGTGGCCGGCAATGAAGTGCTGCTGCAGGAACTGCTGGCCAACCTGCTCGACAATGCGTTGCGTCATACTCCCGAGGGCGGTGTGGTTACCGTCAGCTGCGCCCAGGAAGGGGTGATGGCCTGGTTGCGGGTAGAAGACAGCGGGCCGGGCATCGCCGAAAGCGAAAGACCGCGCATCGGGGAGCGCTTCTACAGGCCGGCCGGTCAGACGGGCGACGGTTGCGGCCTGGGACTGGCCATCGTG
>CALJZP010000044.1 GCA_937983545.1 uncultured Azonexus sp.
GGACGGGTGCGACAGCGCCACCACCTTGGCCTCGGCAGGGGTGCGCACGTCCAGCAGGGTGACCTTTTCCTTGCCCGCGGCCAGGGTCTTGAGCACGTCCTCCGGAGCCACCTTGCAGCCGCCCTTGAGCAGGCCGGCGTGGTCGAGCTTGCTTGCGATGGGATCGATTTTTGCAGCCATCTCCGCGTCGTAGGCCTGCGCATTGAAGGACAGCGCAGCCGCCAGGGCTAGGGAGAGAATGGACAGGGTTTTTTTCATTGCACGCGCCTTTCAGGGTTGGGTAAGAACAGGCTACAAAAAATGAGGATCGAACATTGCAATTCAAGCCTTGCGCCGCAGCACACCCTGCAGGTGTGTGCCGGGCGCCAGGGTATTGAACACCGTACCGAATTTCTTGACATTGTCGTGCAGCAATTCAAGCCGGCGGTCCGGTTCATCCGTGTCGACGACGATTTCGTAGGTGATGGACGCCATTTTTGGCGGCGCGTCCTGCCGCACGCCGTCCACCGTGACCGTCACGCCACGCAATTCAAAATGCAGGATCGGCACGACGCGCTCGATGCCCTTGACGATGCAGGCGGACAGGGCCGCCAACAAGAGTTCGGCGGGATTGAAGGCGGCGGGATTGCCCGTGAGATCGGTATCGAGCGGGATTTCCGCCGCCTTGCAGCGCGCGATGCTGCCGTGGGCATCGATGCGGACCGTCTCGACATGGAAACCCAGCATGTTCATGCAGTCACCCCGGAAAAAACGAATCGGTCCCCAAAAGACGAACATGTCCTGGAAAGGATGCAGGCACTCGAAAAAAACCCCTCGGTCATGCGGTTATTCCGCCGCGATGACCCGACAACCCGGAAAACGCCAGCATGCTCAGGGCACCTCGAAAAACCGTCGCGAGCGGCCCGAGGGCAAGGCGGACGGAGCGCAGCGACCGAGATATATCGGACAGACAGGCGAGGGAGCGAGCGCCGCCTAACGCAGCAATCGGGTCGCGCAGCAGGTTTTTCGGGGCGCCCCTCAGATGCCCCAATATCGGATACAAATTAAAACGCGGCCCGAAAGCCGCGCAAGACAAGGTCAAAACCGATAACGGAGCGCCATGCCACCTGCGCCGGGAAGAGGACGCGACCGAGCGCGTCTCCCAGGGAGGCGCAA
Organism: uncultured Azonexus sp.; assembly: GCA_937983545.1. Lineage (GTDB taxonomy): Bacteria > Pseudomonadota > Gammaproteobacteria > Burkholderiales > Rhodocyclaceae > Azonexus. Next base: position 1,156 of record CALJZP010000044.1, read on the forward strand.
CGTCAGGGCAATGTGCAGAAGTTATTTGTTCGGATACGCGTGCTTGGCGTTTGGCACCACCTTGTACGGGTAGCCGAGGTCCTTCCACGCGGTGATGCCGCCGGGGGCGCGGTAGACGTTGGTGTAGCCGAGCTTCCTGGCCCACACTGCGGCGTTGTGCGAGCGGCCGCACTTGGTGAAGCCGCAATAGATGACAATTTTCTTGTTCAAGTCCGGGCCCAGCATCTTTCGGTAATCGTCCTGCGTGGGCGCGCCGTCGGCGACGTCCTTGGCCCAGTCGCCGACCATGTTCGACTGAAAGCCGAAGTTGGTGGCGCCATCGATGTAACCCATTTCATATTCCCAGCGCGGGTGGGCGTCGATCAGGACGAAATCCTCCTTGGCGTCGATCATCTTCTTGACCTCTTCCATCTTGATCAGCTTGTAGCCGCCTTGGACGGTTTCGTTGGCGACCTTGAGGGCCACCATTTCCACGTCGGTTTCATTTTGGATGCTGGTCATGGCCTGGACCCCCGTGCTGACGAGGGCGGCGCTGGCAAAAAGGGCTGCAATCAGCGTGTGCTTCATTGTCGTCTCCTTAAGTTGAGCGGAGCTTGGGCGATTCGTCGACCAAGCCGTTGGCAAATATACCGCTTGTGCGCCGTAATACCTATGACCCGGATCATGCCTGCGCAATCAAATAGCCGCCAGCGGCGAGCAGCAGCAACCCCATGCCTTTGCGAAGTGCGGAAGAGAAGGCCGTCAGCCCGCGCGAGCGCGACCAGACCGTCACCAGCCCGGCAAAGGTTCCGGCGGCCAGCATCAGCACACAATGCCCGAGGGCGTATACGAATAGCAGCGAAATGCCGTAGGCTACCTCGCCCTGGGTAGCGACCAGGCCCAAAAGGGCGATCAGCACCGGCGTGGCGCAGGGGCTGGAGGCGATACCGAAAAGCGCGCCCAGGGCCAGGGCGCCGACGGCTCCCCCCACTTTGGGCCGCCACTTGACGCCGCCGGGTAGCCGCAGCGGCAGCCAGCCCATCAGATGCAGGCCCATCGCCGCTGCGAGCAGGCCCAGCGCCACGAACCACGGCCCGCCCAGCGCGCCCATCAGCCGGCCGAGCAAGGCCGCCGCCGCGCCCAGCGTAGTGAATGTCATCGCGAGGCCAGCCACGAATGCCAGTGAATACAGGAAAGCGCGACTCCGGCTTTCACCGGCATGGCCGCCGACGTAGCCCACCACCAGCGGCACGGTCGCCAGCGCGCAGGGGCTGGCGGACGAGACAACGCCGGCGAGGAAAACCAGGCCGAACGCGACCAGCGGATAAGTGGCCAGGAGATCAGGTGTCTGCTCGAACATGCTAAGCGCGCCCCCAGGTCATGGAGGATGCGCGCGACTTTCACTTCATCCATGAAGCCGTAATACCGCCCTGCTTCGCGCCCCCGCGCATCGAAGAACACCAGGGTAGGAATGACCATGATGCGGAATTGCCGGGTGATGTCGCGATCCCGCGCCACGTTCACCTGCACGACGCGTGCACGCCCGCGGTAACGCTGGCTCACGCCGTCGAGCACCACTTTCATGCGCTTGCACTGGTTGCAGGTCTCGGCGCCGAACTCGATCAGGGCCGGCTGGCCGGAAACGAGCGCGGCGCGCACCTCGGCGGCCGTGTCCGCCTGGGCCGTGAATGGCGCAAGCAACCCGCACGCAAGCACGGCACACAACGCAACAGGTAATGGAATCATTTGCCCTCGAACTGGATATAAGTCTGGTTGATGTTGCGCTTGTGCCAGCCGTCGTAATGTTCCAGATGCTTGAACCCGGGCTGATCGGCCAGGCGCGTGGTTACGGCGTCCAGAGGCTCCCAGTCGCGCGCGGCGCGCGCCACCTGATCGACGAGGAAGTCAAGGTAGTTGCCGGTATCCCTGCGCGCCTTCGCCAGGTCGCCCGGGTAACCGTGGCCCGGCACCACGACCCTGGCAGGCAGTTTCTCCATGACGCGAAAAGTCTCGCGCCAGTCTTCCACCGGGCTGTGCGGCCACACGCCCAGCATGCGGTCGTGGAACACCACATCGCCGGCAAACAGCACACCGCTTTGCGGCAGGAACAGCACGGCATCGCCCCGATAGTGCGCATCGCCCAGCCATTTGAGTTCGAACTTCACCCCGCCGAGTTCGAAACTGGCCGTGTCGGCCTCGATGGGCTCGGGCGCCGTCAGCGCACGGGTACCGGCAAAACGGTCCTTCAGGATATTGGACACCTGCGCCAGCTGATCCGCCGCGTAGGTTTTCTGCGCATCGACCGTGCGCCCGAGCGCGACGATTTTCGCGCCCCGGTCGGCGAAATAGGCGTTGCCCAGCCAGCGGTGATCCTGCACGCCGAGATTGATCACCCAGCGGATGGGCTTGTCGCTGACCGCGCGCACTGTATCTTCTATCAGTTGCGCGCCCTGCATGGACGCCCCCGAATCGATCAACGCCACGCCGTCCGCCGTGACGACGAAACCCAGCGTGTTGTTGAGCGCGTGGTTGTCGTAGGTCCGGTTCTGCGTCGAGCCAACCAGCGCGTACACCCCATCGGCGACCTGACGCGTATCCAGTTGGAAGGCCTGCGCCCATCCGGTCAGCCCCAGCAAAGTCAGGCCAAGTAAAAATTTTCTCACCGCGAACATGATGCCCCTCAAATAAACGGGCGGCCTTCGGGCCGCCCAGATCAACCCTGATCGGTTGGTATGTTATTTACTGCTGAAGTTCGTGACCAGGCCGATCGACAGGGTATCGAACTGATCCTGGACACCGGCCATGTTGCTGTTGGTATCCCGATCCTGCTTGCGGCTGTTGTACACGGCGAAGAGATCGGAATTTTTCGCGATGTTATAGCGCACGCCCAGACTCCAGGTCTTGGCGTCGTTGTAGGTATTGACGGCGGTCATGAAGGTGCGCGCATCCTGGTTCACGCCATAGGTGCCGATCAGGCTCAGTTTGTCGATGACATAGATGCCGTTGAGGTAGTAGTTCTTGCCGAGGCCGATATCTTCCGCGTCCTCGTAATGCGCGGCGACCGACCAGTTCTTGGCCTTGTAGCGGCCGGTCAGTTTGTAAGCCGAGTCATTCGCCAGGCGACGGTAAGCCGGTGGCGTGGTTGAAATAGCGTCGGCATCGAACTCCACCCAGTCGAGCGAAGCCAGCCACGGACCCTGCTCGAATCTGGCGCCCAGGCCGTAGGCACTGCCGCCCTTGAACTGCGTGAGCGCCCCGGCGTTGTGCAGGAAGCCGGTGGTGGCGTCATTCTCATCGTCGAACTGTTTGGAAACCCAGCCAGACAGATTCACCATGCCGCCCAGCTTGGGGCTGACATATTCAAACGTGTTGTTGAAATAGTTGGCATTCAGGGCCGACGCTCCCTGCCTTCCACCCTGCCGCGCCTGCGAAACATGGTCGGTCCAGGGGTCGATGGCGGCATAAACGCCCTTGTACGGCACGGTCACGCGCCCCAGCCGCGCCTGACCCCAGCCGCCTCTCAGGCCGACGAAGCCCTCGCGCATCAACCATTCATTGCTATCGGTCGGTTCGTCCGCTGCGCCATATTGCACTTCAGCCGTGTAGATGATGCTCGTGTCGCCCGGCAGCGTGGTTGGTACGGTGCCACGGAAACCGAAGCGCGAGGCATTACTCTTGATGCCGATGCCGTTGGTGCCCTTGCCGTTGGTGTCCGCGCCGAAATCATCGGAGTTGGAGTCGGCAGACAGGCTCAGGCGGCCGTACACCTCGGCGGCGGCGTTGCGCGCCTTTTCTTCCTTCTCGGCCTTGGCCACCGTGTCGGCGATCTTTTTCTGGCTATCAGCCTGCTCCGCGAGCTTCTTGTTCAGGCTGTCGATCTGTGTTTGCATCTGTTTCATCTGTTCCTGCATTTGTTGCAGCAAGGCTGCGTCGTCGGCATGAACGGGGGCGCTCAGGCCAGCGGCCAACAACGCCATGGCAACAGGGGTAAGAATTCGGGTCATGTGCACTCCTCTCTGGTTATTGGCTTGTTCGCAAATGCGAACGGGGGAGATTACCAAGTCATGGCGCAATCAAACATGATTCAAATCATATTGATCTGCGCCACATTTGATGTGCGCTCAATTGCAGCGTTTGCTTGCAGTCAGGGGAAAAAGCCGCCCCGGGATCGGAGAATGGAGGAGAGTCCCCGGGGTGGAAACCTGGCGTCGAGTGTGCACCGATGACGTCAGAGTTGCGGCGCGGTATGCGGATCGACGATATTGGCCAACCCCTTGGTGCCGGTATGCAGATACTTGGTGTTCTTGAAGCCGATGTTTTGCAGCATGACATGCACCATGGGCGAACGCACGCCGCTGGTGCAGACCACGACGATCATGCCGTCGCTCGGCAGCTTTTTCAGGTTTTCCGGCTTGAACACATCCGTCATCGGGATGCGCAGCGTATTCGGCAGGGTGATGCCGTAGATCGCCGCCTCGTTGGGCGTGCGGATGTCGAGGACGGTGACTTTCTTGCCGGATTTCAGCGCTTCCAGAAATTTCTCCGGCGGGATGCCGCCGGTGGCGCCGGTGGCCAGCCCTTCCTGCGTCATCGGCGCCACATACTGGTCGAATTGCGCGGCCAGTTTGGCGTCGTAGGCCAGAGCGAGGTTGGAGGCCAGAACGGCCGAAGAGAACAGGACGAGGGTGCTTGCTTTCATGAGGACTCCTTGTTTACAACGGGTTGGAAAAATACACTTGCAAAAATTGTGACGATTTCAGTGGGGATGCCGCTCGACCAGGGACGGTCGCGGTTCGGCGACCTGGACGCGGTAGGCGGCGTGGCAGCGTACGCAATGGTTCAGGGTCGCTGCGAGCTGATTCAGGGTATGGCGGGGTTTGCCGATTGCCTGCGCATCGCGGGCGATGTGATCGAAACCCTGATGGACCGATTGACCGGCCAGCAGGAATTCCACCGGCAGCCGGGTACGGAAATGCCCTTGCTCGACCTGGCGAGGCATGCCTGAGCCCAGTTTGCCGGCATGGCGCGCGACGGCACGCATGTCGTCGCGCGCCAACGCGCCGAGAATGGCTTGCGTGCCAGCCAGTAAGGCGCGCATTTCCTGCTGGAGATGCGCGCGTTCCTGCGTGCTCAGCACGATGACGCGCGCATCATGCGGTTTTGCCGCATGCAGGAACGGGCTTGCGGCAACCAGC
>CALJZP010000045.1 GCA_937983545.1 uncultured Azonexus sp.
ACCGCCGACACCGGCCAGGTCACCTACCAGACCAAGAAGGTGCTGGTGCCGCGCGCTTCCGACAATTTCAACTACTTCGCCGAGCTGATCCAGCACATGCACGGCGAAACCTACGATTCCGACACCGGCCACCTGAACTACACGCTGTGGCAGCCGGTCGGTGTCTGCGCGCTGATCTCGCCGTGGAACGTGCCGTTCATGACCGCCACCTGGAAGACCGCGCCCTGCCTGGCTTTCGGCAACACGGCCGTGATGAAGATGTCCGAGCTGTCGCCGCTGACCGCCAACCGCCTCGGCGAACTGGCGCTCGAAGCCGGCATTCCGCCCGGCGTCTTCAATGTCGTGCATGGGTTTGGCCACACCGCCGGCGAGCCGCTGGTCGCCCACCCGGACGTGCGTTCGATCTCCTTCACCGGCTCGACCGCCACCGGCAACCGCATCGTGAAGTCGGCCGGCCTGAAGAAGTTCTCGATGGAACTGGGCGGCAAGTCGCCCTTCATCATCTTCGACGACGCCGACTACGAACGTGCCCTCGACGCCGCCATCTTCATGATCTTCTCGAACAACGGCGAACGCTGCACCGCCGGCTCGCGAATCATCGTCCAGGCCGGCATCTACGACAAGTTCGTCGCCGATTTCGCCGCCCGCGCCGCCAAGATCAAGGTCGGCGACCCGACCGACATGAGCACCATCATCGGGCCGATGATCTCCAAGGGGCACCAGGAAAAGGTCAATTACTACATCGAACTCGGCAAGCAGGAAGGCGCCGAAGTCGTCTTCGGCGGCGGCACGCCGGTGGTCGACGACAAGTTCAAGAATGGTTTCTGGGTCCAGCCGACCGTCTTCGCCGGCGTCGACAACAAGATGCGCATCGCCCAGGAAGAAATCTTCGGGCCGGTGCCGTGCATCATCCGTTTCAAGACCGAAGAGGAAGCGATCCAGATCGCCAACGACACCATCTACGGCCTGTCGTCGTACCTGTGGACCAACAACACCGGCCGCGCCATCCGCCTGGCCAAGGCCATCGAGTCGGGCATGACCTTCGTCAACAGCCAGAACGTCCGCGACCTGCGCCAGCCTTTCGGCGGCAGCAAGGCTTCCGGCACCGGCCGCGAAGGCAACCACTACAGCTACGAAGTGTTCTGTGAGGCGAAGAACATCGCTGTGTCCTACGGCAGCCACCACATTCCGCGCTGGGGAGTCTGAGATGAAACGACCCCCACACTCACTTCGTTCGTTGCCCCCCGAGGGGGCGCAGGCCTCCTTCGGGGCGGCCCTTCAGGAGGCCTGACATGGGCAAACTCGTACTCGCCGCCAAGATCACCCACGTTCCGTCGATGTACCTGTCGGAACTGGACGGCCCGCACAAGGGCTGCCGCCAGGCCGCCATCGACGGCCACAAGGAAATCGCCCGCCGCATGCGTGAGCTGAAGGTCGACACCATCGTCGTCTTCGACACGCACTGGCTGGTCAATTCCGGCTACCACATCAACTGCGCACCGTCGTGGGAGGGCATCTATACCTCCAACGAACTGCCGCACTTCATCAAGAACATGCCGTTCTCGTACGAAGGCAACCCGGCGCTCGGCCACGCCATCGCCGACACGGCGACCGCCGCCGGCGTGCATACCCGCGCCCACGATGCGACCAGCCTGGCGCTGGAGTACGGCACGCTGGTTCCGATGCGCTACATGAACGAGGACAAGCAGTTCAAAGTCGTCTCGGTTTCCGCGCTGTGCACCGTGCATAACCTGGCCGATTCGATCGAACTGGGCCGCGCCGTGCGCAAGGCCATCGAGGAAAAGTTCGACGGCAATGTCGCCGTGCTGGCTTCGGGTTCGCTGTCGCACCGCTTCGCCCAGAACGGTGTGTCAGAGCAGTTCCTGCACAAGGTCTGGGACCCGTTCCTGGAAACCGTCGATCACCATGTCGTCGAACTCTGGAAGAACGGCGACTGGAAGACCTTCTGCGGCATGTTGCCGGAGTACGCGGTCAAGTGCCACGGCGAAGGGATGATGCACGACACGGCGATGCTGCTCGGCGTACTCGGCGCCGAGGAATACACCGGCAAGGCCGAAGTGGTGACGCCTTACTTCGGTTCGTCCGGCACCGGCCAGATCAACGTCGTGTTCCCAATTCAATAGAGCGAAAAGCCAACGATAACCCTGACAGAGAAGCCTATCCACACCATATCGGGAGACAGAAAATGGGTGAAATCGTCATGGCCATCAAGTGCACGCATGTGCCTTCGATGCTTATTTCCGAACAACCGGGTCCGGCCCACGGCTGCCGCCAGGCCGCCATCGACGCCGAGCGCGAGCTCGGCCGTCGTGCGGTCGAACTCGGCGTCGATACCTTCATCGTGTTCGACACGCACTGGCTGGTGAACGCGGGTTATCACATCAACAACAATGCGGTGCACAAAGGCAACTACACCAGCCACGAGTTCCCGCACTTCATCCAGGACCTGCCCTACGAATTCCCGGGCAACCCGGAACTCGGGCGGATGATCGCCGAAGAAGCCACGGCCATGGGCGTCAAGACCCGCGCCCACGAAGTCGCTTCCCTCGATCTCGAGTACGGCACCATCCTGCCGATGCGCTACATGAACCCGGAAGGCAGGATCAAGGTCGTCTCGATCGCCGGCTGGAGCACCTTCGGCTCGCTGGAGGAGTCGCGCATCCTCGGCGAGGCGCTGGCCAAGGCCGTCGCCCGCAGCAACTGCCGCGTCGCCATCGTCGCCAGCGGCTCGATGTCGCACCAGATCTGGGAAAACCGCCTGGTCGAGCAGGGTTTCAACACCATCAGCCGCGAATTCAACAAACAGGTCGACCTGCGTGCCCTGCAACTGTGGGAAGGCGGCGAATGGGCCACTTTCCTGCGCATGCTGCCCGAATACGCCCAGTACTGCACCGGCGAAGGCAAGATGCACGATACCGCCATGCTGTTCGGTGCCATCGGCTGGGACAAGTACGAGGGCAAGGCCGAGATCGTCTGCCCCTACTTCGAAAGCTCGGGGACAGGCCAGGTCGTCGTCAATCTGCCGGTCGCCGGCATCCCGCCGCTGGCCCGCGGCGTCGGCATGGAAATGCCGGTTTCCTGATTCAAGCAAGGAGCGAAGAATGCCCCATCTGATCTATGAAATCACCGACAACCTCGATGTGGCGGAAGCCGACATCAAGGGTTTGCTCCGGAAATCCAACCAGGTGCTCATCGACCAGGGTGGGGTGTTCCCGACCGGGGGCATCCGCTCCCGCGTCATCTGGCTCAAGGACTACTGCGTGGCCGACGGTGCCCAATCGAGCGATGCCTTCGTGCACGCCACGTTGAAGATCGGCGCCGGGCGCTCGGACGAGGCCAAGAAGAAGACCGGCGACGAATTGTTCGCGATGTTGAGCGAACACTTCGCCGCCTTCTTCGAGCACCACGGACTGGCCTTGTCGATGGAAATCGCCGAGTTCAGCGAAGCCGGCACCTGGAAGAAAAACAACATTCACCCCCGTTACAAAAAGAACTGACAGAGGAGAGACAAAAATGCTCAGCCAAGAGATCATCGAAGCGGCCGCGCGCCGCCTGCACGAAGCCGAAAAGGCTCGCCAGCCGGTGCGCCAGATTTCGCTGGACCACCCGGAAATCACCATCCCCGACGCCTACGCCATCCAGAAGGCCTGGGTGCAGATGAAGCTGGCCGAGGGCCAGAAGATCGTCGGCCACAAGATCGGCCTGACCTCGCGCGCCATGCAGATGTCGTCGCAGATCAACGAGCCGGATTTCGGCACGCTGCTCGACGAAATGGTCTATAAGGACGCCGCCGAGATTCCCTGCGAGCGCTTCATCGATCCGATGGTCGAGGTCGAGCTGGCCTTCATTCTCAAGGATCGCCTCGAAGGCGAGAACGTCACCATCTTCGACGTGCTGTCGGCCACCGACTACGTGACCCCGGCCGTCGAGATCATCGACGCCCGCTGCCATCGCATCGATCCGGAAACCAAGCGTCCGCGCAAGGTCATGGATACCATTTCGGACAACGCCGCCAACGTCGGCATCATCCTCGGCGGCCGCCCCATCAAGCCGCTCGACATCGACCTGCGCTGGGCTGCCGCGCTGCTCTACAAGAACGGCATCATCGAGGAAACCGGTGTCGCCGCCGGCGTGCTGAACCACCCGGCCAACGGCATTTCCTGGCTGGCCAAGAAGTTCGCGCCGCACGGCGTCGCGCTGGAACCGGGCCAGATCATCCTGGCAGGCTCGTTCACCCGTCCGGTCAAGGTCGCGCCGGGTGATACCATC
>CALJZP010000046.1 GCA_937983545.1 uncultured Azonexus sp.
TCGATGCGGTCGGCGATCTTGAGCAGGATGTTCGAACGGGTCGTCGCGTCGGTCTTGCCCCACTTCGGGAAGGCTGCATGGGCGGCGTCCAGGGCCAGCTCGATGTCTTCGGCGGAGGAGCGGGCAACCTTGGTGTAGGGCTTGCCGTTGACCGGAGTGACCACGTCGAAGTACTGACCCTTGACCGGGGCGACCCACTTGCCGCCGATGAAGTTCTCGTAACGATCCTTGTAGGCGATCTTGGCGCCGGCGGTACCGGGGGCTGCATAAATCATGTTTGTCTCCTGTTTTCTGGATGGGAGTTGCGAACGGTTAACTCGAAGCCGGCAGACTTGTCTTGCGGACGGGTGGATCTGCGATGACTTGTGCCAGATAAGGCGCATGGGGCATGCCAACCCGCCGGCATCCGCCGGGGTGTGTGAAAAATTGCTATTTTTCAGTGGGTTGCGCTTTGTTTTTGGCGGACCTTCTGCCCCGGCGTTGTTCGTCGATTGTTGCTCGATGGAGCATTTGTTTCAAAATGGAGCAACAGCCATGATGCTTGCGTATTTGTTTGTTTCGGCGATTCCGGTTGCGCCCTTTGCCGCCCGGTGAGAGCATGTCGCTTGCTCCAAGGGCGGGCGATAACAACAATGAAAAGGATCTGTTCATGAACTGGTGGGGGGCCGGCATTCGCGTCATTCGTGACAGGGGGCTGAAGCTCCGGTTGTGGGTGCTGGCGCTGCTCCCCATGGCGGCGTTGCCGGTACTCGCGGCCTTCCTGATCCTGGTCGGCCATTACTCGGGCGAACGCTTGCTGCAAAATCAGGTTCAGGCCGACCTGGCAGTGACCCATGACCATCTGCACTATATCCAGACTGAAGCGCTGGCTTCGCTGACTTCTCTTGCCAATTCGCCCAGGATACTTGAGCTGGCGGAAGGCAAGAACAAAGACATTTCGCTGAACGAGGTGCTGGCCTCGCGCCAGGAAAACGTCGGTTTCGATTTTCTGGCGGTGCTCGATGGCGAAGGCAGGGTCGTCGGTGCCAGCGAAGGATTCCAGGCCGGCGAGCCCTATGTCGATATGCCGTTGGTCCGTGACGCGCTGTCCGGAGGGGGGCGCATTTCGGGACTGGAAGCCGTATCGGCCGATGCCCTGAAGCGATTGTCCGCTGCGCTGCCGGCGCGTGCCCGGCTGGAGGTGTTCGATACGCCGCTGGCAACGCCGAGCGCCGTCACCGAGGAATCGCGGGGCTTGCTCGTTGTCGGCGCCGCGCCCATGCCGGAGGTGTCGAGCAAGCATCGATTCATTGTGGTCGGCGGCTTTCTGCTGAATCGGAACTACCGGTTCGTCGATTATCTGGCGCAGATCGGCTCGGCCGGCCAACTGCGCAGCATGGGGGTTTCGGAAACGGTGACCTTGTTCCTCGGCGATGTGCGTATCGCCACGACCGTGCGACGTCAGGATGGCGAGCGGGCGATCGGGACAAGGGTGTCGCAGGCCGTCAAGGAGCGGGTGCTCGAACGGGGAGAACCCTGGTTGAGCCGCGCATTTGTCGTGAACCATTGGGCCGTGACGGCCTACGACCCCATCCTGGATTATTCGGGACAGCGTATCGGCATGCTCTATGTTGGCATTCCGGAAGCACCGTTCGTGGACTTTCGCTGGAAGGTGCTGGGGGTGCTGGTCTTGCTGCTCGCCGTGATTTCGTTGCTCGCCACCTTGCTCAGCTGGCGCCTGGCGCATGGCATCATCGAGCCGCTCGGACGTCTCGAATCGGCCATGCGGGCCGTCCACGAAGGGGACCTGTCGGTGCGGGTCGGTCCCATGCCGGGAGACAACGAGCTGGGGCGCCTTGGGGCCTTGTTCGATCAACTGCTCGACACCATCGGGCGGCAAACGTCCGATTTGCGCCGCTGGGGCGAGGATCTCGACGAAAAGGTCGCGCAACGAACCCGCGATCTGGCGGCTGCCAACGAGCTGCTCGCCGCCGCCCGCAAGCAGGCCGAAGATGCGAGTGTCACCAAGAGCGCCTTTCTGGCGAACATGAGCCATGAAATACGCACCCCGCTCAATGCCATTACCGGCATGGTGCACCTGCTGCGCAGGGAATCCCTGCCCGAGAACGTGCGGAACAAGCTGAACGCTGTCGGGATCGCCAGCCAGCATTTGCTCGAGATCATCAGCGCCATTCTCGACTTGTCGAAGATCGAGGCCGGGAAGTTGAGCCTGGAGGTCGTGCCGTTCGACCTGAACGAACTCGTGAGGCACATTGTCAGCATTTTTGCCTTGCAGGCGAAGGCCAAGCATCTCGAACTCGTTTCCGATGTCGTACTCGACCATCACCACGTGATGGGCGACCCGACGCGGATCAAGCAGATCGTGATGAACTTTGTTTCCAACGCAATCAAATTTACTGATCAGGGTGGGGTCACCCTGCTGGTACGCTCGGCGACGGAGGACGAGCAGGCGATTACCGTCCGCATCGAGGTCCGGGACAGCGGGATAGGTATTGCGCCATCGGCTCTGGCGCGGCTGTTCGGTTCGTTCGAGCAAGCCGATAACTCGGCCAGCCGCAAGTACGGCGGGACCGGCCTGGGACTGGCCATCTCCCGGAAGCTTGCCGAGCTGATGGGCGGGCAGGTCGGCGTCGATAGCGTACCGGGAGAGGGAAGCACCTTCTGGTTTGTTGTTTCGCTCGCCAAGTCGTCCGGTAGTGTGGCCGAGGAAGCGCAATCCGATGCCGTGCCCGCGCGGGAAAGGCTGAGAACGGCTTGCGCTGGGGCGCGGCTGTTGGTTGTCGATGACGAAGCCATCAACCGCGAGATATCGCTGGAGTTGCTGAGCGATCTGAATCTTCGGGTCGATACGGCGATCGACGGCGAGGAGGCTGTCGTTCTCGCTACCCGAAATCGTTACGACCTGATTCTGATGGACATGCAGATGCCGCGCATGGACGGATTGGAGGCGACGCGCCAGATTCGGCAGCGTCTGTCGGGCGCTTGTCCGCCGATTCTGGCGATGACGGCCAACGCTTTCCTGGAAGACAAGGCGCGTTGCCTGGCGGCCGGAATGAGTGACTTCATCAGCAAGCCGGTCGATCCCGAGCTTCTGTTCAAGGTTCTGCTGAGGTGGCTTTCGGGCGGTGGCGTGAAATCCGGGGTGGCGGCGCAGGATCATGCGCCGAGGTGATCGGAGCCACTGACCAAGCTTGTCCCCCAATGCGATTTGCGCGGGATAGGGCCGTGGTGCCTGGCCTCACCTCGCCTCGAGCAGGCGATTGACGTGCTCGAGTACCTCGGCGGCATCGAGAATGGAGATGTGATCCTCATCGAAACCACGGATGCTGGCAGCCTGATTCTGGGCTTCCGGTCGTAACTGACTGCTCAGCGAAACGATTCCGTCGCTGCTTCCGCTGCCGATTACTGCGTTGTTGCGGTATCCGAAGAGCAGGTGATGCCTTACTCCGGTCGGGGGCGGTTCGGCAAACAACTCTCGCAAAAAGCGGCTGCCCGGGACCATGCTGCGCCAGACCGGGATGACGGCCGGTGCATACTCCACGCCGCTGCGCGCCGCTTCATGTCCGCCAAATGGCGAGGAAATGGAGATGAACGATCGCAGGTAGCGGCAGGTATCCCTTCGGGCGCAGGTTTTGAGATAGCCTCGGCTGAGCAGTCCACCCATGCTGTGGGCGACGATGTGCAGGTCATTGAAGCCATAGCGGTGATGGAGTTCGCTCAACAGGCCGAACATGCCGTCTCCCATGGCGGAGAGTTCGAATCCCGAAGGGTAGTAGAACACCCAGGGCTGAAACCTGCTGCGATCCAGACTGTGTGCAAGGACGGCAAAGTTGCGGGGCGAGCCGTTGATGCCGTGTACGAACAGGACCGGTGTTTTCCCGGGGTCGTATTCATCGAGGAAATACACCCCGGCATAGCCTTCTTTCATGAAATGCCACGGTTGCCACAGGCCCAGTCCCGCGATGTCTTCGTCGAAGCGGGGATCGCCGAGGTGAGCCGGGGTCCCGAGTTGGACATCGATGCTTCCCGAGTCCGCTCCGCGCAAGTCGAACAGATTGCCGAAGGCGGGCAATGGCCCGTCGGCCCGGGTTGTCAGCATCAGCGTCAGGTTTTCGATCTGGGTGCCGGCACCAAAGCTGTCCGGCAGGCGAAGCCAGGCGTGCGGTTCGCTGCCCTGAAACTGGAAGTCGTTGTTGAGATCGTTGAAGGCGAAGAGGTAGCGTGAAGCGCCCCGGGTGACCAGCGAAAAAGCACCAGCCCTTTCATAGACGCGATAGGTGTGGACATGCGCCGAATCGGGTTTCTCGAGCGTTACCAGAACGATGGGGCAGTCCGGGCACGATTCGGACTGGGCCGCGCCAGCGATGCGTCCAAGTTGTGCGCGCGATTCCTGCAAATCCTTGTGCAAGGCAGCGAAGTTCGTGCAGCCTGCCATGCTGAAAAGCAGCAGCAAGGTCCAGCGCCGAATGACAGTCTTCATCGTTATTGAAAGTTCGTCTTTCGATTCATGGCATGTCGCAAGAATACAGCGCTGCCGCTCGAATCCGTTGTGCTGCAAGAGGAAAATACGAGTGACATCGTTGCCGGTGTGGTATTTTGATATCCCGCTTGCTTATCAACGCTCGTTGGAGTAATGACCATGTCCCGACCGCTCAAGGTACGCGCATGTACAGGCCCCCTCGTCGTCGCTGCACTGCTTGGCCTCGCCGCCTGCAAGGAAGAGGCGAAGCCGGCGGCCCCCCGGGTTCCCGAGGTGGTTGTCGAAACCGTGGTCGCTCAGACCACCCCGCTGACCGTCGATCTGGTCGCCGAAATCAGGGCTTATCGTGAAGTCGATCTCTATCCGCGTGTCTCGGGGCAGATCGTCAGGCAGAATTTCAAGCCGGGCCAGAAAGTTCGCGAGGGCGAGCTGTTGTTCAGTATCGACCCGCGCGCCTACGACGAAGCCATCATTGACGCCCAGGCCAAGCTGGCCGAAGCCGAGGCTGTTCTCGCCCGTGCCCGTCAGGATGTAACGCGCTACGCGCCCCTGCTCCCCGACAATGCCATCCCGCGCCAGACCTACGATCAGGCTGTCGCTTCCGAGCAGCAGAATGCCGCCGTCGTCAAGGCGCGCCGGGCGGCGCTTGAAAAGGTCAGGCTCGACCGCTCTTACGCCGATGTGCGCTCGCCCATCGCCGGCCAGGTCGGCTTGCAGAAAATCGAGGTCGGCGGCTTGGCCAGTGCCGGGCAGACGGTCCTGGCGACGGTGTCCACGCTCGACCCGGTAGTCGCCTATTTCAGCATCCCGGAAGTGGATTACATCGCATTTGCCCGGCGTCACCTTTCGGTCAAGAAGGACGGGAAATCGCCCATCGCCTTGCTGCTTGCCGATGGCAGCACTTATGCCCAAAGCGGCACGCTGGATTTTGCTGATCGCGCCCTGGACGCAGCGACCGGTACCCTGACCCTGCGCGCCGTTTTTCCCAATCCCGAGGGGCTGTTGCGGCCGGGCATGAACACGCGGGTCCGCATCGTGTATGAAGTGGCGCAGAACGCCTTGCTGATACCGCAGAAAGCGGTCACCGAGCTGTTGGGCAAGCAGTTCGCCAGCGTTGTCGGCGCCGGCGACCAGGTCGAGCAGCGTCCCATCAGGACTGGCGCGCGCATTGGAGAAAAATGGCTGGTCGAGGATGGCCTGAAGGCGGGCGAACGCATCGTCGTCGACGGTTTGCAGAAGGCCAAGCCGGGTGCCGTCGTCCAACCGATTGCCGCAACCAAGCCGTAAGGGGGCGCCATGGCCAGGTTTTTCATCTTCAGGCCGGTATTCGCGATTGTCACCGCCATCGTCCTGACGCTGGCCGGCATCATCGCCGGCCTCGGTCTGCCAATTGCCCAGTATCCGCAAATCACCCTGCCCACCATACGGGTCAGCGCCATTTACCCCGGTGCCAGCGCCGAGGTTGTCGAGCAGGCGCTGGCGCAACCCATCGAGGAGCAGGTGAACGGGGTGGAGGGCATGCTCTACATGAGTTCGAGTTCTGCCGGCAACGGCGGTTACAACCTCGACATCACCTTTGGCCTGGGCACCGACGCCGACATTGCTGCCGTGCAGGTCCAGAATCGCGCTTCGCAGGCCAATGCCCGCCTGCCGTCAGAGGCTATTTCCGCCGGCATCACCACCAAGAAGCAGACGCCGGATGTGCTGATGTACGTGGCGCTGGTGTCGCCCAACGGCACCTACGACGAACTGTTCCTGTCGAATTACGCGACGATCAACATCGTCGAGACGATCAAGCGGGTCAAGGGGGTGGGCAACGTCAGCCTGTTCGGTGCCGAATTCGGCATGCGCATCTGGCTGAGGCCGGATCGGATGGCCAGTCTGGGCGTGACACCGCATGATGTCTATCGCGCCATCCAGGAACAGAATGCGCAGGCACCGGCCGGTCAGGTCGGCCAGATGCCGGCTCCCAAGAACCAGCAGTTCCAGTATGGCATCGAGGTGCGCGGGCGGCTCGCGGAAGTGAGCGAATTCGAGGAAGTCATCGTGCGGGCCAAACCCGACGGCTCATTCATTCGTCTCCGCGACATTGCCCGCGTCGAGCTGGGGGCCAAGGATTACGTTTTCCAGTCGCGCCTGAACGGCCAGCCTGCCGCTGCCTTCTCGGTGAATCTGACGCCGGATGCCAGCGCCATCGAAACGGCCGATCTCATCAATGCCGAGCTGAAGCGGCTGTCCGCCTCCTTCCCGGCCGATCTGAGCTACGACATGGTGCTCGACAATACCGTGTTCGTGAAGGCTTCGCTGGACGAGGTCAAGCACACCTTCATCGAAGCGCTGGTGCTGGTGCTGGTGGTCGTCTTCCTGTTCCTGCAGAGCTGGCGTGCGACGGTCATCCCGATGCTCGCGGTGCCGGTTTCGCTGGTCGGCACCTTTGCCGTGTTCACCCTGCTCGGCTTCACCATCAACACGCTGACGCTGTTCGGCATGGTGCTCGCCATCGGTATCGTGGTCGATGATGCCATCGTGGTTGTCGAGGCGGTCGAGCACCATATGGAGCACAGCGGCCTGAACGCCCGCGATGCGACGCTGCGCGCCATGGAGGAAGTTTCCGGGCCGGTTGTCGCCATCGCCCTCATTCTCGCTGCGGTGTTCGTTCCGGTTGCCTTCCTGGGGGGTATTTCCGGCGTGATGTACAAGCAGTTCGCCATTACCGTCGCCGTATCCACCGGTCTCTCGGCCTTTGTCGCGCTGTCGCTGACGCCGGCCCTGTGCGCCCTGATGCTCAAGCCGAAGGACAAGGCAAAAGAGGGCAAGAGCCTTGCCGGTCGTTTCTTTGCCGCGTTCAACCGCGTTTTCGACCGCATTACCGCGAGCTACGGTCGCAAGGTCCAGACCATGATCCGGCGCAGCCTGCTGTCGCTGGCCCTGCTCGGCATCCTGATCTTCGCGGCCTTCGCTCTGATGAATCGGGTGCCTGGCGGCTTCGTGCCGGCGGAGGATCAAGGCTATTTCCTGGGCAGCGTCCAGTTGCCGGCGGCCGCGTCGCTGAACCGGACACAAGCCGTTACGGAGAAGGTCGATGCCATCCTGAAGGGCTACGAGGCGGTCGACAAGCGCCTGATCATCAATGGCTACAACATCCTGAACGGTGCGCCCCAATCCGACAGCGCGCTGTTCGTGTCCACGCTCAAGCCCTGGTCGGAGCGCGCCGGCGATTCGCTGAAGACTGTCCTGCTCGGTACCTACATGCAGGGCGTCAAGCTGCCCGATGCCGTGGTGCTCGCCTTCAACCCGCCGCCCAGTCCCGGCCTCGGCGCGACCGGCGGTTTCTCGTTCAAGTTGCAGGACCGTTCTGGCGGAACGCCGCAGGATCTGGCCAAGGTGGCCGATGACTTCATGGCGGTCGCCCGCCAGCGTCCGGAAATCGGCAGCATCTATTCCAAGTTCGATCCGCGCACCCCTGCCTTCAGGCTGTCCGTCGACCGCGAAAAGGCCAAGAAGCTGGGCGTTCCGGTGTCGGACATCACCAATGCCCTGCAAACCTTCCTCGGCGGCCTGAACATCAACGATTTCAGCCGTTTCGGCCGCACCTACAAGGTCACCATGCAGGCCGAGCCGGAATATCGCAGCGATATCCAGGGTGTGGGGCTGTTCCATGTGCGCAATGGCGACAACAAGATGATCCCGCTGTCCACCTTCGTCACGCCGGTTCCGATCAGTGCGCCGTCGGTCATGGAGCGCTACAACTTGTACCGGACTGCCGAACTCGGCGGCAATCCCGGCCCGGGATACAGTTCGGGCGATGTCATCCGCGCCATGGAAGAGGTGGCGGCAACCACGCTGCCCTCCGGCTACGGCTTCGAATGGTCGGGTATCAGCCGCCAGGAGAAGGAGTCCGCCGGCAAGGCCCCGGTCGTTTTCGGCCTTGCCATCCTCTTCGTGTTTCTTTTCCTCGCCGCCCTGTACGAGAGCTGGGCGGTGCCCTTCGCAGTGCTTTTCGCCGTGCCGCTGGGTGTGTTCGGCGCCATGCTCGGGCTGTGGGCGACCGGCCTGAGCAACAACATCTATGCGCAGATCGGCCTGATCCTGCTCATCGGCCTGGCCGCGAAGAACGCCATCCTGATCGTCGAATTCGCCAAGATGAAGCGCGACGAGGGGCTCGATGCCACCCGTGCCGCCATCGAAGCCGCCAAGCTTCGCCTGCGACCGATCATCATGACTTCCTTTGCCTTCATCCTCGGCGTCGTTCCGCTCATCCTCGCGGCTGGCGCGGGGGCGGCCGCCCGGGTATCGATGGGTATCACCGTCTTTTCCGGCATGCTCGCCGCCACCTTCCTGGCGATTTTCATGGTGCCGGTCCTGTTTGTCGCCGTCGATCGCCTCGTCAAACGCTTTTCGAAGCCTGTGGCCAACCCGCCGGAGGTGACGCCATGACCCGCCGCCTGCCTCTTGTCGCTGCCCTGATCGGCCTGTTTGCGGCCGGTTGTGCGGTTGGCCCGGATTACCGGCGCCCGGAACTTCCCCTGCCGGAAAAGTATGCCGCCAGCGAACAGTCTGCCGACAAGGCCTCGTTTGCCGACAGCAACTGGCGCGAAGTGTTTACCGACCCGCAACTGCAGGCGCTGATCGACGAAGCGCTGGCGGCAGGTCCGGATGCGCTGCTCGCGGCCGCCCGTTTGCGCGAAGCGGAAGCATTGGCCGGAGTCACCCGGGCACCGCTGTTCCCGCAGGCATCGCTGAGCCTGAATACGTCGCCGACGGTGCACCGGTCGGGCGAACAATTCACCTCCAGTTTCATGGGGGGGGCCGGGATCTCATGGGAAATCGACCTGTGGGGACGCTACCGGCGTGCCAGCGAGGCGGCCCAGGCCGAACTGGTGGCCAACGAGGCGGCGCGCGACGGCATGAATGCCTCGCTGGTGGCGCAGGTTGCCCGTGCCTATTTCACGCTGGCGGCCTTGCACGACACCCTCGCGATCACCGAGCGCAGCGCCCGCAATCAGGGCGATGTGCTGGGCCTGATCAAGCGTCTCTCGGCTGCCGGCATAGCCTCCGCGGCGGAAGAACGACAACAGGAAAGCGCGCTGGCGGCAACCGAGGCGTCCATTCCCACATTGAAGCGACAGATCGCCGAAACCGAGACGGCGATTGCCCTGCTGCTGGGCCGCCATCCCGGCCGCCTGCCGGTCTCCGGCCCGCCCGTACTGGAATTGCCGGGCTTCATTCCACCCGGCTTGCCGTCCCGCCTCCTTGAACAGCGCCCGGACATCCGCCAGGCCGAGGCTCGCCTGGTGGCGGCCAACGCCCGCGTCGGCGAGGCCAAGGCCCTGTTCTTCCCGAACCTCTCGCTGACCGCGATGTTCGGCGGGGTGAGCACCAGTTTGGCCGATGTGGTCCATGGCCGTGCGCCGAGTGTCGCCTCGCTCGGTCCCAACCTGCTGATGCCCCTGTTCGCCGGGGGGCGGATCTATTTCAACAAGGCAGCCGCCGAGGCGCGGCTGGAGCAGGCATTGATCGGCTACCGAAAGACGATCGACAACGCCTTGGGCGAAGTGGCCAACGGCCTGGCCGCCTACGAAACCAGCAACGAACTGATGGATGTTCAGGCGCGCCGTGTTGCGGCGGCGCGGGAGGCAATGCGTCTTGCCGACCTGCGCTTCCGTTCGGGTACGACCAGCTTCCTCGAGGTTCTCGATGCCCAGCGGCAATTGCTGTCGGCCGAGACGCAAGAGGTGCAGGCGCTTCTCGAACGGCGGCAGGCGCTGATTACGGTCTATCTCGCGCTGGGCGGCGGCTGGCAGTCAACTGCCCGCTAGAGGGGCTGGCATGGACGCGGTCCATACGCTGGGGAGCATTCGACGAACCCTGTTGCTCAGGCTGCTGGGCGTATGGCTTTTGGTGACGCCACTGGCGGCGGGCGTCGGTTACTGGGTCGAGGTCGATAAATTCGAGGAAGGGCTGGTTGCGCTGGCCATGCAGCAATTGCGCAGCCTCTCTCCCGAAATCCAGGGCGGGGCGTCCGTCCATGGCTCGCCGCTAGCGGATCGGACGCGCGAATTCATCGACCGAAACTACGTGCTGATCCGCGTCTTCGATGCCCAAGGGGCGCTACTCCGGCAAATCGACAATCCCGCCCGGCTTGCCCTGTCGCGTTCGCTCCTGGCTGAGGCAGCGCCGCTTGAAGCGGATGGCCGGCGCCACTTCGACAAGCTTGTCGTCGAAGGGGTGACGATCATTCGAATCATGATCCGGCTGCCGGATGAAAGCGGCGGCCAGGGCTGGATGCTGGAGGGGGCTTTCGAGTTGGACCCCCAGCAACTCGAACAACAACGCGACAAGCTGTGGCGTTTCCTCGGCGGCATCGTGCTGGTCAGCCTGACGACCGTGCTGGCGATCTATCCGGTCATTCTCGCGTTGAATCGGGGTGTCGTGCGTGCGTCACGCGACATCCTGCGCGGCAATATCGAAACCGCCGCCGTGCTGGGCACCGCCATCGCCAAACGCGATTCGGATACCGGCGAGCACAATTACCGGGTCACGCTCTATGCCGTGGCGCTGGCAGAGCGGCTGGGCCTTGAGCGCAGTCAGATACGCAACCTGATTCTCGGTGCGTTCCTTCACGATGTCGGAAAGATCGGTATTCCCGATGCCATCCTGCTCAA
>CALJZP010000047.1 GCA_937983545.1 uncultured Azonexus sp.
GCTCCCTCATCTGCTACCGGAGACAGCACGACGTTAGTGGCAAATAGATAATATTCAGGCTTCCGCAAGGCACGAGCGCTATGTGCAAATTTTTTCAGCTCTTTCTCAAGCTCGCGTAAGGCCCAGTTGCCGTCTTTACCAGTATCCCCCATACGCTGACGGAATTTTGCCTGTACTACACCGTATCCATGCCAGTTCGCGCTGGGATCAGGAAAGGAGATGCGTCCATCGAAAGTAGCCTCACGTCCGCCATCTGGACCATCGCCAAAAACGACTATGCCGGGTCCAACTACCACAGCAGCAAGCGCCTGTATCAATTGTTCAAAAGCGCGGGTTGAAAGACGGGAAAAGTCGTAATCCATCTACACACTCCAAAGTTGTTTTTTTGTTCCGCCAAGACGAGAAGAATGGCCGTATTCCAAGCGGCGCCCTTTCTTTTTGTCAAATAGAGTACTGCATTCGCTCATCATGACATGCGATGGATTTATATGGCTACTCGACTATACCTATCAGGCCATCAGCGCTTATCTCCGAAGCATTTTGATTGAGAGAACCCCGAATAATTTGGCCTAGAGAGCACCGCCACTGCTCGCGTCAACATGTGTAAATCAAGGTGGTTAGATTCTAATTTTTTAGTTGCTTGCTATCTAAACCATCCAAATTTCATTTAGTGACCAGCGATTGCATTCGCCAGATAGGAAAGCTGCATTTCGTGACCTTTAGAGGTTTAACAGCAGGCATACAGCGGGTTACTGCCTGACTCCTGCCCCAGACCAATGTCTGATGTAACCTCATAACACAGCCTCTCATCCCACCGGCAATGCCGTCTTGTACTTGATCTGCTTGATTGCCACACTGGAGCGGATATTTGACACATTGGGGATGCGTGCCAGACGGTCGACGATGAAAGATTGCAGAGCCTTGAGGTCGGGGACGACGACGCGGAGCAGGTAATCGGAGTCGCCGGTCATCAGGTAGCACTCCATGACTTCCGGCCAGGAATCGATGGCTGCTTCGAAAACCTGCAGTGCACTACCGACCTGCTTTTCCAGGCTGACCTGGATGAAGGTCGAGACGTCGAGGCCGACAGTTTCTGGGTCGAGCAGAGTGACGTAACCGCGGATGATGCCGGCGGCTTCAAGGTCGCGCACGCGGCGCAAACAGGGGGCTGGCGAGAGGTGCACGGCCTCGGCGAGAGCGACGTTGGTGATGCGCGCGTCGACCTGCAGTAGCTCCAGCAAACGGCAATCGGTAGCATCCAGCGCCAAAGCGTTGCGTTTATTGCTCATATCGGATCAATGTACATCAAACATTGCCAGATGATGATCAATCATAGCTCACATAGCAATATCTAAAAGTGCCTTGCGACCTATAGTTTTATGCATCGACACACCGAAAACAGACAACGAGGAGAGAGAGCATGAGCACTGATTCGACACGACCCATGGTCGGCGCACGGCCGGATGGCGACGCCGAGGAAACGCAGGACTGGCAATCCAGCCTGCAGGAAGTGATCGAACGCGCCGGAGTATCGCGCGCCGAGTTTTTGGTGGGCCGGCTTATCGAGTCGGGTCGCCGGGCGGGTGGCCGATTCCACACCCGCCACACCACGCCCTACCGGAACACCATTCCGGTGGAAGCGCAGCCGCCCTACCCGGGCGATCTTGATCTGGAAGCCCGCATCACCGCCATCCACCGCTGGAATGCGCTGGCCATGGTGATGCGGGCCAACCAGGACAATCCCGAACTGGGCGGCCACATCGCCACCTATGCCTCGATTGCCGATCTCTTCGAGGTCGGGTTCAACCACTTCTTCCGCGCCCCGACCGACGAGCATCCGGGCGATCTGGTGTACTTCCAGGCCCATGCCGCGCCCGGCATCTACGCCCGCGCCTTCCTCGAAGGTCGCCTGAGCCAAGAGAATATGAGCCACTTCCGCCGCGAAGTCTCGGGCGGCATCGGCAAGGGTCTTTCCTCCTACCCGCACCCGACGCTGATGCCCGGTTTCTGGCAATTCCCGACCGGCTCGATGGGCCTCGGCCTGCTCTCCGCCATCTACCAGGCGCGCTTCCAGCGTTACCTGCAACATCGCGAAATCATGCCGGCCAACGACCGCAAGGTGTGGGCCTTCGTCGGCGACGGCGAGATGGACGAGCCGGAATCGCTGGCCGGCATTTCGCTGGCCGCCCGCGAGCAGCTCGACAACATGGTGCTCGTGGTGAACTGCAACCTGCAGCGTCTCGACGGCCCGGTGCGCGGCAACGGCAATATCGTGCAGGAACTGGAAACCCTGTTCGCCGGGGCCGGCTGGAATGTCGTCAAGTGCATGTGGGGCAGCAACTGGGATGTGCTCTTCGCCCGCGACCGCGAAGGCTGGATTCTCAAGCGCATGGCCGAGGCCGTGGACGGCGAATTCCAGAAGCTGTCGGCCACCGACGGCCACTACAACCGCCAGCACTTCTTCTCGCGCTACCCGGAACTGGCGGCGCTGGTCGGCAACATGTCGGACAAGGAAATCGATGCCCTGATCCGTGGTGGTCACGACCCGATCAAGATCTACGCCGCCTACGCCGCGGCGATGAACCATCGGGGCCAGCCGACGGTGATCCTGGCGCAGACGACCAAGGGTTATGGCATGGGCGCTTCCGGCCAGGGCGCCAACACCTCGCACCAGACCAAGAAGCTGGCGCACGACGACCTGCGCCACTTCCGCGAGCGTTTCGGCCTGCCGCTCTCCGACGACGATCTCGACAACGCCCGCCTCTACCACCCCGGCGAAAACAGCCCGGAAGTGCGTTACCTGCAACAGCGCCGCAGCGCCCTCGGCGGCTACCTGCCGCAGCGCCGGCAGCAGGCAACGCCGCTCGCCCCGGCGACGCCCGATCTGTACACCGCCTTCCACGCCGATTCCGGCGAGCGGACGATTTCGACGACCATGAGCTTCGTTCGCCTGCTCACCAAGCTGATGCGCGACAGCACGCTCGGCGCCCGCGTCGTGCCCATCGTCGCCGATGAAGCGCGTACCTTCGGCATGCAGGACATGTTCCGCCAGTTCGGCATCTACTCGCCCTGGGGACAGCGCTACACGCCGCAGGATTCCGACCAGCTGGCCTTCTACCGCGAAGACATCAAGGGTCAGATTCTGGAGGAAGGCATTTCCGAAGCCGGTTCGATGGGTTCGTGGATCGCCGCCGGCACCGCCTGGTCGCACAGCAACCAGCCGATGCTGCCGTGCTACATCTTCTATTCGATGTTCGGCTTCCAGCGCATCGCCGACCTGGTGTGGAACGCCGCCGAAAGTCAGGCGCGCGGCTTCCTGCTCGGCGCGACGGCCGGCCGCACGACGCTCTCCGGCGAAGGCTTGCAGCACGAAGACGGGCAGAGCCAGATTTATGCCGCGACCATTCCGACCTGCCGCGCCTACGACCCGGCCTTCTCCTACGAAATGGCGGTGATCGCCGAGGATGGCGTGCGCCGGATGATGAGCGACAACGAGCACTGTTTCTATTACGTCACGCTCTACAACGAGAACTACGTCCATCCCTCGATGCCGGCCGGTGCCGAAGAAGGCATCCGCCGCGGCATCTACCTGCTGCGTGCCGCGGCGCAGGGCGACAAGCCACGCGTCCAGCTGATCGGCAGCGGCAGCGCGCTGCGCCTGGTGCTGGCCGCCGCCGACCTGCTCGAACGCCGCTTCGACCTCGCCGTCGACGTGTGGAGCGCGACCAGCTTCGGCGAATTGCGCAAGGATGGCATCGCCTGCGACCGCTGGAACCTGCTGCACCCGGCCGAAACGCCACGCACGCCCTACGTGACCGAGCAGCTGGCCAGCCGCGAGGGGCCGGTCATCGGCGTCAGCGACTTCATGCGCGCCTACCCGGACCTCATCCGCAACTGGGTGCCGCAGCGCTACACCGTGCTGGGCACCGACGGCTTCGGGCGTTCCGACACCCGCGTCGCGCTGCGCGATTTCTTCGAGATCGACGAACGCTACATTGCGCTCGCCGCGCTGAAGAGCCTGGCCGACGAGGGAACCCTGCCGCGCAGCCTGGTGGTCGAGGCGATGGCGCAATTCGGGATCGATGCCGACAAGCCGACGCCGCTCGGCCACGGGGAGTAAGCCATGACCCAGATAATTGAACTGCGTGTGCCGGACATCGGCGACTACAAGGACGTGCCGGTGATCGAGGTGCTCGTCGCCGTCGGCGACACGATTGCCGCCGATACGGCGCTGGTGACGCTGGAGTCGGACAAGGCGACGATGGATGTGCCGTCGTCCGCCGCCGGCCGCATCACCGAAATCCTCGTCAAGACCGGCGACCGGGTCGGCGAAGGCAGCCTGATCGCCCGCCTGGAAGTCGCCGGGGAAGCCGCCGAAACCGAGCCGCAAACGCCTGCGGCCGACCGGGAACACGAGGCCAAAACGGAAACGCCGGCCAGCCCGAGCACACCGGTCTCCGCACCAGCCGCCGTGCCGGCAAATGCCCCAGCCCCCGCGTCCGCTCCGAACCTGGCCCCGAGCGGGCCGGCCAACGGCCCTTGTGGCCCGTCGGTCCGCCGCCTGGCCCGACAGCTCGGCGTCAATCTGGCGCAAGTGGTCGGCAGCGGCGCCAAGGGACGCATTCGGCAGGAGGACGTCATCGCCCACGTCAAGCGGACGATGCAAGCCGCCTCGACCGAAACGCGCCCGGCCGCCGCCGGTGGCGGGCTCGATCTGCTGCCCTGGCCGAAGATCGATTTCGAAAAGTTCGGCCCCATCGAACGCCGCCCGAAATCGCGCATCCAGAAGATTTCGGCCGCCAACCTGCACCGCAACTGGGTGATGATGCCGCACGTCACCAATTTCGACGAAGCCGACATCACCGATCTCGAAGCCTTCCGGCAAAAGATCAATGGCGAACTCGGCAAGGATGCCGCCAAGGTGACGATGCTCGCCTTCCTGATCAAGGCGGCGGTGCATACGCTGCAAACCTGGCCGGCCTTCAACTGCTCGCTGGAAGGCGACGAGATCGTCGAAAAGCGTTACTGGCATATCGGCTTTGCCGCCGACACGCCGAACGGCCTGGTCGTGCCGGTGATCAAGAATGCAGACCAGAAGAGCGTGCTGCAAATCGCCGCCGAAAGTTCGGAACTGGCCCGCCTTGCCCGCGAAGGCAAGCTCAAGCCGGAACAGATGCAGGGCGGCTGCTTTACCGTGTCGAGTCTGGGCGGTATCGGCGGCACCGGCTTCACGCCGATCATCAACGCGCCGGAAGTCGCCATCCTCGGCGTCACCCGCTCGACCATGAAGCCGGTGTGGGACGGCCAGCAATTCGTGCCGCGCCTGACCCTGCCGCTCTGCCTGTCGTGGGACCACCGCGCGGTGGACGGCGCCGCGGCGGCTCGCTTCCTCGTGCATTTGAGCAAGCTGCTGGCGGACTTCCGCCGCATCATGTTGTAAGGACCGCGCGATGAGCCAGATTATCGAAGTGAAGGTACCCGACATCGGCGATTTTTCCGACGTTCCGGTCATCGACCTGTTCGTCAAGGTCGGCGACAGCGTCAAGGTCGACGACGCCATCTGCACGCTGGAATCCGACAAGGCCACGATGGACGTGCC
>CALJZP010000048.1 GCA_937983545.1 uncultured Azonexus sp.
GCGCGCCTGCTTGACCGCGAACAGCTTCATGAAAATGTAGTACCACGACATCAGCGAAACGCCGGCAAGCAGCGCCATGACGATCTGCACGACCGCGCTGGCCTGCAGGATGAGATGAAGGATGGAGAGGTCCTGGGTGACGTTCATTTAAGCGCTTCCAGCTTGGAATACAGAAAATCGGGGATCGGGGCGGGTTTCAGGCTGGCCATGTCGACGCAGGCGATCTCGACGGTGCCGGTGACCAGTTCGTCGTCGCCACGCCGGACATGCTGGCGGAAGACGACGCGCACGCGGGTCAGCTTCTCGACTTCGAGGCCGACGGTCAACTGGTCATCGAGGTGGGCGGGGCGGAGATACTCGCAATCGGCCTTGCGGGCAACAAAGCCGATACCGGTATCGCGCGCCAGCTGGCGCTGGTCGTGACCGGCCGAACGCATCCATTCGGTGCGGCAACGTTCGAAGAATTTCAGGTAATTGGCGTAGTAAACGACCCCGCCCGCATCCGTGTCTTCGTAATACACACGCACCGGGATGGTGAAAGCATTGGGACTGGGCTCAAATTTCATCCCGGGATTTTACCTTGCATCGCAACATTGTTTTGTAACGGTCTGTTTCTGCGCCAGTTATGGCGTTTTCGCGGCCAGATCGCATCCCATGGTGACATCAGCAGTGTCAGGTCAAGCGGTGCGCCGACAGGCCAAGGAATGCGACCGCGAACCGGCGGTATCGCCACGGCAGCGAAAAGTACCTTCATGAGGAATCCTTCCGGAACTGAAGCATGCTTAACGCAGCAAGCCCTGTCTGGGTGGACCGGGCCGCCGCCTATTCTTCGGAGAGGAGGTCGCGCACCACCGCGCTGGCCGGCTCGGCGAGGCCGAGGTGGCGATAGATCGCCGGCGTGGCGATGCGGCCGCGCAGGGTGCGCTGCAGGTAGCCTTGCTGGATCAGGTAAGGTTCGAGAACGTCCTCGATGGTGTCGCGCGCCTCGCCGATGGCCGCCGCGAGGTTGTCGACGCCGACCGGGCCGCCGCCGAACTTGTCGATCACGGCACTCAGCAGCTTGCGGTCCATCAGGTCGAGACCGGCCGGGTCGACATCGAGCATGTGCAGGGCCAGATCGGCGACGCCGCGCGTGATGTTGCCGTCGGCCTTGACCTCGGCGTAATCGCGGACACGACGCAGC
The DNA here is from genome assembly GCA_937983545.1 of uncultured Azonexus sp. Classification (GTDB taxonomy): domain Bacteria; phylum Pseudomonadota; class Gammaproteobacteria; order Burkholderiales; family Rhodocyclaceae; genus Azonexus. The sequence continues at coordinate 1,184 of CALJZP010000048.1, forward strand.
AGGCGGTTGGCGATGCGCGGCGTGCCGCGCGAACGTTTGGCGATTTCCAGCGCCCCGTCGCCATCGATCGGTGCGTTGAGCAAGGAGGCGGAACGGCTGACGATGCTTTTCAGCTCGTCCGCGGTGTAGAACTCCAGACGGGCGACGATGCCGAAACGGTCGCGCAGCGGGTTGGTCAGCATGCCGGCCCGTGTCGTGGCACCGACCAGCGTGAAAGGCGGCAGATCGAGTTTCACCGAGCGCGCCGCCGGGCCTTCGCCGATCATGATGTCGATCTGGAAGTCTTCCAGCGCCGGATAGAGGATTTCCTCGACCACCGGGCTGAGACGGTGGATTTCGTCGATGAACAGCACGTCGTGCGGTTCCAGGTTGGTCAGGATGGCGGCCAGATCGCCGGCCCGTTCGAGCACCGGACCGGAGGTCTGGCGCAGGTTGACGCCCATTTCGGCGGCGACGATGTGGGCCAGCGTGGTCTTGCCCAGACCCGGCGGACCAAAAAGGAGTACGTGGTCGAGCGATTCGCTGCGTTTTTTCGCCGCCTGGATGAAAATTTCCAACTGTTCGCGGATTTTCACCTGGCCGGTGTAATCGGCCAGCCGCTTGGGGCGCAGGGCGCGCTCCAATGCCTCTTCCTGGGCCGACTTGCTTTGCGGCGCGATGATGCGGTCCGCACCGGCGACCAGTTTGTCGGTTTCGATCATGGATGAATTTCCTCGCGAATCCAGCGACGGAGCAGCATTTCGCCAAGCGCCAGAAGGACCGGGCCGAGGAAGATGCCGATGAAGCCGAAGACCAGCACGCCGCCGAGTACGCCCAACGCGATGAGCAGGATGGACAGCCCGGCGCCGCGGGCCATCAGGATCGGCTTGACGAAGTTGTCGATGCTGCTGATCACGAAGAGACCATAGAGCACCATGAAGATGGCCCAGCCGACCTGCCCTTCGCTGTATAGCCAGGCTGCCACACCGCCCCAGATCAGCGGCGGCCCGACCGGGATCATCGACAGGAAGAAGGTGGCAAAGCCCAGCAGGACGGCGGCCGGTACGCCCACGATCAGGAAGCCGGCCGTCGCCACCGCCCCCTGTGCCGCCGCCGTGCCGACAATGCCCAGCATGACGCCAACCACCGTACCGCGTGCTTTTTCGAGCATGTTTTCGCCAAGATCGCCGCCCAGCTTGCGCGAACCGACCAGCAAGGCATGGCTGACCGCTGCGCCGTCGCGGTACAGGAAGAAGACGACAAAAAGCACCAGCGCGATCTGCAACAGGCCGTTCGCAGCGATGCCGCCAAGCGCCAGCGCAAAGCGGCGGGCAGGCACGATCAACTGACGCACCACGCCGTTCAGTTCCTCGCGACTGCTGGCGATGCGATGCCAGGTGGCGTCGATCTCGCTGCCGACGAAAGGCAGGCCGCTCAACCAGGCCGGCGGATTCACCGGCATGCCGTGCTCGATGTGGGGCTTGAGGAAGTCGATCAGCTTGTCCGCGCCATTGGCCAGTGAGCCGGCCAGGAATATCGTGGGCAGCAGCATGACGAGAACCAGCGCCAGCGTCATCAACGAAGCGCCGAGGGTATCGCGCCCCCCGAGCACGGGCAGCAGGCGGTCGGCATAGAGACGCCAGGTGCACACCCAGACCACGAAGGCGAACAGCACCGCCCCGATGAAGGGCAGCAACACCGCGATGCAGCCGACGATCAGCAGCACCACCAGCGCAATCTGCGCCAGCCGCTTGGGGTCTTGTTCCTCGATCATCAGGCTTTGGACAGCAACTTGAGTGCCTGGCGGATGCCATCGGACGTGCCAACGTCGGCCGGCAGCTGCTTCATCGCCGCTGCCGCTTCTTTCTCGTTGTAGCCGAGGGCGATCAGGGCGTTGGCGATATCCTGCCGGGCATCGTCGGCCGGCGCATGCAACGAGACGCCGGTGGCGTCGGCCAGCTTGCCCTTCAGTTCGAGGAGCAGGCGCTCGGCGGTCTTCTTGCCGATGCCGGGAATCTTGATCAGGCGACCCAGCTCCTGCTGTGCCACGGCGGCCGACAGATCGTTGACCGACATGCCCGACAGCACCGACAGCGCAGTCCGCGCCCCGATGCCGGACACCTTGAGCAACTGCCGGAAAGCGAAGCGTTCGGCCTCGGTCAGGAAACCGTAGAGGAAATGTCCATCCTCGCGCACCGCGAAATGCGTCAGCAATTTCGTCTTCTCGCCCGCCGCCGGCAGGTTGTAGAAAGTGCTCATCGGCACGTCGAGCTCGTAGCCGACGCCGTTCACGTCGAGGACGATCTGCGGCGGGTTCTTTTCGGCGAGGATGCCGGTAAGTCTTCCGATCATGGGGTTTCCGGATACTGTATGTTCAAACAGTCATCATCCTATCAGGCGGCCGCCGCGAACGCGATACCCGGCCGTCGCCAGCGCCCCCAAACCCTGCCCGCCATGCGCATGGCAGATGGCGCATGCCAGCGCATCGGCGGCGTCGGCAGCGGGCGAACCCGCCAGCGAGAGAAGGCGCACCACCATGTCCTGCACCTGCTCCTTGGCCGCCTTGCCATGGCCGACCACAGCCTGCTTGACCTGCAAGGCCGTGTATTCGGCAACGGGCAATCCGCCATGCACCAGAGCGCTGATCGCCGCCCCGCGCGCCTGGCCGAGCAGCAGCGTCGATTGCGGATTGACGTTGACGAAGACCTTTTCCACCGCCGCCTGATCGGGCCGGTAGGTGGCGATCACCTCGCTGATTCCGGCGAACAGCGTGGCGATGCGCTCCGGCAAGCTCTGCTTGTCGTTCGACTTGATGCAGCCGCTGGCCACATAAACCAATTGGTTGCCATGCTTCTCGATGACGCCAAAGCCGGTCACGCGCAGTCCCGGGTCGATGCCCAAAATACGGGGAGCATTCATTTGATCGACCTCATGTCTTGCGCGTGGTCGGCTTCAGCGCAGGCTAACCGGCGTAGCCGGTTAAGCGGGCACAGCCCGCGGCCGGAGCTAAAGCCCGTCACCCGGAGACCCGGATCGATTCCGAGAATGCGCGGGGTCGTCATTTCGTCCTCGCCACCAGATAGACCCCGCCAACCGCCACCACCATGCCGATGATGGCCGTCAGGGTGAGCGTTTCACCAAAAACGACAAAGGCGATCAACGCCGTCGTCGGCGGCGTCAGGTAGAACAGGCTGGCGACATTGACCGCGCTGCCGCTGCGGATCAGCAGGTTGAGCAGGCTGATCGCCCCGAGCGACAGCACCAGCACCAGCCAGCCGAGCGCAAACAGGAAGTGGCCATTCCAGTCGATGCGGTAATCCTCGAACAGAGCCACGGCGATGGCGGTGACGATGGCGGTCGGCACGAACTGGATGACCGAACCGCTACGCAGGTCGAATTTCGGACAGAAGCGCTTCTGGTACAGCGTGCCGGCGGTGATGCCGAGCAACGCAACGACCGCCGGAATCAGCATCGGCCCCAGCGGCCCGTCGCCCAGCTTGCCCGACACGACCATGCCGACGCCGACAAAGCCCAGCGCCAGCCCGCCCCATTGGCGCGCCGTCACCTTCTCGCCGAGCAACCAGCCGGAACCAAGCCCCGTCAGCAACGGCTGCATCCCGACAACCAGCGCCGTGACGCCGGCCGACAGGCCGTGCTTGATCGCCACGAACACCCCGCCGAGATAGATCGCATGAACCAGAATGCCGGAAACGCCGATGTGCAGCCAGTCGCACCGCCGCTCCGGCCACGGCGCGCGCGTCGCCAGGGCGATGAGCAGCATCAGGGCGATCACCAGACCGTAGCGGGTGAGCAGGAAAGAAAGCGGCTCGGCATACGGCAGCCCGTACTTCGCGCCGATGAACCCGGTGCTCCACAGAAAGACGAACAACAAGGGGTAGAGTCGTTGCATCGAGTTCAGTCCGGCGCGCAGCGCTTGCGCGCCTCAAGCAGTGTTTCGAACAGCATGCGGGCGTCGCTGCTGGCACGGTGGCGGCGCAGTTGCAGGCGCAATTCCACCGCGGCGCGCGTGGCGTGCCACAGCTTCTGCTCGCATTCGCCGAGCAGGTCGCGGATATCCTTCAACTGGAACAGCGGCACCCGTTCCGCCGCATCGAACAGCTTGCCGAGCCAGACGTAATCGTATGCCCAGGCGTCGCAGTAAACGCATTGGCCACGCAGTTTGTCGTTGAGGTCATCGCAGACATCGAGCGCCCGGCGGCCTTTTTCGAACAGCAGTTCACGCCGGATGCCGTGGATCCGCTCGGCCGAGTCGTCCCAATGGTCCCACGCCGGCTCCGGCGCGATCAGGGTGCAATAGGCCTGACCGTCCGGCAGATAGAACCCGACCTCGATCGGATAACTGCCCTTTCCGAATCCGGAGGCCTCGATATCGATGATGGCCGGCTGGATCATTCAGCCGTCGCGCGCGTCAGTTGCAGCTCGCCCGGCAGGCAGCCGAATCGGCTGCACAGGCCTTGTCGTCTTCGACCTTGCAGGCGACCTTGGTGCGATAGGTGAACTTGACCCCGTTCGGATAATTGCACACCACCTTGGTGATCGACCCCTGTTTCGCGACCTTCATGCCGGTCGCCTTCAGCGCCTTGAACCTGGCCTGCGGCAGATCGCAGGAGACATAGCCGTCGAAAGCACCATCCGCCGATTCCCACAGGGCGGTATTCTTCATCGCCCGGTAATCGTCGTAGCGCATGCAGTTGTCCGTTTCGCCGGCATAGGCCTTCTTGTCGTCGCTGCAAAAGCCGCTATAGGTGTGCTTCAGCTCTTCCTCGCTCGGGCAGGCATTCACCTGCCGGGCAGCCCCCAGATCCGGGCAGGCGAACTGTGCCGCTCCGGTGGACAGCGAGATGCCGAGCAGGAGCAGGGCAGGGAGAATCCGGCGGAATTTCACAGGCAATCCTTTATAACGCGATATGCAACCCAAAAGCCGGCATCGTCGCCCAACGGCAGCCAATTACCGGCAAACCGTTCATTCCTCGATCACGGCGGTAGTGTAGATTTCCTGCACGTCGTCAAGGCCTTCCAGGGCGTCGAGCAGCTTCTGCATCTTCACGGCGTCGTCGCCGGTGAACACGTTCTCGCCCTCCGGCTTCATCGTCACTTCGCTGAATTCCGGCGTAAAGCCGGCGGCTTCCAGCGCATCCTTGACGGCGATGAACTCGGTCGGCGCGGTGATCACTTCGATCGAACCATCCTCATTGGTCGCCACGTCCTCGGCGCCGGCTTCGATGGCCGCATCCATCAGCGCCCCTTCGTCGGTGCCCGGAGCAAACAACATCTGGCCGCAGTGCTTGAACTGGAACGCCACGCAGCCGTCGGTACCCATGTTGCCGCCGTGCTTGGAGAAAGCATGGCGCACTTCGGCCACAGTACGGGTCTTGTTGTCGGTCAGGCAGTCGACCATGATCGCTGCGCCGCCGATACCGTAGCCTTCGTAGCGAACTTCGACGTAATCGACGCCTTCGAGTTCGCCGGTGCCCTTCTTGATGGCGGTGTCGATCTTGTCCTTGGGCATGTTGACCGCCTTGCCCTTGTCCACGGCCACGCGCAGGCGCGGGTTGAAGCTGATGTCGCCGCCGCCCATCTTGGCGGCCACGGTGATTTCCTTGGCGATCTTGGAGAAGGCGGCGCCGCGCTTCTCGTCCTGGCGACCTTTACGGTGCTGAATATTGGCCCATTTGGAGTGACCAGCCATGATGATGTCCCACTGCAATAAACAAAGAAGGCGAGATTTTACCCGCCGGAAGCCTTCTCGTCAGGTCGGCGGCTTACGCTATTTCACAAAGCCGCACCCCGGCGTTGCTAGAATGTTTGGATAAATTTCCCGAGGAGCCCGCTGCCATGTCCGATCCCCTGTATCTCGCCAAATCCGAAGACGGTTACCCCGCCCTGCTGCCGCAGATGGCCAACCGCCACGGCCTGATCACCGGCGCGACGGGAACCGGCAAGACGGTCACCCTGCAGTCCATCGCCGAGCGCCTCTCCTACGCCGGTGTGCCGGTCTTCATGGCCGACGTCAAGGGCGACCTCTCGGGCATGGGCGCCCCCGGCAATCCCTCCGAAAAGCTGTTGAAGCGCGTCGCCGAGCTCGGCCTCGAAGGTTTCCAGCCCTACGCCAACTCCGTCGCCTTCTGGGATGTCTTCGGCGAAAACGGCGTACCGGTGCGCGCCACGATTTCCGACATGGGCCCGCTGCTGCTCGCCCGCCTGCTCAACCTCAACGACACCCAGGCCGGCGTGCTGCAACTCGTCTTCAAGATCGCCGACGACCAGGGGCTGCTGCTGCTCGATCTCAAGGACCTGCGTGCTATGGTCCAGAACGTCGGCGACAACGCCAAGAGTTACACCACCGAATACGGCAACATCGCCGCCGCCTCCATCGGCGCCATCCAGCGCGGCCTGCTCACCCTCGAACAACAGGGCGGCGACGCCTTCTTCGGCGAACCGATGCTCAACATCAACGACCTGATGCAGGTCGACGGCAACGGCCGCGGCGTCATCAACGTCCTCGCCGCCGAAAAGCTGGTGCAGGCGCCAGCGCTCTACTCCACCTTCCTGCTCTGGCTGCTCTCCGAACTGTTCGAGCAACTGCCGGAAGCGGGCGACCTCGACAAGCCCAAGCTCGTCTTCTTCTTCGACGAAGCTCACCTGCTCTTCAGCGATGCCCCGCAAGCCTTGACCGACAAGGTCGAGCAGGTCGTCCGCCTGATCCGCTCCAAGGGTGTCGGCGTCTATTTCGTCACGCAGAACCCATTGGATGTCCCGGAAAAAATCCTCGGCCAGCTCGGCAACCGCGTCCAGCACGCCCTGCGCGCCTTCACGCCCCGCGACCAGAAGGCCGTGCAGGCCGCCGCGCAAACCATGCGCGCCAATCCCAAGTTCGATGCCGCCACCGTCATCACCGAACTCGGCGTCGGCGAAGCGCTGGTCTCCTTCCTCGACGAGAAGGGCCGCCCCAACGTCGTCGAACGCAGCATCATCTTCCCGCCCGCCTCGCGCCTCGGACCCCTGACTGCCGACGAGCGCAAGGCCATGATCGCCGCCTCGCCGATGCTCGCCGCCTACGGCCAGAGCGTGGATCGCGAATCCGCCTACGAAGTCCTCAAGGGCAAGCCGGCTACCGCGGCTGCCGCTCCCGGCGCCATCCCCGCGCCGCAAGGCGGTGGCATCAACGCCAACGACTGGGGCAACCACGCCGGCCAGCCGCAGCCGCGCTACGAACAGGCCCAGCAACGCCAACCCGCCCCCGAAGCCCAGGCCGATGCCGGCGGCGGCCTCCTCGGTGGCCTCGGCGACATCCTGATGGGCAGCACCGGCCCGCGCGGCGGCAAGCGCGAGGGCGTCCTCGAAAGCGCCGCCAAGAGCGCCGCACGCGGCGTCGCCGGAACGGTCGGCCGGGAACTCGGCAAGCAGATTCTGCGCGGCGTGCTGGGGTCGATTCTGGGTGGACGGCGGTAAACGGTGGAGTTCGCAGATGTCGAACAATCCAAGCAACTACTGATTACTGCGATCAGTCGATATTCAACGCGTCCAACAGAGCTAGTGATTACCGAAAACGTTGCAATATGGGCAGATCGCAACAGAATTCTTGTCTGTGGAAACCCGATTGCTACTTCAGTTCCTCCTGCCGGTACCTCACCACCAAGAATCGTTGTGCAACGCAAAATTTCGAACGAGGAAGCTAACGGTGTTTTAAGCCAGCTTGATTTTTCTGGCCTCTCAAAACACCGAAGCTTTCTCGGTAAGAAAGAAAATTTTTTGATCCACCTTGTTCTTCACGAATTAGCCCACTTAGAAAACAACTCGCCCCAATCGGAAGAAGAGAAATGCGATCATTGGGCAATAGCCCGAATGCTACAAAACGTTCAACCCTGAGTAGAACCCACTTAGTTCGGGCCGGCACACCCCTTGCGTAGTAGCACCCCGTCACCATAATTTCTACGGGGTTGCACCATGGCAATTGCCTCTCTGGCCGCGTCGGCGGCGCTTTCTCTGGTTGGATCGGTCGCCAGGAGTCTGATGTCCCCCAGTCGGCCGGCGGCAAGTTCGGCCGATGGGGTGGAAAATTCTGCCGTCGTAAAAATTTCCGAGGCCGGGCGAGCGCGCCTGACGGCGGAGGCGAACACTACCGAGAGCAAGTCCCTGGCGGCCTACGACACGTCGCAGGGCAGCAAGGCGCTCGACATCGACGACTATTTCACGCCCGATCCATCGCGCCCGCTGCTGTCGATCCCGCTGCTGATGCCGACGCAGAACAATATCGACGCGCTGAGCCGGCATGTATCGGCCAAGATGCCGGCCTTCCTGGCGGCGCATGGCATTCCCGCAGCGCCGGCCAGCATCAGCTACGATGCCTACGGCCAGATTCAATTGCCGGGTGACTATGCGTACGCGGCGCAGTTTCGCGCAGCGCTGACCGATAACCCGGTACTGGCCCGCCAGCTGAGCACGGTAAACGCCCTGTCGTCACAGATGACGGAGATGAACAAGGCACTGAAGTTCGATGCCGAATACCGTGCCGCCCGCAGCCCGTCCGAGATCGAGGCGGTAATTGCCAAGTACCGGGCCTTGCTCGACGGCCAGACCACGCCATCCGTCATCGCGCTGCATTTCGACGGCCAGGGCCACCTGTCTGTAACCGCCGATGGCAAGGCACTGGCCGCCTGACATCAGATGTTGACTTGACCGGCGAGCGAATGGGTTTCGCGGGCCTCTATTGTTGGTCGCTGCCCGAGAACCCTTTGCCGAATCCGGCGTCGAACTTCACATCCCCCAACAGGAGCACGACACCATGCCAGGAACCGTTCGTCTTCACCGTGTCTTGAAAGCGCCCGCCGAGCGCTTGTACCGAGCCTTCACGACGGCCGATGCGATGGCGAAGTGGCTGCCGCCGCATGGTTTTACCTGCACCGTCCACCATCTGGATGCGCGGGCCGGCGGAAGCTTCCGGATGTCCTTCACCAATTTTTCGACACAGCAGAGCCACAGCTTCGGCGGCGAATATCTCGAGCTCGTTCCCAACAGCTTGTTGCGCTATACGGACCGCTTCGACGACCCCAATCTGCCGGGGGTTCTGCAGGTGACCGTCACGCTGACGCCGGTGCTGTGCGGCACCGAGTTGATCGTCGTGCAAGACGGGATTCCCGATGCGATCCCGGTCGAGATGTGCTATCTCGGCTGGCAGGAATCGCTGGAACAACTGGCGGCGCTGGTCGAGCCGGACATCCCGCAGTAGCCCTCCCGACACATCTCCATGCCAAATGGGTAAGTCAACTGAAGCTGCTGGCACTGTAAGATACCTATCGTTCAGCACCTTTCTTCCTGAAACCAACCAGATGCCATATTCTCTACGCCTCCGCATTGTCACCATTCCGCTGACCTTCCTGCTGCTGGCTGGCTGTACGACCGAAGCCTGGTACAAGGGTGTCAATCAATCATCCGAGCATCACTGCCGCAAGCAGCCACCCGGCGAAAGCCAGAAATGTCTGGATGGACTCAACAAGACGAGCTATGCCGACTACGAAAAGGAACGGGCTGCGCAAAAGCAGTAGCATCTGGATTCCATCCTGATTGCACCACGCGCATCATGCACGACCTTCCCCCGCTCCATGCGCTACCCGCCTTCGAGGCCGCTGCCCGCCTGGGCAGTTTTCAGGCAGCGGCGGCGGTGCTGCATCTGACGCCGTCGGCGATCAGCCATCGCATACGCCAACTTGAAACACACCTCGGCCAGGATCTGTTCGAACGTCGGCATCGGGCCATCGTGTTGACCGCGGCCGGGCGACGTTACCTGGCAGTGGTGCGCGATGCCTTGCTGCGCCTCGACGAGGCCAGCGCCGCGCTGCGCGCACCGAAGCGGGAACGCATGCGTATTTCGGTGGCGCCGGCCTTGGGCAGCAAATGGCTGGTCTCCCGTATTGCCCGGTATCAGGAAGGCCATCCTGACGTCGAATTCAGCCTGGGCACCGCCACCGGCCTGGGCCCCTTGCTCAACGGCGAGGCCGATATCGGCCTGCGCTATGGCGAAGAAGAATGGCCGGGGCTGCTCGCCTGGAAGCTGTTTGAGGAAAGGGTATTTCCGGTGTGCAGCCCGGCCCTGGCTGCCGATTTGAAACATCCCGACGACCTGGACGGAAAGCGCCTGCTGCGCCACCCCTTGCTGTCCTGGCAGCGCTGGTTCGCCGCCGCCGGGCTGAATCGCTCCGAACCGGTTGCCGGCCCTTGGTACGACGATGCGTTGCTGATGTTGGAGGGCGCCGTGGTCGGTCATGGCATCGCCCTGATGGCCGGTAGCCTGGCTGCCCCCTATGTCGCCGATGGCCGTCTCGTCCGGCCGTTCGCCGAGGATTGCGCCGACCGCAGCTTCTATGTCGTTGCGCCACCCGCCATTCAGGAACGCCCGGCGGCGACATCCTTCATCCGCTGGCTGGTGCGCGGGGCGCACGAGATCACCGGGTAGGCAAGGCCGCCTCCGTCAGCGGCCGGGTAACGTCACATGAAATCAGCTCACCTGAACCTGCTTCAATTCGTTTGAACGCAAGCCTGCCTACCGGCACGCTTGCCTTACCGCCTTCTTCCGCCTGCGCCCCGCCTACCCGGCGACGGCCGCCCCGGGACTGGCACACCCCACCCCCGGTGTGCCGTCACGGCCGCTCCTGCGGCCATTTAACGGATTCAAGGAGAACGAACATGCAAGACCGCGACGGTACTATCTGGCTCGACGGCCAATGGCTGCCCTGGGCTGAAGCGAAGGTGCACGCGCTGACCCATACCCTGCATTACGGCTACGGCTGCTTCGAGGGCATCCGCGCCTACGAAACGGCCAACGGCCCGGCGATCTTCCGGCTCGACGAACATGTGCGCCGATTGGTGGATTCCGCGCATATCCTCGCCATCGACCTGCCGGTCGACCGCACCACCCTGACGAGCCTCTGTTGCGAAGCGATTCGCCGCAACAACCTGCGCAGCGGCTACATCCGCCCGCTGGTGTTCCTCGGTGCCGAAAAACTCGGCGTCGATCCGGCCGGTGCCGACACCCATGTCATGGTGGCTGCCTGGCCTTGGGGCGCCTACCTGGGCGGCAACGCCATCGAGGACGGCATC
>CALJZP010000049.1 GCA_937983545.1 uncultured Azonexus sp.
TGGCCAGGGTGACTGTTTCGCCGGGTGAGATATCGCCGCGCGCCGTTGCCCGCCAGCGGGTGCGGGCCATGCGCGCATCAACGGTGCGTTCGACCAGGCAGTTGAGGGCTGCCGCAGCGAAAGCGACCAGCGCGATGCCGAGCGAGGCGACCAGAAAGCGGAGCAGGGGCGGAAATTCGCGGCTCGCCAGGCACATGCCGATCATGGCGGTGAAGACGATCAGGCTGTTCACCCGGGGCTTGCACAGGTGCGAGAACGCGATCAGGCGTTGACCAAGCGGTAGACGCGGGGCTGACATGACTTGCATGGCCATTCTCCTAGTGGTCTGCCCCGCAGATGGCGGAACAAAATGAAAGCGAAGGATTTGCCCTGCTGGATAGGCACAAACCGCAGCAATAGCCGAAGCTATTGCGAGGAAGAGCAACAACGCCAGCGGGGCAAAGACGAGTTTTCATGTTTTGTTATCTGTGGGGTAGACCACTAGTTACGGCCTGCCTTGAGCAGGCGTTCAAGATCGCTGCGGATATCGCGGGGCGGGGCATCGGTGGCGTAATCGAGGACCAGGCGTCCCTGCGGATCGAGGACATGGATGGCGGACAGCCTTCCCCAGCTTTCAGGCCGGCGCGCGATCAGCAGGTCGGGCTGCTGGCGGGCCAGTTCGGCAAGCTCGGCCGAAAACGGGTTATCGACCAGCACAAGCCGGCGGACACGGTTCATTTCCTTGTACAGCGAGACCTGAACACGTCGCAGTTCATCAATCCGCCGCAGGCAGTCGGCCGAACATTCATCGCCGGCGTTGAGCACCAGCAGCCAGCGGCCTTGCGGATCGAAAGCCGGTTTGAGGTCAGCCAGCGGCAGGGGCAGCGGCGGTATGACCAGGGCGCCTCGATTGGCGGTTTTCTCGGGGTGCCAGCCGCCGAAGAACAGACCGGCGGCGACAGCAAAGGGCAGGGCGAACAGGGTGCCGACCAGCAGGAACAGGCGCCAATGGCTGGGCGGCGAGGCGGGTTGGGCAAGCGCGTTCATGGCCGCCGGAATAGCAGGAACAGCCAGATGCCGACGCTGGCGATGGCAAAACCAAACCATTGCAGGGCATAGCTGCGATGGCGTTCGATGCGTTCGTCCGGGCGCGGCCATTCGCGATTGAAGCCAGCCGGTGCCTGCGGGTCGAGCTGGATGATGACCTCGTGAAGATAGCCGGGCAGGATGCCGCGGAAGCGTTTGAGGTCGAGGTTCTGCCAGACCGGTTCCCAGCCGCTGGCCGGTTGCTCGGCCAGATTGAAGAAGCGTTCCGGGGGGAGGATGGCAATGCCGGAAAGCTCGATCTCGCCCGTCGGGACCGGGGCGGCCGGTTGGTCTCGATGATCGGCCGGGGCGGGTAGCCAGCCGCGGTTGATCAATACGTAGCGGTCGCTGTCGGCCAGGCGCAGCGGCGTGACGACATGGTAGCCGGCAACACCCTCGTGCAGGCGGTTGTCGATGAGGACCTGATGCCGGGCGTCGTAGGTGCCGCGCACGGTCAGATGGCGATTGCGCAGCTTGTCGACAGTTACCGGGTCGGCTGGGAGCGGAATGGGCGTGGCATTGCCGCGCCGATCGCGCTCGGCCTGCAGGGCCTGCTTGGCCTCCGCCTTGTTCCATTGCCACATGCCGAGCGATATGAACGTCGGTAGCAACACGGCCAGCACGATGCCGCCGATCCGCGCAGTACGGCGGCGCGAACCGCCGCCCCCGCTTGCGGTCGAAACAGGCGCCGGCGCATACTGGCCGTGCGCATTGCTGGAGGCATCCATGGTCAAGCTGCTGGTCGTCGTGCTGTTGTTCGGCATCTTGTACAGCCTTTTTTCCGGGCTCTACTGGCTTTACCGCGAACGGGGCGCCGGGGAACGTACGGTCCGCATGCTGACCTGGCGCATCGGTTTGTCCATCGGTCTATTCCTCCTGTTGTTGCTGGCATTCCGTAGCGGCCTGATCGCCGGCTACACCCAGTAAACGAATACGAAGAGCAGCAGCCACACCACATCGACGAAGTGCCAGTACCAGGCCACGCCTTCAAAGGCGAAATGGCGTTCGGGGGTGAAGTCGCCTTTCAGGCAACGGATCAGGATGACCAGCAGCATCACCGTCCCGAGCGTGACGTGAAAGCCGTGGAAGCCGGTCAGCATGAAGAAGGTTGCACCATAGGCGCCGGCCCCCATGGTCAGCCCGAGTTCGGTGTAGGCATGGTGGTATTCCCAGGCCTGCAGGCTCAGGAAGCAGATGCCGAGCATGACGGTGGCGGCCAAGCCGAGATTGAGCTGGCCACGGCGTCCCTTGAGCAATCCCCAGTGCGCCCAGGTGACGGTGGCGCCGGAACTGAGGAGCAGGGCTGTATTGATGGCCGGGATGCCCCAGGCGCCCATCGGTGTGAAGTTCGGCCCCTTCGGCCCGCTGCTCGGCCAGCTGCCAGTGAATTCCGGCCACAGCGAAAAGCCGTGGTGCTCCATCATGCTGCCCAGATCGGGGACCGAGAGGACGCGCATGTAGAACAGCGCGCCGAAGAAGGCGGCAAAGAACATCACCTCGGTGGCGATGAACCACACCATGCCGTAGCGGAAGGAACGGTCCTCCCAATCCGTGTAGGCCCCGCTGCGCGACTCCCCGATGACGCGGCCGAACCAGCCGAAGAGCACGCCGGTGATGATGCCGAAGCCGGCGAGCATCACCCATTTTCCACTTGCCGAGCCGTGCATGCCGAGGATGAAGCCGATGGCCAGAACGAGCATGCCGCAGGACAGCACGAAGGGATACAGGCTCGGTGACGGCACGAAATAATGGCCGTGCGGGGCCGGATGGGCTGACGGAGTGCTCATTTTTCCTCCCGATTGCGGGTCAGCGTCTGGCGCTGGCCGTCGAGGCTGAAGAAGGCGTAGGACAACGTGATCTGGGCGATGTCGGCGCCGATTTCCGGTTTGACGATGAAAGCGAGCGGCATCTCCCGCGCCTCGCCTGGGGCCAGCGTCTGCTGCTCGAAGCAGAAGCATTCGATCTTTTCGAAATGCTGCGCCGCCTGGCCTGGCGACACACTGGGTACGGCCTGGCCGGTGACCGGTTTGTCCGACAGGTTGCGCACCAGGTAGCTGACCTGCTGCATCTCGCCGGGATGCAATTCGACGCTGAACTGCAGCGGGCGCATGTCCCAGGGCAGGCCGGGCATCACCGTGCCGGTGAATTCGACGCGCACCAGGCGGCTGCGGTCGACTGCGGCGCGCGGCTGGGCCGGCGAAGCCACCTGGGCCGGCAAGCCGCCGGTAGCGAAGCCGGTGGCCGTCTTCCCGTTGAAACCGGTCGCCCGGCACAGCACGTCGTAGAGCGGCACCAGGGCGAAAGCGAAGACAAAGGCACCGGCCACCAGCAGAAGCAGCCGGCGAATCAGTCGGCTATTGTCCTGGGAGGGCAGGCTCGCCTGTTCCATGGCGTCAGCGTTGCAGGAAGAATCCGGCGACGTAGAGGAGCAGGACCGCGCCGCCGATCAGCCAGGCCAGCCGGACGGACCGGCTGCGCCGGCGGGCGAGATCTTCAGGCGAGAAGGCATTGTCCATGACGGGCTCCTCAACGGATAACCGGGGGTGTTTCCCAGCTGTGGTGGGGTGGCGGCGATGGCAGTTCCCACTCCAGGCCGTCCGCGCCTTCCCAGGCGCGGGCCTCGGCCTTGGGGCCGCCCCGCACGCAGGCCCAGATGTTCCAGGCAAAGAGCAGTTGCGACAGGCCGAGGATGAAGGCGCCCACCGTCGAAATGGCGTTGAACTCGGCGAACTGGAGCGCGTAGTCGGGAATGCGGCGCGGCATGCCGGCCAGACCGAGGAAAAACTGCGGGATGAAGGTCAGGTTGAAGGCGACGACGGTCAGCCAGAAATGCAGCTTGCCCAGCTTTTCGCTGTACATGTGGCCGGTCCATTTCGGCAGCCAGTAATAGACGCCGGTCATCACCCCCATGATGCCGCCGGCGAACAGTGCGTAGTGGAAGTGGGCGACGACGAAGTAGCTGTGGTGGTACTGGGCATCGGCGGCGACGTCGGCCAGCACCAGACCGGTCAGTCCGGCGATGCCGAAGAGGACGATGAAGCCGACGGCGAACAGCATCGGTGTCTCGAAGGTCATGGCCCCGCGCCACATGGTGGCGATCCAGCAGAAGAACAGCACCGCGAGCGGGATCGAGATCGACATGGTGCTGAACATGAAATAGATCAGCGCCGGGACCGGCATGCCGGCCGTGAAGAAATGATGGGCCCAGACCACCACCGACAGGAGACCGATGGCGATGAAGCTGTAGACCTGTGCCGTGTAGCCATAGGTCGGCTTGCGCGAGAAGGCCGAGATCACGTGTGGCATCAGGCCCCACACCGGCAGCAGCAGGATGTAGACCTCGGGATGGCCGAAGAACCAGAAGAGGTGCTGGAACAGGATGGGATCGCCCCCGCCGGCGGCATTGAAGAAATGCGTGCCGAAATGCCGGTCGGTGAGCAGCATGGTCACCGCGCCGGCCAGTACCGGCAGCGTGGCGATGAGCAGGAAGGCGGTGATCAGCCAGCCCCAGGCGAAGAGCGGCAGCTTCATCATGGTCATGCCCGGTGCCCGCATGTTGAAGATGGTGACGATGATGTTGATCGACCCCATGATCGACGAGATGCCGAGGATATGGACGGCGAGGATCGCGAAGTCGATACCCATGCCGCCCTGTACCGAGAGGGGAGCATAGAAGGTCCAGCCGGTGGCGATGGCGCCGTCGCCGATGCCGAACAAGGCCAGCATGAAGGGCAGGGTGAGCAGGATGGCGGCTGGCGGCAGCAGCCAGAAGCCCCAATTGTTCAGGCGCGGCAGGGCCATGTCAGGGGCGCCGATCATCAGCGGAATCATCCAGTTGGCGAAACCCGTGGCGGCCGGCATCAGCGCCGCGAAGATCATGACCAGCGCGTGCACGCCGATCAGCTGGTTGAAGAACTCGGGCTTCATCAGCTGCAGGCCGGGCTGGAACAGTTCGGCGCGCACGGCGAGGATCATCAGTCCGCCGACGAAGAACATGATCAGCGCGAAGGTCATGTACATCGTGCCGATGTCCTTGTGATTGGTCGTCGTCAGCCAGCGCAGCAGGCCGCCGGGATAGTGTTCCTCTTGATGTCCGCTGGGGTGGGCGATGGCTGTCATGGCTTGCTTCCCTCCTGGCGCAGGGCCTTGATCTGGGCGGGCTGGATCATGTCGCCGCGCTGGTTCCCGAAGCTGTTTCGTTCGAAAGTGATCACAGCGGCGAGGTCGGCGTCGGACAGGGTGTTGCGGAAAGCCTGCATCGCCGTGCCGGCCTTGCCGTTCAGGACCCGGTCGACATGGCCGTCGGGGATCATCTTGCCGTCGGCCGAAAGCAGCGGCGTATTGACCACCTTGCTGCCGGCCAGTGCCGGGAAAGCGGGCGGCAGCCCTTGGCCCTCGGGTTGGTGGCACACGGCGCATTGCTTGCCATAGACATCCTTGCCGGCGGCCATCAGCTCGTCCTTGCTCCAGGTTCGCCCGGAACTGCTTGCCGCGGCGGCGATCCTGGCTTTCTGGGCATCCTGCCAGGCGACGAATTCGGCTTCGGGCACGGCGTGGACGACCACGGGCATGAAACCGTGGTCCTTGCCGCACAG
>CALJZP010000050.1 GCA_937983545.1 uncultured Azonexus sp.
CGGCCCGACTGGCCAGCGACGACCGGTGGAGCGCCTTCATCGATCCCGGCATGGGCAGCCTGTTCATTGACGAGCCGTGGCTGGAGATGGCACCGACCCCGGACAAGCAGGCCGAACTGCTGGCCGGTTTTTCGGAAATCAAAGCCGAGGAATTCGAACGCGCCCTTTCCCGACTCGCACCGGCCGCCCCCCGAACACCGTCCGCGAGCGACACGCCGCGTCACGAAAGCGCTCCCGCCGCCGACGGCAAGCTGAGCCTGAATGGCCCGCATGCCGATCCGCAGAGCTTCCTGCTCGCCGTCATGAACGACCCGAACGCCAGCCCGGCCCTTCGGGTCGAGGCCGCCAAGGCCTTATTGCCTTACTACCCGCCAGCCAAGCACCCCGGCTGATCGCCCAGCGCCGGAAGAGACCGAACGGAAACCGATTGCCCGCAGAAGCAATATTGGGCGTACAGTGCGCAGCCTCGCTTACCCTCTCCCATCTCGACCGTGATGCTCTTCGCCAAAAGCCTGCTGGGTGCGCTGGCCGTTCTGGTCATCGCCCTGCTCGCCGGCAGTCGCCACTTCTATATCGCCGGTCTGGTACCGCTGTTTCCGACCTTCGCACTGATCGCCCACGCGCTCGTCGGACAGGAACGCGGTCCTGAGGCGCTGCGTGAAACGGCCTTGTTCGGATTGTGCGCCCTGCTCCCTTATGCCGCCTACCTGGTCGCGGTATATATCCTGGCGCCCCGTCTCAGCCTCACCTCGACCCTGCTCGCTGCAACGGTGATCTGGATAGCTGCCGCAGCGCTGCTGCTGGCCGTGTGGACGCGCCTGCACGGCGCATGAAAAAGCCGAAGGCAATTGCCTTCGGCTCGCGCAAACATGGAGCCCCGCAGGGCACAACCGGGGCTTACTCGACGCCCTGGGAGGAAAGATAATCCTCGTAGCCGCCGAGGTAATCGACAATCGTACCGTCACCCTTCACTTCGAAGACGCGGGTCGCCAGCGACGAGACGAATTCCCGGTCATGCGACACGAAAATCAGGGTGCCGGGGAATTTTTCCAGGCCCGAGTTCAGCGCTTCGATCGATTCCATGTCGAGGTGGTTGGTCGGCTCGTCCATCACCAGCACATTCGGCTTTTGCAGCATCAGCTTGCCAAACAGCATGCGGCCTTGTTCGCCACCGGAAATGACATTGACCGATTTCTTCTGTTCGTCACCAGAGAAGAGCAGGCGGCCCAGGGTGCCACGGACCAGGGTTTCCAGATCGCCGCCCTCTTCGACCGACGCACGGGCGTAGCCGACGATCCAGTCGGTCAGACTTTCGCCACCGGCAAACTCGGCGCTGTGATCCTGCGCGTAGTAGCCGGGGTTGGCTTTTTCGGCCCACTTCAGGGTACCGAATTGCGGCTGCAACTCGCCCATCAGTAGCTTCAGGAAGGTCGTTTTACCGACGCCGTTCTCGCCGATCACGGCAATGCGTTCGCCGCCGTTGATGGTCAGGGTCAGGTTGTTGAAAATCTTGCGCTCGCTGCCCGGATAGGCGAAGGAGAGGTTTTCGATTTCGACGGCCTGACGGTGCAGCTTCTGCTTGTCGTCGTGTTCGAAGCGAATCCACGGGTACTGGCGCGACGACGGCTTGACGTCTTCCGGCTTCAGCTTGTCGATCAGCTTCAGACGGCTGGTCGCCTGCTTGGCCTTGGAGGCGTTGGCCGAGAAGCGGCGGACGAAGGTCTGCAGTTCGGCGATGCGTTCCTTGGCCTTGGCGTTGGCTTGCGACTGGCGCTCGCGGGCCTGTTGGGCGGCTTCCATGAAGTCGTCGTAGTTGCCGGCGTAGGTTGTGATCTTGCCGTAGTCGAGGTCGGCCATGTGGGTGCAGACCTGGTTCAGGAAGTGACGGTCGTGGGAGATGATGATCATCGTCGAGTCACGGCCGTTCAAGACGTCTTCCAGCCAGCGGATGGTGTTGATGTCGAGGTTGTTGGTCGGTTCGTCGAGCAACAGGATGTCCGGATTGGCGAACAGCGCCTGGCAGAGCAGCACGCGCAGCTTCCAGCCGGGGGCGACCTCGCTCATCGGGCCGTTGTGCTGGGCGGTCGGAATGCCGACGCCGAGCAGCAGTTCGCCGGCGCGGGCCTCGGCGGTGTAGCCGTCGTACTCGCCGACTTTGCCTTCGAGTTCGGCGGCGCGCATGTAGTCGTCTTCGCTGGCTTCCGGGTTGGCGTAGATGGCGTCGCGTTCCTGGATGGCGGCCCACAGCTCCTCGTGGCCCATCATCACGACGTCGAGGACGCGCATGTCTTCGTAGGCGAACTGGTCCTGGCGCAGGTAGGCCATGCGCTCATGGACGTCCTTCGAGACGTTGCCGGCCGATGGTTCGAGCGCGCCGCAGAGGATCTTCATGAAGGTCGACTTGCCCGCCCCGTTGGCGCCGATCAGGCCGTAGCGATAGCCCTCGCCGAACTTGACGTTGACGTTCTCGAACAGGGGTTTGACCCCGAATTGCATGGTGATGTTGGCGGCGACGAGCACGGTGATTCCGATCTGCGAATAGCGGTAAGGCGAAAGGGCGAATTTTACCTGTTTTCAACGGTTTGACCGCGCACGGAAGCCCCCTATTTGTGCACTGCGGTGTAAGATTTGCGGCCACAATAAAAATTTTCCGGGAAAGAGACAGCACATGGTTCCCCACCTCACCACGGCCCTCACCGGGCCGCTCCTCGAACTGGAACGCCGCTTCCTGGCCGCCAGTCCGCAAATCGAGCACTGGCTGCGCGGCCAGTGGCTGGAACACACGCCGCCCTTCTATTCGTCGGTCGACCTGCGCAATTCCGGCTTCAAGCTGGCCCCGGTCGATACCAACCTCTTCCCCGGCGGCTTCAACAACCTCAATCCGGCCTTCCTGCCGCTGTGCGTGCAGGCGGCGATGAGCGCCATCGAGAAATTCTGTCCGGATGCGCGCAGCCTGCTGCTCATTCCGGAAAACCACACGCGCAACCAGTTCTACCTGCAGAACGTGGCGCAGATCGCCGCCATCCTCAAGCAGACCGGCCTGACCGTGCGTATCGGCTCGCTGCTGCCGGACATCGATAAGCCGACGACCATCGACCTGCCCAACGGCCAGCAACTGCTGCTCGAACCGCTGGTCCGCACACCGCACCGGCTCGGCCTGGACGGCTTCGACCCCTGTGCCATCCTGCTCAACAACGATCTGTCGGCCGGCATCCCACCCATCCTGCAGGGTCTGCATGAGCAGGTCGTGCTGCCGCCGGTGCATGCCGGCTGGGCGGTGCGCCGCAAGTCCAACCACTTCGCCGCCTACGACCAGGTCGCCAACGACTTCGCCAAGGCCATCGGCATCGACCCGTGGCGCATCAACCCGGCCTTCTCGGTCTGCCGCAGCGTCAATTTCCACGAACGGCAGGGCGAGGAATGCCTGGCCGCCAACGTCGCCGCGGTGCTCGACATCGTCAAGGAAAAATACCGCGAATACGACATCGACGAGACGCCCTACGTGGTCGTCAAGGCCGATGCCGGTACCTACGGCATGGGCGTGATGACCGTGCGCGACGCCGACGAGGTCATCGCCCTGAACCGCAAGCAGCGCAACAAGATGAGCGTGATCAAGGAGGGACTTGAAGTCTCCGAGGTCATCATCCAGGAAGGCGTACATTCCTTCGAGACGGTCGGCGAAGGCGTCGCCGAGCCGGTCATCTACATGATCGACCGCTATGTCGTCGGCGGTTTCTATCGCGTCCATACCGGCCGCGGCAAGGACGAGAACCTCAACGCGCCGGGCATGCACTTCGAGCCGCTGGCCTTCGAAACCGGCTGCAACCTGCCGGACTACCGCTGCGGCAATCCCGATTCGCCGCCCAACCGCTTCTACGCCTACGGCGTCGTCGGCCGCCTGGCTTGCCTGGCTGCCGCCATTGAGCTCGAGCGCACGGCGCCCGAGGCCGACGAGGACTAATGGCACAGCAGCTGCATTTCGAGAAACACCTGCTCGGCGGCAGCAGCCGGTCGCTGAAACTGGCGTTCATCGTCGATCCGCTGCCCGAGTTGAAGGCGTGGAAGGATTCGTCGGTGGCCATGATGCGGGCCGCCGAAAAACACGGCCACGAGGTCTACGCCATCGAGGCCCGGACGCTGGGCTGGCGCAAGGCCGACACGGCCCATACCGGCGGCGTGTCGGGCGAGGCCCTGCACCTGCACATGCGCCCCGACGATCACGACTGGTACCGCGAAACCGGCCGCGAATGGCTGCCGCTCGCCGCCTTCGACGCGGTCGTCATGCGCAAGGACCCGCCCTTCGATTTCGAGTACCTGACCGCCACCTGGCTGCTCGAACGAGCCGAAGCCGATGGCGTGCGCGTCTTCAACCGGCCGCGCGCCCTGCGCGACCACTCCGAAAAGCTGGCGATCATGGAGTTTCCGGACTTCGCGCCGCCCACCCTGGTCAGCCGGGAGATGGCGCAGCTCCAGCATTTCATCGACGAGGAACGCGACATCATCCTCAAGCCGCTCGACGGCATGGGCGGCAGCCAGGTTTTTCGCGTGCACCGCAACGACCCCAATCGCAACGTCATTCTGGAAACGCTGACCCACCAGGGTGCCCGCACGATCATGGCGCAACGCTACCTGCCGGAGATCACCCAAGGCGACAAGCGCATCCTGCTCATTGCCGGCAAACCGGTGCCATGGTGCCTGGCACGCATTCCCAAGGCCGGCGAAACGCGCGGCAACCTGGCCGCCGGCGGTACCGGCGTTGCCCAGGAGTTGTCCGGCCGCGACCGGCAGATCGCCGAAGCGCTCGGCCCCATCCTGTTCAAGCGGGGCCTGATGCTGGTCGGCATCGACGTCATCGGCAACCATCTCACCGAGATCAACGTCACCAGCCCGACCTGCATGGTCGAGATCCGCCAGCAGTCAGGCTTCGACGCCGCCGGCGCCTTCATCACCGCCCTCGAACACGCATGCGGACTGTCGTAACGCGCTTCCTGTTCGTCCTGCTCGCCGTACTCCTGACCGCCTGCAGCCGCACCCCGCTGCAGGAGCAACAGGCCTATGTCTTCGGCACCCGCGTCGAGGTCATCGTCGTCGGCAACGATCCGGAACAGGGCCGCCAGGCCATTGCCGCCGTGCTGCGCGAATTCGACCGCCTGCATCGCGCCTACCACGCCTGGCAACCGTCGGAACTGAGCACCCTCAACGAGGCCATCGCCGCCGGCAAGCCGCACGCCGTCACGCCCGAATTGGCCGGTTTCGTCCGCGAAGCCCAGGCGCTGGCACAACAGGGCGACAACCTGTTCGATCCCGGCATTGGCCGCCTGATCAAGCTGTGGGGTTTCCAGGCCGACGAATTCAAGGCGGAACTGCCGCCCGAGGCCGAGATCAAGGCCTGGCTGGCCAGCCGGCCGTCGATTGCCGACATCGCCGTCGACGGGAATATCGTCACCAGCCGCAATCGCCACGTCGCCCTCGACTTCGGCGGCTACCTGAAAGGCGTCGCCCTCGACCGTGCAGCCGCCATCCTGCGCGACATGGGCATCCGCAACGCGCTGATCAACATCGGCGGCAACGTCATGGCGCTGGGCAGCAAGGAAGGCAAGAAGTGGCGGGTCGGCATCCAGCATCCGCGCCAGCCCGGCCCGCTCGCCACGGTGACTCTCGACGACGGCGAAGCCATCGGCACCTCCGGCGACTACCAGCGCTTCTTCGAAGTGGACGGCCAGCGCTACCCGCACCTGCTGGACCCGCGCAGCGGCCACCCCGCCGCCCATACGCAGGCGGTGACGGTACTGATTCCTGCCGGCCCCAGATCCGGCACCCTGTCGGATGCGTCATCCAAGCCGGTGTTCATCGCCGGCGCAGCGGGCTGGCGCGAAATGGCTCGCCAAATGGACGTCGGCCTCGTACTGCGTATCGACCGCGACGGCCGTATCTTCGTCACCGAGGCCCTGAGCCGGCGCCTGGAATTCATCGGGAAAGTACCCGACACAATCGTCGTCCGCTAAGGCGCGGCTTCCCGAAAACCGGGGAAGAACGGCCTTTTCCGGGCCGAAAGCCCGGGCACTGGCGGCACGAACCCCTACGCTCGTCGCATAATTTGTTGACACGAGAATACGCGCACCGTATATCTCGACACAAAGTCGCCACAGAATGAACTCCGGGGCCTCCGGCGACGGGCCGTTATCGAGAACACCACCAGAGGGGGGAAGGGATGCTGCGCAGCGTTTCCTTCAGGATGCCGGGATTTGCGAACAGCCTGATCATGCGTATCGGGCTGCTCATTCTGCTTGCCCTGATCGCATTCGCAGCCGCCCTCTACCAGCTGATCGGCATGCCGACCGTCGACCGCCTGGCCAGATCGCAGATGGAGCTGGCCGCCGGACAGCTCGAGGCCCGTTACACCCGACTCCTCAAGACGGTCGAAGTCACCTTGCGCAGCAGTCAGGGCTGGGGCAGGAACAGCGATCTCGATCTCGACGGATTGCTGCGCTTCAACGAATTCTTTTTCCCGATCATCGCCCACCATGGCGAGATCGCGTCGGTTGTTTTCGCGCACGAATCCGGACGCGAAATTCTGTTGCTGATAACCAAGGAAGGCCGCTGGATCAACCGGATTTCCAATCCGGAAGCATGGGGAGTCCAGACCTACTGGATCACCTGGGATGCCAACCGGCAGATCGAGCGCGTCGAGATGCGCGAGCGCAATTACGACGCCCGCGAACGCCCCTGGTTCAAGGGCGCGCTGGCGCTGCCCGACGACAACACGGTGTTCTGGACCGAACCCTACATCTTTTTCACGACCCGCGAACCCGGCGTCACGGCCAGCATGCGCTGGCGGGCGGCCGACGGCTCGAGCTACGTGATCGCCCACGACGTACGGCTGATCGACATCGCCGAATTCACCACCCAAATGGATATCAGTCCGCGGGGCAAGGCCGCGCTCTTCGTCAAGGAGGGCCGGATGATCGCCCTGCCCAACGATCCGCGCTTCACGGATCGGCAGTCCATGCAGGATGCGCTGCTCAAGACGCCGGAGGAACTCGGCTTTCCCGAGCTGGCCAGCGGCTTCCAGGCATGGCAGGCCGAGCCGAATCCCGCTCAGGGCGTACATCGCATCGCGCATGCAGATGGCCCCTGGATCAGCCTTTTCAGACCGATCAAGGATACCGGGATATGGCTCGGCGCCAGCGCGCCGGAAAGCGACTTCATCCCGATCACCAGGCAGGACTTGCTGCTGCTTGGCCTGATCACCCTGTCGGCGCTGGCGCTGGGGATGATTGTCGCCATCCGGATCGCCAAGCGCTTCGGCGAACCGTTGATCGCGCTGGCCAACGACAGCATGCGGATCGGCGACATGAACCTGGATGCCCCGGTCAGGACCGGCGCCCCTTGGCGGGAGGTCATCCAGCTCGCCGCCGCCCTGGACGCCATGCGCCAGCACCTGCAGAGCGCCCGCCGGGAGCAGAAGGAAGCCAACAGCGCGCTGGAGCAAAAAATTTCCGCCCGCACCCAGGCATTGCGCCAGAACCAGGAAATCCTTGAGAAACGGGAAGCGTTTTTCCGCGCCATTTTCGACAATGCAGCCGTCGGCATCGTCAGCCTCGACCGCGAACGCAAGCCGACGTTGATCAACCGGGCTTTTGCCCGCTTCATCGATCAACCGATGGATGCCTTGCTCGCCCGCCCCGACAGCATCGAACTGCCAGTCGATATTCAGCGCCGGATGGACGATCTGCTGAACCAGGAACGGCACAATGGCCGGCAAAGCCTGCGCAACGAATTCGAATTCGTCACCCGAGGAGGCGAATCGCGCTGGGGCGACGTGCAGCTGACCGCCATCCGCCAGGGCGACGGCGAGCTCGACTCGATCCTGGTCACCGTTCTCGACGTCACGGATCGCCGCGAAATCGAGGCTGAACTGATCCGCCAGTTCGCATTGCTTCAGGCGATGCTCGACACCATTCCCAACCCGATCTTCTACAAAGGGAGCAGCACCCGCTTCCTGGGTTGCAATAAGGCCTACGAATCGTTTTTCGGCATCCGGCGCCAGGACTTCATCGGCAAACGCGTCCTCGATCTGACCTACATCCCGGAAGAAGCGCGCCTGGCCTACCAGGCCGAAGACGAACGCGTCATTGCCGAATGCGCCCGGGTTAGCCGCGAAGTGCAGTTGGTCGATGCAGACGGCCAATTGCGCGACGCCCTCTACTCGGTCAGCGGCTTCAGCGCCCAGGACGGCCGGCCGGACGGGCTGGTCGGCGTCATTGTCGATATTTCGGCACTGAAGGAAGCCGAACGGGAATCCGGTCGGGCCCGCGAGGCGGCAGAGGCGGCAGCCGCCGCCAAGGCCGATTTTCTGGCCAACATGAGCCACGAAATCCGTACCCCGATGAACGCCATCATCGGCATGACCCACCTGGCCCTGCAAACCGAACTGGACGCACGCCAGCGCAACTACCTGAACAAGGTCGACAATGCCGCCAAGGGGTTGCTCGGCATCATCAACGACATTCTCGACCTCTCCAAGATCGAGGCCGGGATGATGCACTTCGAATGCGTTCCCTTCAGTCTCGACGCCACCCTGCGCCATCTCGGCGACCTGTGCGGCGTGAAGGCCCGCGATCGCGGGCTGGAACTGATCTACGACATCGCTCCCGAGGTTCCCGATCACCTGCTCGGCGACCCGCTGCGTCTTGGACAGGTCTTGCTCAATCTGGTCGGCAACGCCATCAAGTTCACCGAGGTCGGGGAAATCAAGGTCGCCGTCTCCGCGGCCTCACGCGGCGAAAATGGGCTCGAACTTGCCTTCGAGATCATGGATAGCGGCATCGGGATGACCGTCGAACAGCAGGAAAGCTTGTTTGCCGCCTTCACGCAGGCCGACGCGTCGACCACGCGCAAATACGGCGGTACCGGGCTGGGGCTGTCCATCTGCAAACGCATCGTCGACCTGCAGTGCGGCACCATCGGCGTACGCAGCCAGCTCGGGGTCGGCAGTTGCTTCACCTTCCGCCTCCCGTTCGGCACCCCGGCCGGCGAAACCGAAGCACCCCGGCGCATGGGATTGCCGAACGGCCTGCGGGCGCTGGTCGTCGACGATAGCCCGGGCGCCTGCGACGTCTTTCTGCACATGCTGCACATGCTGGATATCGAAGGCGACGCCGTATCCGGCGCCGAGCCCGCCCTCGCCGCTCTCGCCAGCGCGCAGAAGGAGAATCGTCCCTACGGCCTGCTCATCGTCGACTGGAAGATGCCCGGCGTGGATGGCGTCGAATTGCTCGGCCAGATCGCTCAAGAGCAGGCCGATCAGTCGCCGGCAATTGTCATGGCGACCGCCTACGACCGGGAGGAACTGCAGGCGGCACTGGGCGAAAGGCAAGTCGGCGCCATCCTGGGCAAACCGGCAACCCCGTCGACGCTGTTCGACGCCATCATGGAAGCCCTCCATCGCGACGCCGGCAACCGGGAGGTGCCCGCCAGCAGGCCGCACGCACCAAGCCGGTTCTCCGGCCAACGCGTGCTGCTCGTCGAAGACAACGAGGTCAACCGCGAACTGGCCGAGGAAATGCTGAGCAGCATCGGCCTCCATGTGGAAACGGCTGAAAACGGCCAGATTGCCCTCCAGAAGGCAGGGCTCACCCCCTACGATCTGATCCTGATGGATTGCCACATGCCGGTCATGGACGGCTACACCGCCACCGAAGCCATACGCCGCCTGCCCGGCAGCCGGCACCTGCCCATCGTCGCCATGACCGCCAACGCCCTGGCCAGCGACCGGGAACGCTGCCTGGCCATCGGCATGAACGATCACATACCGAAGCCCATCGACATCACCGTTCTTCACGACACCCTGGCTCGCTGGCTGGGCCAACAGGCATCCACCGCGCGCGAAACATCAGCCGAAAACGGGAATTCCCGGACCACATCGTCCGCTGGCGACAGCTGCATCGATATGGCAGCCGCCTTGTCCCGGCTCGGCGGCAACCGGGCCCTGTACAACCGCCTGCTTGGCCGCTTTTGCGACAACCAGGCCGATGCTGCCAGCCAACTGCTGGCCGACCAGGCCAACGGCAATATCGATGCCATGCTGCTCCGCGCCCACACCTTGCGCGGCCTCGCCGGCAATATCGGCGCGCACGCACTGGCCGGACAGGCTGGTGAACTGGAAGGACAACTCAAGCGCGGCCTCGCCGTCGGCCATCCGGACATCGATGTACGGTTGAAAACCCTGGCCGAACACCTCGCCGCCGTCATCGTCCGGGCTCGCGAAATCCACAGCCAGACATCATCTGCGGCAGCACCTCAGGTCGACGAACTGGCGGCCGACGCGCTATCCAATCTGCATCGCCTGCTGGACAACGACGATGCTGCCGCCGTACAGTCCTTCGACGACATTGCCATGCGGCTCAAGCAGTTGTTCGACCCCGTGCTGGTCGACCAACTGGCCCGTCAGATCAATCAGTATGCCTTTGAGGACGCAAAGGAAACACTGCATCAGATGACCACCCACCAGAACAACACCTGACCTGCCAAAGAGAGCCGCCAGCCATGTCCCCCCTTCTGCCCAAACAATGCGTGCTGGTTGTCGATGACAGCCCGGACAACATCGAACTGCTCAGCGAAGTACTGCGTGACGATTATCGCGTCCGGGTTGCCACCTCCGGTGAAAAGGCCTTGAAGATCGTCTATTCCGACGAACCGCCCGACCTGATCCTGCTCGACATCATGATGCCCGGCCTCAGCGGCCTGGAAATCTGCCGACGCCTGAAGGCGAACCCCGACCGGCGGCGCATTCCGATCATCTTCGTCACCGCGATGGGCAGCACCGAAGACGAGCAGCGCGGCCTCGACACCGGCGCCGTCGACTACATCACCAAGCCGATCAGCCCACCCATCGTCAAGGCGCGGGTACGCACCCATCTGGCCCTCTATGACCAGTCGCGGGAACTCGAGCGCATGGTCCGCCAGCGCACCCTCGAGTTGCTCACCACCCGCCAGCAGATCATCAGGCGCCTCGGCCGCGCCGCCGAATTCAAGGACAACGAAACCGGCAACCACGTGCTGCGCATGAGCCACTACGCCCGCCTGATCGCCCTGGCGCACGGCATGGGGGAAGAGGCAGCCAACATCATCTTCAACACGGCGCCGATGCACGACATCGGCAAGATCGGCATCCCCGACGCCATCCTGCTCAAACCGGGCAAGCTCGACCCAGCGGAATGGGAGGTGATGTATCGCCACCCGGTGATGGGTGCCGAGATCATCGGCAAGCACGACAACGAACTGCTCGAAACCGCCCGCATCATCGCCCTCACCCACCACGAAAAGTGGGACGGCAGCGGCTACCCGCAACGCCTCGCCGGCGAAGCCATTCCGCTGGAAGGGCGTATCGTCGCCATCGCGGACGTCTTCGATGCCCTGATGTCGGTTCGTCCCTACAAGGCCGCAGTCAGCCTCGAAGCCGCCCTACAGTACTTCGACGAGCAGACCGGCCGCCATTTCGACCCCACCCTGATCGCCGCCTTCAAGTCGGCATTGCCGGAAATACTGCGCATCAAGGAAATCTACGCCGACGAAAACGGCGCCCTGACCGACCTGGAATTCCACATCAAGGAAATCTACGACCACAAGGACAGCCCGCCGGGCTATCCGGCGATCATTGCCAGTACCCAAACCGGGCTCTGAGAAACTCGTCGGCGCCCCACCCGGCTGGAACAGCGCGCGGACCGGGGCGCCGATCCGGAAGATGCCCTAAGCGCCGGACGCGGAGGCGGCGCCCAGGGTTTCGTAGTGGAAGACCTTGGAAATGATTTGCCAGCGCCCGTCGAGCTTGACGAGTGTGAGACGGTCGTCGAATCGCCGGGGCGGAATGGTGCACTCGAAGTGCACCCACGCCGTCACCGGCCCGGCAAACTCGATGCGGACAATGCGGCTGGACTTCTCCAGGCCCTGGCTGGCCGCCGACTGGCGCTGGGCGACGACCTGAAAATACGTCGCCATGTCGTAGGTGAGCAGCTTGCCATCGCTGGCACAGGCGTAAAGGGCGGCGGGGTGAAGAACCTGGCGCAGGCGATCGATATCGCAGTGGTAGAGCCCGTCGTAGTACGTGTCGAGCAGCCCGGCGATGGCGCCGAAATCCTCCGCGCTCATCGTCCGGCCTCCTGCTCGCGCCGTCGGGTCACGCTCTCGCCGGCGATTCCCCAGTTGTCGGTATCGACTTCCTCGATCACGACAAAGGTCGTTGCCGGGTTCTTGTTCAACGTATCGACCAATAGCCGGGTTGTACCGCGGATCAGTTCGGCTTTCTGCTCGGGCGTAACGCCTTCGCGGGTAATCTGGATATGAACGTAGGGCATGCGGGGCTCCTGTGGGTGAAATTGACGGCTGCCATCGGGCAGCGGTACCCATTCTGTTTTATTGCCGATGGCGCATAAATAGACCAATATTCACATTTCTATTTACACAATGTGACGCAATGAGCCGCACACTTGAAGGACTGAACCTGGGCAGTCTCGAACTGTTCTGTCTGACTGCCGAGCACGAAAGCTTTTCCGGCGCCGCAGCAGCCGCCGGACTGACCCCGCCGGCTGCCAGCCGCACCATCGCCCGCCTCGAAGAACGGCTTGGCGTTCGCCTGTTTGCCCGTACCACGCGTCAGGTGAAGCTCACCGAGCAGGGCCGCGCCTTCTATCTCCAATGCCGGCAGGCGCTGACCCAACTGCTCGAAGCCGAGCGCATGCTCAACGGTACCCAGACAGCGGCCAGCGGTACTGTTCGCATCAGCCTGCCGACCTCCTACGGCCACTATCGCATCCTGCCCCTGCTCGGTGAATTCCGGCGCCTGTATCCCGCCGTGACGCTCGAATTGCAGCTCAGCAACCGCAGCATCGATTTCATAGCCGACGGCTTCGATCTGTCGATCCGGGCACGTCCGCAGCCCGATTCCGGGCTGGTGGTCAGGCCCATCGAGGAAGCCGCGCTGGTTATCGTCGCCGCCCCGGAATACCTGGCGCAACGTGGCACGCCGCGAGTGCCGGACGATCTGGAAAACCACGAGCTGATTGAATTCGTACTGCCGATGAGCGGGCAGTTGGTGCCTTGGGTATTCGTGCACGAAGGAAAAACGCAGGAACGGCTCTTTTCCGGGCTACTGCGCTGTACCGAAGACATCATCGCCCCGGTGACGCTGGCCCGGCATGGCGCAGGCATCGCCCAGACTTACCGCTTCATGGTCGAGGAAGACCTGCGCCAGGGCCGTCTGGTCGAACTGCTGCCGGACCACGCTGGCGCATGGCGGCCGTTTTCGCTGGTGTATCCGGCCAACCGGCATATGCCGCAACGGGTCAGGGTGCTCGTCGATTTCCTGGTCGAGCGCCTGACCCGCCGCAGTCCAACTGCCTTGGAGGCCTAGGGGCTAAGGGGCGCTTCCGGCCCCCAGCTCGCGCAAACGCGCGATCAACGCTTCCGCATCGAGAAAGCCTCCCACCACTTCCGGCACCCCTCCGCGATCCACCAGCAAGGTCGGAAAGCTGCGCACACCCAAGGTACGCGCCCGACGGATCTCCGCCTGCGTTTCAGCGACGATTGCCGGGTCGCGCATCAACGCCAGCATCGCCTCCGTTACTGCCGGATATTGCATCGCCTGCAGCGCCGTGGTGACAATTTCCGACAAAGTCAGCGCATCCGTGGTGTCCCGTCCTTCAACGTAGAAAGCATGCTGCAAGGCACGAAAAACCGGGAGCAGCGGCTCCGCGCCGGCCAGGCGACGCGCCGCCACTACCGCCCGACACACCGGCTCGGTGTCATAGACAAAACCCTCGCGCGCCAGAAATGCCGTCCGGTTGAACGGCAGGCCAGTAAGCGCCTTGACCCGCTCCCAATGGGTAAGGCGAAACTGCTTGCCGGCTTCGTCGAGCACCTCCGTCGACCGATTGCGCACCCCGCCCACGACAATTTCCAGCCGCAGGCCAGGTAGCGCCGCCAGAGCGGCATCCAGAGACTGGCCAAAGCCATAGCACCATGAACACATCGGGTCGCCGATATAGATCAGCTTCATGGCGCCCTACCAGCGGCCAGCGCTCATGCCGCCATCCACCGGCAGGATCGCACCCGTGGTGAAATCCGAATCGGCCAGATACACCACCGCATCGACAATATCGTCGGGACGACCGATGCGCCCCAACGGCTGCATGCCGGCGAGAAAACTGTGATTCTCGGCCGGGTGCAGCGGCGTATCGATGATCCCCGGCGCGACCGCATTGACGCGGACATTCGACGCAGCCAGTTCAATGGCCAGCGCTCGCGTTGCGTGATTGATGCCGCCCTTGATCAAGATCGGCAAGGTCGCCGGAACCGCCGTATAAGGCTGCTCGGCGATGCTCGCCGTGATGCTGATGATCTGGCCGGATTTCTGCGCCGACATGACCCGGGCGGCCTCCTGGGCCGGATAGAGAAAGCCCTTGAGATTGGTGTCGAGCAAGGCTGCCACATCGTCGGCGCCGTAGTCCGCAAACGGTTTGACGACAAATATCCCGGCATTGTTGATCAGCGTATCGACGCGCCCGAAACTGTCGACCGCCGTGCGGAACAAACGCGAGGCGGTGGCCGGGTCGCCGATGTCGCCGGCCACCAGACGCAGGCCCGGCATCTGGCTCCACGCCCCGAAAGCCGCCTGCAGGCGCGGCAAGGTGCGGGCATTGGCGACCACGTTGTCGCCGCGATCCAGAAAACGGCGGGCAATGGCAAAACCGATCCCGCTGGAAGCACCGGTCACGATGACCGTTTTACGCGACTGGGAATTCATGGCTGTACTCCTTCTGTAGTGAGGGGAGTCCAGTCTATTAATGCCTCATCGGTGAATAAATGCGGCCGATATCAAATGACTTATACCGATTGGTAATCAATCGAGGTTGCGAGAATCCACCGCGATGGTCACCGGCCCGTCATTGACCAGCGCTACCTGCATGTCGGCGCCGAAAACACCGGTCGGCACCGGCTTGCCCAGCTCGGCCGAAAGCCTGGCGACAAAGCGCTCGAACAACGGCCCCGACACCTCGCCCCGCGCTGCGCGGCTCCACGACGGCCGGTTGCCCTTCCTGACCGAGGCATAGAGCGTGAATTGCGAAACAGCGAGAATCTCGCCGCCGACCTCCTGAACGCTGCGATTCATCACGCCCGCCTCGTCGGAAAACAGGCGCATGCGCACCAGCTTGCCGGCCATCCAGTCGAGATCGCTCTCGCTATCGTCAGCCTCGAAACCGGCCAGCACCAGCAAACCCCGGCCGATGCTTCCGCACACCTGGCGATCGACCGTGACCGACGCCTCACAGACGCGCTGAACTACGACGCGCATGCCAGAACTCCGCCTCCAGCCTCGCTTAGCAAGGATTCCTAGATATCGATCCGCGCATTGAGCGCATTGGTTTCGATGAATTCCCGGCGCGGTTCGACGTTTTCGCCCATCAGCGTGGTGAAAATTTCGTCGGCGGCGATGGCGTCGTCGATCTGCACGCGCAGCAGGCGGCGCACCTTCGGGTCCATGGTCGTTTCCCAGAGCTGCTCGGGGTTCATTTCGCCCAGACCTTTGTAGCGCTGCTTGCTGATGCCACGCTCGACTTCGTTGAGCAGCCACTTCATGGCGTCGCCGAAGTTGGTGACGACCTGCTTCTTCTCGCCGCGAGCCATCACGGCACCTGCGCCGAACAGGTCGGACAGGGTTTCCGCCGTTCGCTTGAGCTGGATAAAGTCGCCGGAGAGCAGCAAATCCTCGTCGATCAGGCCTACCTTCAGGTTGCCGTGGTGCATGCGCTCGATGCGCAAAATCCAGCGTTCCTGGATGTCGTCGAACTTGGGCACGATGCGGGTTCCGGCGGCAATCCGGCCGGCGATCAGGTCGGCGCTGGCGCGTGCCTTCTCTTCAGAGGAGAGATCAATTGCCAGGTTGTGACGCACCATGGATTGCAGGACCTCGGGGTTGATGATGTGCGACAGACGTTCGATCACCGCTTCGGTGGCCAGCCAGGAGCGTGCCAGGGCCTCCAGAGCGGGGCCGCTGATGCCTTCGGCGCCGGCACGCGGCGTCAGGACGGCTTCATCCAGCGCCATGTTGAGCAGGAACTGGTTGTATTCCTGATCGTCCTTGAGGTAGCGCTCGGTCTTGCCGTGCTTGACCTTGTAAAGCGGCGGCTGGGCGATATAGATGTAGCCGCGATCGACCAGTTCCGGCATCTGGCGGTAGAGCAGGGTCAGCAGCAGGGTTCGGATGTGCGCACCGTCGACGTCCGCGTCGGTCATGATGATGATGCGGTGATAGCGCAGCTTTTCGACGTTGAAATCGTCCTTGCCGATGCCGGTGCCGAGCGCAGTGATCAGCGTGACGATCTGTTCGGAGGAGATCAGCTTGTCGAAACGCGCCTTCTCGACGTTCAGGACCTTGCCGCGCAGCGGCAGGATTGCTTGGAACTTGCGGTCGCGGCCTTGCTTGGCGGAACCGCCGGCGGAGTCACCCTCGACGATGTAGATTTCGCACAGCGCGGGGTCTTTCTCCTGGCAGTCGGCCAGCTTGCCGGGCAGACCGATGCCGTCCAGGACACCCTTGCGGCGGGTCATTTCGCGGGCCTTGCGGGCAGCTTCGCGAGCGCGGGAGGCTTCGACGATCTTGCCGCAAATGGTCTTGGCGTCAATCGGGTTTTCCAGCAGGAAATCGGCCAGCTTCTGGGCCACGACTTCTTCGACCGCCGGGCGGGCTTCAGAGGAAACCAGCTTCATCTTGGTCTGCGAGGCGAACTTGGGGTCGGGCATCTTGACCGACAGAACGCAGGCCAGGCCTTCGCGCATGTCGTCGCCGCTGATATCGACCTTGGCCTTCTTGGCGATCTCGTTTTCGTCGATGTACTTGTTGATGACGCGGGTCATCGCGGCACGCAGGCCGGTCAGGTGGGTGCCGCCGTCGGATTGGGGAATGTTGTTGGTGAAGCAGAGCACTTGTTCCTGATAGGAATCGTTCCACTGCATCGCCACTTCGACACCGATGGTGACGCCGTTGTCGCTGGCACCCTGGCCTACCTTGGCCTCACCGGCCGAGTAGAAAATCTTGGGGTGCAGGACCGACTTGGTGCGGTTGACGTACTCAACGAAGCTTTGCACACCGCCGGCGAAGGCGAAGAGTTCTTCCTTGCCGGTGCGCTGGTCGACAAGCTTGATCGAGACACCGTTGTTCAGGAAGGACAGCTCGCGCAGGCGCTTGGCAAGGATTTCGTAATGGAATTCGACATGGCCGAAAATTTCCTCGTCGGCCAGGAAGTGCACTTCGGTGCCGCGTTTTTCGGTATCGCCGATGACTTTCAGCGGCGAAATCTCGACGCCGTCGCGGGTTTCAAGCACGCGGTCCACCGGTACGCCACGGCAGAATTCCATGAAGTGCTTCTTGCCATCGCGGCGGATGGTCAGGCGCAGGAACTTGGACAGTGCATTGACGCAGGAAACGCCGACACCGTGCAGACCACCGGACACCTTGTACGAGTTCTGGTTGAACTTGCCGCCAGCGTGCAGTTCGGTCAGCGCGATTTCAGCCGCCGAGCGCTTCGGCTCGTGCTTGTCGTCCATCTTAACGCCGGTCGGGATGCCGCGACCGTTATCGATGACGGAAATCGAGTTGTCGGTGTGGATGGTGACGATAATGTCGTCGCAATGCCCGGCCAGCGCTTCGTCGATGGAGTTATCGACGACTTCGAAAACCAGGTGGTGCAGGCCGGTACCGTCGGACGTATCGCCGATGTACATGCCGGGACGCTTGCGCACGGCCTCCAGACCTT
>CALJZP010000051.1 GCA_937983545.1 uncultured Azonexus sp.
CTCTCCGGTTTGCTGTTCTGGAGCATTGTTCTGGTTTTGGTTGCCGTGCTTGGGATGAAAGTGCTGCCCACCTATATCGAATACACCAAGATTCTGAAGGATGCAAAGGCCACCGTCGCCAAGGCAGGCCCCGATTCAACGGTGGCCGATGTGCGTCGTACCTTCGACAAGTTCGCTGAAATCGACATGCTGGATTTTCCTTCTTCCCAATTGGATGTCACCAAGGATGGCGGGCGGATCGTCATTGAGTTTGGTTACGAAAAGCGCATCCATCTGTTCTGGAATGTCAGTCTGCTGATCGATTACAAGGGTTCGACCGCTGGGTCATAAGGCATGACTGCGCAGGCTGTTGCCAGGACACTTGGTCATGTTTTTTCCGATGAGACGCTGTTGGTAACGGCGCTGACGCATCGGAGCTACGGCACTCCCAACAATGAGCGCCTGGAATTCCTGGGTGACGGCATTTTGGATTTCGTGATTGCCGCATCGCTGTTCCATCGCTTTCCCGGATTGCCCGAAGGAGATTTGTCGCGCTTGCGGGCGAACCTGGTTCGCCAGGAATCGCTGCATCGGCTGGCGCAGGAGCTGAAAATTGGCGATGTTCTTCGTCTTGGCGAAGGAGAACTGAAAAGTGGCGGGGCGCAGCGTCCGTCGATACTGGCCGATGCGCTTGAGGCAGTATTTGGGGCAATCTATCTCGATGCTGGTTTTCCGGCGGCACAACAGGTGATAGAGAAGCTCTACGCGCCCATGCTCGATGAATTGAAGCCGGGTCAGTTCCAGAAGGATGCCAAGACACGCCTGCAGGAATGGCTGCAAGGGCGGAAGAAACCTTTGCCACGCTACCTGTTGCTGGAAACAACCGGTGCGGCACACAGCCAGCGTTTCGAGGTGGCTTGCGAGATCGATGCTCCCACCTTGCGTACCATCGGACATGGCACCAGCCGGCGTATTGCCGAGCAGGTTGCCGCCGAACAGGCCCTGAAAGAACTTCAAGCATGAAAAAAATCCGTTCCGGCTATATCGCCATCGTCGGCCGTCCCAACGTCGGGAAGTCGACTCTGCTCAATCGCCTGGTCGGCGAGAAGATCAGTATCGTTTCGCGGAAAGCGCAGACAACGCGGCACCGTATCACCGGCATCCTGACCAACGATGATGCACAGTTCGTCTTTGTCGATACGCCGGGATTCCAGACCAAGTTTTCCAATGCCCTGAACCGCGCCATGAACCGCGGCGTGACACAGACGCTGAACGACGTCGATGTTGTCTTGTTTGTGGTCGAAGCCGGGCGCTACGATGCCAAGGACAAATCCGTCGTTCGCCTCCTCCCCAAGGACCGGCCGGTTATTTTGGTGGTCAACAAGACCGATCAGCTCAAGGAGCGCAACGCGCTGTTGCCGTTTTTGGCAACCGTGTCGGCCGATTTCGATTATGCGGCGGTTGTACCCATCAGCGCCGCCAAGGGCAAGCAAACCGACGAGTTGCTCGCTGAAGCACGGAAGCATCTGCCCAACGAGGGCCTGATGTTCCCGGAAGACGACCTGACCGACAAGAGCGAACGTTTCCTGGCTTCCGAATACATTCGCGAGAAAGTCTTCCGCCTGCTGGGCGATGAGCTGCCTTATGCGACAGCTGTCGAAATCGAGCGCTTCGAGGTCGAAGGCGCATTGCGCCGGATTTTTGCCGCGATTGTCGTCGACCGCGAAGGCCACAAGGCCATCGTTATCGGCAAGGGTGGCGAGTCGCTCAAGCGCATTGCCAGCGAGGCACGGCAGGACATGGAGCGGCTTTTCGACGGCAAGGTTTACCTTGAAATCTGGGTCAAGGTGAAATCCGGCTGGAACGACGACGAGCGTCTGCTGAAGAGCCTCGGCTACGAATGAGCCTGCGCAGTAAGGTCGACGGCCAGCCGGCCTACGTTCTGCACACCTATCCCTTTCGGGAAACCAGTTTGATTGTCGAAGTTTTTTCCCGGGATTTCGGGAGAATGGCCTTGCTCGCCCGCGGCGCGCGTCGGCCGCGCTCCGCCATCCGCGGTCTGCTCATGGCCTTCCAGCCACTCGAAATAGGCTGGGCGGGCAAGGGCGAGGTGCTCACCCTGATGAAGGCTGAGTGGCAAGGCGGACAACCGCTCCTGGCGGGCGAGGCGCTGTTCTGCGGCTATTACCTGAACGAGTTGTTGATCCACCTGCTGCCGCGCGAAGATGCCCACGAGCGGCTTTTCGAGCGCTATGCCGAGATGCTGGCGCGTCTGGCAGACGATCCGCAGGGCAAGGTTCGCGAAGCCGATCTGCGCCGCTTCGAGAAGGCGCTCCTGCAGGAACTCGGCTACGGCCTGACCCTGAATCACGATAGCGACGGTGCCCCTATCGTTGTGGATGCCCATTACACTTATCGCATGGAGCAGGGGCCGGTACGGCTGGAACATGATGCAGGCGCCTCGCAGGTGGTCAGCGGCAAAACCTTGCATGATCTCGATGCTGAGGATTTTTCCGATCCTCGGTCGCGTCAGGAAGCGAAAGCGCTCATGCGGACCTTGATGGCCTATTACCTGGCCGGCAAGGAACTGGAAACACGAAAAATATTCAAGGAGTTGCAAGAGTTATGATCGAACTGGGCGTCAATATTGATCACATTGCCACCATTCGCCAGGCGCGCCGGACTTACGAGCCGGACCCGGTCTGGGGCGCTGTCGAGGCACATTTGGGCGGTGCGGATGGCATTACCGTGCATTTGCGCGAAGATCGTCGACACATTCAGGATGCGGATGTCCGCCGGCTGCGCGAAACGACGCAGATCAAGCTGAATCTGGAAATGGCGGCAACCGACGAAATGGTCGGCATCGCCTGCGCACTCAAACCCGAAATGGCCATGCTGGTTCCCGAGGGGCGGCATGAAGTGACGACCGAAGGTGGTCTCGATATCTTGGCACAGGAAAGCCGCCTCACGGACGTCATTTCCCGACTTGCCGACGCCGGTATCACGACCAGTGTATTCATCGATGCCGAGCCGGCGCAGATCGAAGCGGCAGCGCGTATCGGAGCCCGTGTCTGCGAGGTTCACACCGGCCCTTATGCCCACGCCTTCCATGCCCGCGGGCGCGATGCGGAAGCGCCGGCCGTGCTTGCCGAACTGGACAAGATCCGCCAGGCCGGCGAAGCGATTCGCAAGTTGGGCATGCGTTTCAACGCCGGACATGCCTTGAATTACTACAACGTCCAGCCGGTAGCCAAGCTGGCTGGTATCCGTGAGTTGCATATCGGCCATGCGATCGTCAGCCGCGCCGTGTTCGTCGGCTTGCGCGAAGCAGTGCGGGAAATGAAAGCCTTGATGCGCGAAGCGGCACAGAGCGGCGAATGATTTACGGTATCGGTACCGATATCGCAGCCGTCGCCCGCCTGCGCGGCATGTGGGAACGACACGGCGACAAGGTGCTGGAAAAACTTCTCGCGCCGCAGGAAATGCCTGACTTTGCCAGGGCGGCGGACAAGGGGCGTTTCCTGGCCAAGCGCTTCGCTGCCAAGGAAGCATTCAGCAAAGCCCTTGGTACGGGGGTGCGCCCACCGGCAACGCTGCCGGCCATTGCCGTTACCCACGACGACTTGGGAAAACCGGCGCTGGATTTCGCGCCCGCGCTGAGCGTATTGCTTCAGGAAAAGAATCTGAAAGCCCATCTCTCGATTAGCGACGAAGCCGACTACGCCGTTGCCTATGTCATTCTGGAGCAAGCATGAAGCATCTTCCCCTCGGGCAGCTGATGATCGACATCGCGGGTACCGAACTGACCGACCTTGATTGCGAACGCCTGTGCCATCCGCTGGTGGGCGGGATCATCCTGTTTTCCCGCAACTATGCCGATCCGCAGCAGCTATCCGCACTGACCGCTACCATCCATGCCTTGCGCACACCGTCCTTGTTGATCGCGGTCGATCATGAGGGGGGCAGGGTGCAGCGCTTCCGAGACGGCTTTACCCGCCTGCCGCCGATGGCGCTGCTGGGTAAGCTGTGGGATCGCGATCCGGCCGGTGCATGCACGGCTGCCCGGCATGTTGGCTATGTGCTGGCAGCGGAACTGCGGGCGCGGGGAGTCGATTACTCATTCACGCCGGTTCTTGATCTCGATTATGGTCCTTCGCGCGTTATCGGCGATCGCGCTTTCCATCGCCGTCCCGAAGCCGTGATCCAGCTGGCCGATGCGCTTGGCCAAGGCTTGGGGCAAGCCGGTATGGGAAGTTGTGGCAAGCATTTTCCCGGGCATGGCTATGTCATTCCGGATTCGCATGTCGAACTGCCGGTCGATGATCGGGCTTTCGACGCCATGCAGGAAGACATCGAACCCTATCGCCGGCTACCCCTTGGCGGAGTGATGGCGGCGCATGTGATTTACAATTGCATGGATTGCAATACTGCAGTTTTTTCAAATAGATGGATTGATTATTTGAGAAACGACATTAAATTTGATGGCGTTGTTTTTACCGATGATTTGTCGATGGCCGGCGCAGGGATCGTTGGCGACATGTTGGCGCGTGTGGAAACGGCTTATGCCGCAGGTTGCGACATGCTGCTCGTCTGCAATGCGCCGGATGCCGTGGGGAGCGTGCTGGCGAACTGGCAACCTGATGTCGATTTACGCCGTGGTCAGCGCGTCGAGTCCTTGATTCCCGATGCACCGGCCAAATCCTGGGAGCAATTGCAGGCTGATCCGTGTTATCAGGCGGCGCTACAGACTATTGCTGACTTGATGGCCTGAAATGCAATCGGGCAGCCGAAGCTGCCCGATTGGTGTGAAGCGGGAACGGCGTATTGCTTACTTGACGCGGTTCTTGTACTCGTCGGTACGGGTGTCGATTTCGATCTTGTCGCCGATGCTGACGAAGGCCGGAACCGGCAGCTCAAAGCCGGTGGCCAGCTTGGCCGGCTTCATGACCTTGCCCGAGGTGTCGCCCTTGACGGCGGGTTCGGTGTAAACGACTTCGCGCACGACACTGTTCGGCAGTTCGACGGAAATGGCCTTGCCATTGTAGAAAACGACTTCACAAGCCAGGCCATCTTCCAGGTACTTCAGTGCGTCGACCATGTTTTCGGCTTCGACTTCGAACTGCTCGTAGTCGGCGTCCATGAAGACATACATCGGGTCGGCGAAGTAGGAGTAGGTCACTTCCTTTTTGTCGAGGATGACCACCTCGAACTTGTCATCGGCCTTGTAAACCGCTTCGGAAGCGGCGCCGGTCAACAGGTTCTTGAGCTTCATCTTGACCACGGCAGCATTGCGGCCAGACTTGTTGTACTCGCTCTTCTGGACGACGAGCGGGTCGGCACCAACCATGATGACGTTGCCGGAGCGGAGTTCCATTGCGGTTTTCATACGGGATTCTCTACGATCGGAAAAAGATAAACGTTAAATTATACCTTGGCGGCGCAGAAGTTGACGAGGGCCGTTGCCAGATCGTCTTGCGAGGCCAGGTAGTCGCACCAGGCGCGATTGGCCTCGGTAATGGCCTGGCGGTTATCGACAAAATTCTGAAATGCCTTGGCAAGCTCTGGTTCGCCACCATTCCAGGCGGTGAACATCGCCTTGACGGCTTGCGCCTGCGCGCTACCCATTGTCGTGCAGTAGCGATCGAGAAACGCCGACAACTTGACCAGATGGGCGTCTTCATCCTGCTGATAGATTTGCCAAATGAAAGGTTTGGCTGCCCATTGCGCCCGGACAAAGGAATCTTCGCCGCGGATGAAATTGATGTCGGATTGCCAGAGCAGGCGATCGTAATCGTCCAGCGGCAGAAAGGAGACCGGTTCGATCCGCGCCTTGCCGTGCTGCCAGGGGCCAGGACCCGGCAAGTGTTCCATGACAGCGGCCAAGGGCTTGCCGGGCGGTACATGGACAATGGACAGCTGGGGCATGTTCGCCAATGCGGCAAGGAGATCACCCACCGGCGCCGTGTCGTAGCAGAACAGGCTGATCTTGAGGTGATCGTGTGGCGGGATTTGCTTCCGATGGCGTTCCCGATCCGACAAGAGATCGGCTTCCCGCAACAATCCTCCAGTCTTCGCGGTGAATCCGGGAAAAAAGAAATATTTGGTCAGCGGCAGAACGGGGTGGGGAGAGGCCATGCCGTGGCAGTCTTCCGCCCACGATTCGGCGGTCAGGTACTCCAGATTGATCCAGCACGGCTTGCAGGTAGCCGCTGCCATCGCTTTTAGATAGGTGTCCGGCAATTCGCAGGCAAAGGCCTCGATCACCACGTCAACCGAACCTTCGACGACGATCTCCGTGCCCCAATGCCTGATCTCGACGCCCTCTGCGGACTGCGCATCGAGCGACGGATCGATTATTGGGCAAAGCGGGCGCAGGCTGGCCAGGTCGTCTACCCATAACCGGACATGGCGTCCGTGTTCGGCCACCAGTTGCCGGGCGAGGCGCCAGCAAATCCCGATATCGCCGTAGTTGTCGATAACCCGGCAAAAGATGTCCCAATGAAGCTGCATGGCCGCCATGCTAACATCCCTGCCATGTCACGATTTGAAGACCCCATCGCCTGCACGGCCTGTCCGCGTCTGGCTGAACACCTTGCAGGCATTCGCCGGCGCGATCCTGAATGGCACGCCTTGCCGGTCCCCGCTTTTGGTGCGCTCGATGCGCAGTTGCTTGTCGTCGGGCTTGGTCCGGGAGAGAAAGGTGCGAATCGAACAGGGCGCCCCTTCACTGGCGACGTGGCCGGTGAATTGCTCTATCCGGCGCTGCATCGCTTCGGCTTTGCCAGCCGCCCGGAAGCACTGGGCGAGGATGGCTGGGCCAATCAGGCCATGTCGCTCAGCAATTGCCGCATCACCAACGCAGTACGCTGTCTGCCGCCGGCCAATAAACCGACCACCGCCGAGATTCGCCAGTGCAATCGTTATCTGGGTGCGGAACTGGCTGCCATGCCCGGACTGAAGGTTATTGTTGCGCTGGGTGCCATCGCCCATCAGGCGCTGCTGTGGTCTTATGGCCTGAAGGTCAAGGAGTATCCGTTCGGCCACAACGTCCGCCACCATCTGCCGGACGGTCGTACGCTGATCGACAGCTACCATTGCAGCGGCTACAACTGGCGCACGGGCCGATTGACGCGTGAAAGTTTCGAAGCGGTGTTTGCCGGAGCCAAGTCGCTGCTCGCCTGATTTGTCATGAGTTTCGACGCCAAGGCCTTTTTGGCCTCCCTGACCGAATTGCCGGGCGTGTATCGCATGCTCGGCGACGATGGAGCAGTCCTTTACGTCGGCAAGGCGAAAAACCTGAAGAAGCGGGTTTCGTCATATTTCCGGGAAAACCTGTCGAGTCCGCGTATCGCGCACATGGTCAGCCAGATTGCGCGCATCGAGACAACGCCGACGCGCACCGAAGCCGAAGCGCTGCTGCTCGAGAACAACCTGATCAAGTCGCTCTCGCCGCGCTACAACATCCTGTTCCGGGACGACAAATCCTATCCCTACATC
>CALJZP010000052.1 GCA_937983545.1 uncultured Azonexus sp.
AAGACCAGCGCCCGCAACCAACTGTGGGGCGAAATCACCCGCATCCACGACGGCCCGGTGAATTCCGAAGTCACCCTGACCCTGAAGAGCGGCAAGTCGGTATGCGCCGTGCTCACCCGCGACAGCGTCGAACGCCTCGGCCTGGCGGTCGGCGGGCAGGCCTGCGCCCTGTTCAAGGCATCCGCCGTAATCCTTTGCAAGTATTCCTGACCCTTAGCACGGAGCCCCTCCCATGAAACGCCTGAGCGCCCTGATCCTTTCGCTGCTCGCCTTCGCCACGGCCCACGCCGATGAAGTCCAGGTCGCCGTCGCCGCCAATTTCACCGGCCCGATGCAGGTCATTGCCGTGCTCTTCGAGCGCGACACCGGGCACAAGGCCAGCCTCTCGTTCGGCGCCACCGGCAAGTTCTACGCCCAGATCGCCAACGGCGCACCGTTCGAGGTATTGCTCTCGGCCGACGATGAAACACCGGCCCGCCTGGTCAAGGAAGGCCTGGGGGTAGCCGGCACGCCCTTCACCTACGCCATCGGCAAACTGGTGCTGTGGTCGGCCAACCCCAGGCTGATCGACGGCAACGGCGACATCCTGAAAAAAGGCGGCTTCAAGCATCTCGCCATCGCCAACCCGAAAACCGCGCCCTACGGCGCCGCCGCCATGCAGACGATGGGCAAGCTGGGCGTTGCCGACAGCGTGAAACCGCTTCTGGTGCAGGGCGAGAACATCGCGCAGACGCATCAGTTCGTTTCCACCGGCGCCGCCGAGCTGGGCTTCGTCGCCTACTCGCAGGTCATCAAGAACGGCCAGTTCGGCTCCGGCTCGGGCTGGGTAGTACCCGGGAACCTGTACGACCCGATCCTGCAGGATGCGGTGATCCTCGCCAGGGGCAAGGACAAGCCGGCCGCCACCGCGCTGCTCGCTTACCTGAAAGGCCAGAAGGCGCAGGACGTGATCAGGTCATTCGGCTACGAACTGCGCTGATTGCCTCGACCGCGCAGCGAGGAAGCCCGGCCGGTCGGCGAAGCGGCCTGCCGACATCGCACTTGCCGATGCCTCACGGCGCACTCAAGTGCATGCCGATGTAGAGCAACAGCGTGTCGTCGATGGCATCGAGATTCATGCCGGTCATCTCGCCGATTTTCTGCAGCCGGTAGTCGAGCGTGTTGCGGTGGATATGCAGCGCCTTGGCGGTCAGTGTCGGATGCCGGTTGTTGGCGAACCAGGCGCGAAGCGTCCGGATCAGCACGGCCGATTTGGGATCGTCGCCGGTCAGGCGA
This sequence comes from uncultured Azonexus sp., assembly GCA_937983545.1. Classification (GTDB taxonomy): domain Bacteria; phylum Pseudomonadota; class Gammaproteobacteria; order Burkholderiales; family Rhodocyclaceae; genus Azonexus. Next base: position 1,276 of record CALJZP010000052.1, read on the forward strand.
GCAAAGGGGGCAAGGAATTGTTCCTTTTTCCAGCCCAGGTCCAGGTCGACCAGGAGCACCGGCAGCGTATGTTCGTAAAAGGAAGCGTAAGGGCGCTTGACGCCGCGCTGCCGGGCAATGGCAAAGGTGGTCGCGGCGGACTGGTAGGAAGCAGAGGCGCCGGCGATTCCCGGCAAGGCGACACCGGACGTCAGCATGTAGTCGAGTTCGAGTCGCTGCTCGACAAGGGCGTTCAGCTCGCTCAGGCGAAGCAGTGCCTGCCGCGCGCATTCGGCGGGATGCTCCGAGCGCTCGAAAGGTTCCAGAATCGCCAGCTCGCACGGGGAAAGCACGGCGGTGGGCAGGTCTTCCCAGCGGTTCAGCAGTTCGCCCTGGGCGCGCTGCAGGTCGAGAAGCTGGCGATCGGGCTCGGTGTCGTCGGCACCAACGTGCAGCACCGTTACCGTGTGCGGCAGGCTGAGATCGATGCCTAGCCGTGCCGCCCAGGCCGCCATACTTTCCTGCGAAACGCCGGTGCGTTTCAGCAACTGGAAGACAAACTCCTCGCGGTAGCGCCGCTCGCGCTGCAGTTCGCCGGTCAGCAAGGCCTGCTCGATGATCATCTCGGCGGTGATGCGCAACAGTTGCCCGAACTGGCGAACCTCGTCCGGAGTGCCGGTAATGCCGACCACGCCGCAAATCTCGCCGCGCCCATAGAGCGGCAGGTTGATGCCTGCCCTGGCACCGGGCAGGCTGCTCGTCGCCGCATGGTCGATTTCGACGGCAGCGCCGCGAGCCAGCACCATCTGGGCGCCGGCATGCAGGTCGCCAATTCTTTCAGGGGTACCGCTGGCGATGATGATGCCGCGTGCATCCATCACATTGACATTGAGCGGCAGCACCTGCATTGCCCGTTCGACGATTTCCTGGGCCAGTTCGGGAGCGATCATCATGCTTGTTTCTCGTTAGAAAGCCTTCCCGCAAGAATAGTGCATTTGAACAATAAATAAATTAACCGATGTTTAATTTTTGTGTTTTTGCCCAATGCCCAAAAACACGCTGCCTTCTACGATGACGTTGCCTCAGGGCACCATCATCGAAAAAGGAGACAAACATGACTACTGCTGGAAGCGGCGCACTGTCCGTCGCCGGAGGGGGCGATCCGAGCACCCTGGAAAATGCCTACCGGAAGGTCACCTTCCACCTGATTCCGTTCATTTTCGTCTGTTACCTGTTCAATTATCTGGACCGGGTAAACGTCGGCTTCGCCAAGCTGCAGATGCTCGACGCGCTGAAATGGAGCGAAACGATCTACGGTCTGGGCGCCGGCATCTTCTTCATCGGTTACGTCCTCAGCGGCGTGCCGAGCAATCTGCTGCTGCACAAGCTCGGCGCGCGCAAGGTGATCGGGACGCTGATGGTCGCCTGGGGCACCGCCTCGGCCTCGCTGATGTTCGTCCAGACGCCGGAGCAGTTCTACACCCTGCGCTTCATCACCGGGGTATTCGAGGCCGGCTTTTTCCCGGGCATCGTCCTCTATTTCACCAGCTGGTTTCCGGCTTCCCGGCGCGGTCGCATCATGGGCCTGTTCATGTCGGCCATCCCGATGTCCGGCGTGCTGGGCAGCCCGCTGTCGGGCTGGATGATGCAATCCTTCGCCGGTCAGGGCGGCATGGCCGGCTGGCAGTGGATGTTCCTGCTCCAGGGGCTGCCGACGGTGCTGCTCGGCTTCCTCGTCTATCTCCTGCTCAACGACGGAATCGACCAGGCAAAATGGCTGAGCGACGATGAGAAGGCGATGCTCCGCGCCGAACTGGAAAAGGACGAGAAGCTGCGCCGGGAAACCAGCACGGCGGCCGACACCTTCGCCAGCGTGCTGAAGAACAAGAACGTCTGGCTGCTCGGCCTGATTTACTTCTGCATCCAGATGGGCGTGTACGCCATCAACTTCTGGCTGCCCACCATCGTCAAGTCGCTCGGTTTCCAAACACCCGCCATGGTCGGCTGGATCAGCGCCATTCCCTACCTCTGCGCAAGCATCTTCATGATCTGGATCGGCCGCTCCGGCGATGCCCGCAAGGAACGCCGCTGGCACCTCAGCGCTCCCCTGCTGATGGGATTGTTCGGCCTGATGCTGGCCACCCAGGCGGGCAGCAACACGACGCTGGCCCTCGTCGGCCTCTCTTTCGCCACCATGGGCGCCCTGGCCGGCCTGCCGATGTTCTGGCCGCTGCCGACCGCCTTTCTGGGCAGCGCCGCCGCAGCCGGCGGCCTGGCGCTGATCAACTCCCTCGGCCAGATAGCCGGTTTCGTCAGCCCCTTCCTGGTCGGCTGGATCAAGGACGCCACCGGCGGCACCACAGTCGCGCTCTATGTACTCTCCGGTGTACTCTTCCTGGGCGCCATGCTGGTGCTGCGCGTACCGGCCAAGGTGGTCAATCGCTGAACGAGCGGCGGCGCGGGGCATGCACTGCGCCGCCATCGAAACTTTCAAGGGTTTTTGTCATGACTCACGCCATTCCTCCGCGCGATCTACTGGCCTCGATGTTCCAGGCTGCCATCGAAGCGGCCCAGCCCCATCGCTGCATTCCGGAACATCTGCCTGAACCTCCCCGGGGACGGCTGATTGTCATCGGTGCCGGCAAGGCCTCCGCCGCCATGGCACGGGCCGTCGAAGAACACTGGCCGGGCGAGCTGAGCGGCCTGGTCGTCACCCGCTACGGTTACGGCGTGCCCTGCCAACGCATCGAGATCGTCGAAGCGGCGCATCCGGTACCCGACGCAGCCGGCCTGGCGGCGGCACAGCGCATCCTCGACCGCGTCGCCGGCCTGACCGCCGACGACATCGTCCTCTGCCTGATTTCCGGCGGCGGCTCGGCGCTGCTGGCCCTGCCGCTGGACGGCATCTCGCTGGCCGACAAGCAGGCGGTCAATCGCGCCCTGCTCGCCTCGGGCGCAACGATCAGCGAGATGAATTGCGTGCGCCGCCACCTGTCGAAGGTCAAGGGCGGGCGGCTGGCCGCGGCCTGCCATCCGGCCAAGGTGGTCACCCTGCTGATTTCCGACGTACCGGGCGACAATCCGTGCGACATCGCCTCCGGACCGACCGTCGGCGACCCGACCACCTGCGCCGATGCGCTCGCCATCGTGCGCCGCTACGACATCGCTCTGCCGGATAGCGTGCGCCGGGTGCTGGAAAGCGGCGAAGGCGAGTCGGTCAAGCCGGACGATCCGCGGCTGGCGCAGGCGATCACCCGCATCGTCGCCGCGCCGCAGATGGCGCTTGCCCGGGCAGCCGAGGTGGCATCGCGGGCCGGCATTCCGGCGTATGTCCTGAGCGACAGCATCGAAGGCGAGGCGCGGGATGTCGGCAAGGTGCTCGCCGCGCTGGCCCGCCAGGTCGCCCGCCACGACCTGCCGTTCAAGACCCCGTGCGTGCTGATCTCCGGCGGCGAAACCACGGTTACCGTTCGCGGCGAAGGACGCGGCGGACGCAACGTCGAATTCCTGCTCTCCCTGGGTATCGCTCTCGATGGCGAGCCGGGGGTCTATGCGCTGGCCGGCGACACCGATGGCGTCGACGGCCAGGAGGAGATCGCCGGCGCGTTCATCGCTCCGGACAGCCTGGAGCGGGCATGGCGGCTGGGCTTGCGCCCCAGGGACAGCCTCGACGCCAACAACGGCCACGGCTTTTTCGGCACCCTCGGCGATTCCGTCATCACCGGCCCGACGCTGACCAATGTGAACGATTTCCGGGCCATTCTGATCACCGGCCGGGCAGAAGCCTGAGCCACCCACCCAAGCGACAGACCATGTACAGAAAACGCAATGCCAAGATTGTGGCCACTCTGGGGCCTTCCAGTGCGGATCCGGACACCATTCGCGCCCTGTTCGAAGCCGGAGCCGACGTGTTCCGGCTGAATTTCAGCCACGGCAGCCACGACGATCACCGGCGCAACCATGAGTTCATCCGCCGCATCGAGCGTGAATTGAGCCGCCCGGTCGGCATCCTGATCGACTTGCAGGGCCCCAAGCTGCGCCTCGGCACCTTTGCCGCCGGGCCGGTGCGGCTCGAAGAAGGCGCCGCTTTCCGGCTCGATCTCGATACGGCGACGGCGGGCGACGCCGCTCGCGCACCGCTGCCGCATCCCGAAATATTCGCCGCGCTGGAGGCCGGCACCGATCTGCTCATCGACGACGGCCGGGTCCGCCTGCGCGTCGAGGCGTGCGGCCCGGACTTCGCGCAGACCAGGGTGATCGCCGGCGGCACGGTATCCGACCGCAAAGGCGTCAATGTGCCCGGCGTCGTCCTGCCGCTGTCCGCGCTGACCGCCAAGGACAAGGCCGATCTTGCCTTCGGCCTGGCGCTCGGCGTGGACTGGGTGGCGCTCTCCTTCGTCCAGCGCGCCGAGGACATCAGCGAGATCAAGGCCATCGTGCAGGATCAGGCCGGCATCGTGGCCAAACTGGAAAAACCGATGGCCATTCTCAGCCTCGACCCCATCGTCGAGGCAGCGGATGCGGTCATGGTCGCCCGTGGCGATCTCGGCGTCGAAATGCCCCCCGAACAGGTGCCGACGATCCAGAAACGCATCGTCCGCG
>CALJZP010000053.1 GCA_937983545.1 uncultured Azonexus sp.
GGCCGATCAGCCGGGCCATCCGCTCGCCGCGTTCGTTGCCGAAGCGGGCACGCAGATCGTCCGGGAAGGCGCGCGACAGGGTCGGGATGACCATGCCGTTATTGCGCCCGGCGCCGCCATGGCCGATTTCGCCGGCTTCGAGCACCACCACCTGGCGGCCTTTTTCGGCCAGATGCAGGGCGGCGGAAAGGCCGGCATAACCGGCACCGATGATGACCACGTCGGCATCGACCGACGCTTCGAGGCGGGTGGTGGCCGGTGGCGGCAAGGCGGTTGCCGACCATAAGGACGGCAAGGATGGCGTCGTCAGCTTGGACATGGCGTTCTCTCCGCTTATTCGCTAAAGACCAGGGCGACGCCGAAGGCTTCGCTGGCCGGCACCAGAATTTCACCAGCCTTCTCCTCGCGGAAGGCCACATTACCGGCGATCAAGGCTGCACGCGCCTGAGCTAGCGAGGCGGTTCTGAAGACCAATGCCACCTTGCGGTCATGCTCGTTGGGACTGTGCACGGCCGCGTCGCCAAAACGCTGAGCGACGGCTTCCGGCGTCAGGTAGTCGACCGTGGTCTTGCCGGCATTCAGACGCCAGCCGCCGTCAATGGCCGAGACGTGCTCGGCGCCGAAGGTTTGCGCCAACAACTTGATCGAGGTTGCCGGATCGCGTGCTTCGACGATGGCGCCGGTGATCGCCTCGACGCCGTTGGCATGGCTCTGCCATTCCTTGCGCCAGACGAGATCGGCATCGAGATGGTGGCAGAAGAAGAGGCGGCCATTGGGAATCGCTGCCGGGTCGAGACGGACCGTGCGGAAACGGGCATCGCGCGAACTGCCATCGGGCAGTTCGACCGGGCGGAAAAAGGCCTGCGGCCCTTCGCCGTCGAGACGGACACCCCGTTGGCGCAAGTCAGCAAACAGTGCATCCGAATCGCTGGTTTTGAAAACGAGGCCGGACAGGCCTTGCAGCTTGCCCCAGAAGCTGGCGGCGCGCTCGGCGTTCTGGGGCTCGTAGCCGAGCAGTTCAAGGTAGTCGTCACCAAAAATGGCGAGATGGTTGCTTGAACCGAGCGAGTGGTGGCCGCGCGGGGTCAGCACGAAGCCAAGGCGGCGATATTGCGCCAGCGATTCGTCGAGTTGGTGGGTGACGTTGATGACCACGTGGTCAAGGCGGGGGAGTTGATTTGACATGGGATTTCCGTAATTTGAGGGCCGTCTTCAGGCGGCAATGCGTTCGATGTCGCTGGCGAAGCTCGGCGGCGTCCAGTGACGGCCCGGAACCGCGTCGAGCAGGGCGCGCGTGTATTGAGGGTTGGCCGGGATTCATGAAAAATTCCCCGAAAATCGGCCTACTCTTCTGAATTAAAAAGCGAATTTTGACTGTCAACACTATTCTTCTTTGCGTTGACGCTCTTTGCCTGTGGTGCCTGCAATGCCGCGAGCCTTTCAAAGATTTTCTCGTGGCTGACGACAACGGATTTTGCCGCCATCAGTTCGGATTCCAGCCGCTGCTCCGTTTCCGCAGCCTCCCGTAGCTTGCTGACGTTCGCTTGATTTTCCTTGTCCAGATCGGCCACTCGCCCGTTGGCTTGCGCCAACTGATCCGACAACTGCTGGTTTTTCACCTCGGCGACGGCCAACTGCTCTTTGACCGAACGCAGTGATCGCACCTCGCCTTCTTGTCGATGAAGTTCACTGCGCGCATGGGTCAGTTCGCTCGATAGCCGGGCATTGTCCTCATGGCTGCGGATGAGTTCCTGCTGCTTGGTATTCACCGTGTCCTTGGCAGAGCGCAATTCGCCCTGCAGGAACTGAATCTGTTGTTCGGATTGCCGTTGATCTTGTTCCCGTTGTTCCTTGGCCGCAGCACGGAAATGTTCCAGCGCCTCCCGGGCGTGTTGATGCTTCTCTTCCAGGGAAAGACGATGCGTTTCCTCCTTGGCTAGCAGTCCTTCCATGTCCTGAATGCGCTGAGCCATTTGAGCCCGGGCAATCCGTTCTTCCTGGAGCGCCGCCATGGTGTTCGCATGTGTGGTTTTTTCCGTGGACAGATCGATGGCCTGGCGCTCAGCCTGCCCACGGAACGATTCGCTTTCGTTACGTAATGCAGCCATAGCGTCATTCAACGCAGCAATTTCCGCCTTGTGCTTGTCAGTCAGTGCCGCCAAGCGCTGGTCGGCTTCCTGATGCAGGCGCTCCGCCAGCCGGGCCGACAAATCCTGGATGGCTTCGCTGACCGCGACCTGAGTGCCGGCATTGCCACCTTCCTCTTCCTCGATTTCCTTGAGGTAACGATGAATCGTGGCTTTCGAGCCAGTATTACCAAGCTCGACGCGGATGGCGTCAATGGACGGATGGCGTCCAATCGCCAACAGATTGTTCCGTGCTCTGACGACTTCTGACTTGTAGATTCCGGCTCTGGCCATGACACCCTCGAATTTCGTACTGTGGTATGTAATACAATATTACATACTAAATATTTATAATTCAAGGCTTAAAAAACAGTAAAACTAAGACGTGATAATGGTTGATTATTTGTTGTGATGGCTGGCAAAGGGGAAAACCAATCTAGGAATGGTACGAAATCGACGGTTGGCTTCCTTGCAATTTGCGTCCCAAGGGCTTTCATGAATCCATGAATTGGAATGCGACTTACTTTTATTTACAATCTTGGTCTGTTGTTCTAACCAAACTGCAAGCCAGCAACCGATGGATCTTTCCTAGGCAGCCAGCCAGTATCGCTAAAACGCCTTCGGAGAGTCTCCATGATGTATTGCTTATCGAGAAGTTCATTTTCTCCCACCCCGCTCGTGCTGGCGATTGCCGCAGCATATGCTTGCGTTCCGGCTGTCTATGCCAAGGAAGGCGACCCTGATAAAACCTTGGCTACCATTCAGGTGATCGGTAGCGAAGAAAATCTGTCGACCCTGGGTGGAGCCGGCCAGATTCTGGGCAAGAAGGAACTGGAGGATTCTCACGTTTTCACCGTGAATGAAGCCTTGCGCAAAGTTCCCGGTGTTCATGCCCGCGATGAAGAGGGTTTCGGTTTGCGCCCCAATATTGCCATGCGTGGCCTGAACCCGACGCGTTCAACCAAGATCACCCTGCTCGAAGATGGCTTGCCGCTGGCGTACGCGCCTTATGGTGACAATGCCAGCTACTACCATCCGATGGTGGATCGTTACGAGCGGATCGAAGTTCTGAAGGGGGCAAGTTCCTTGCTGTTCGGCCCGCAAACTGTTGGTGGCGTCGTGAACTACATTACGCCGGCACCGCGCCAGAGCTTTGGGGGTTATGTCCAGGGTGTCGTCGGCAACCGCGACTACTTCAACGGCAAGGTGAATGTGGGTGGCGGCGGTTTCACGCTGGATTACGGGCACAAGGAAGGCGACGGTGCCCGGGACAACATGAATCACAAGCTGGACGACCTCAATATCAAGTATGGCGCCATGTTGAGCGAGCGGCATGCGATCACCGTGCGCGGGAACTTCTACAAGGAAGATTCGATGCTGACCTATTCCGGCTTGACCCAGGCCGAGTTCGACCGCTTGGGGGCACGCTACAATCCGTTCAAGAATGATCGGTTTGAAGCGGAACGGGTCGGGCTTTCCGCGACCCATGATTTCCTGATCGACGACAAGTCAACCCTGACGACGAGCGTCTATTACTCGAAGTTCGATCGCGATTGGTGGCGTCAGGCCAGCAACAGTCAGGATGCACAGTGCGCCGCATTGAATCCTTCCCGCCTGGCCGGCGTTACGATCAACCCCGATACCTGCAACTCCGTCCAGGGCCGTCTGCGCAGTTACGAAACCTGGGGTATCGAACCGCGTTTGACCGTGGCGCATGGCCTGGGTGAATTCCAGGCGGGGGTTCGCGCTCATTTCGAGGAGCAGAATCGCATACAGATCAACGGCACCAGCCCGACAGCGCGTACCGGTACCGTGGCCGAGAATAATCTTCGCCAGACCAGCGCCTACTCCGGCTTCGTTGCCAATCGTTTCGACATTGGCCAGTTCAGCGTGACGCCGATTGCCCGTTATGAATCGATCAAAGCCGAACGGACCAATCGGCTGACCGGTCAGAGCGGTGAAACCAGCGTTCATGCCTTCACGCCGGGGGTTGGCGCGACCTGGAACCCGATGCCGACCTTGACTGTCTTCACCAGCCTGCACAAGGGTTTTGCGCCTCCACGCGTCGAGGATCTGATTGGCGGCACGGGTACCGTGGTGGATGTGGATTACGAAAAATCGCTGAATTTTGAATTCGGTGTTCGCGCTCAGCCGCTGCAAGGCGTTTCCGTTCAGGCGGCCTATTTCCGCAACGATTACGACAACCTGATTGCCGTTGGCTCAATTGCCGGTGGCAGCACGCCGCTTTCCCAGGGCAAGGCCTTGTTCGAAGGGCTTGAATTGGCGGCCAATGCCGAACTCTCCAATGGCGTATTTGGTCGCATGGCCTACACGTGGTTGCCGACCGCAGAACAAACTGAGGCTTTCCGCAATGTTGCCAGCGGCGCAATCGTTGGTGTCCAGGGCAATCGCCAGGCATATGCACCCGAACATACGCTGACGGCCGCTATCGGCTATGGCGTAGGCCCTTTCAGGGGCGAAATCGAAGCCCAGTATGTCGGTAGTCAGTACTCCGATTTTGCCAATACGCTCGCGCCGACAGCTGACGGGCAAAAGGGCGAAATTGCGGCTTACACCGTGTGGAATACGGCGCTCAACTATCGCTTCGACAAGGCACTGTCGGCGTTTGTCACCGGGAAGAACCTGTTCGACAAGACCTACATCGTCGATCGCACCCGAGGCATTCAGGTAGGCATGCCACGCCTGCTTCAGGTCGGGGTCAAGTACGCTTTCTGATTAGCGTTGATCACTCGTGCATGAAGGGGCTGGCTGATGTCAGCCCCTTTTGTGTTCAGACGTCCGCCTCGACCAGCCCGCCGTCCTTTTCCATCCAGGCCCGGCGGCCGGCTGCTTCGCCCTTGCCCATGAGCAGCGTGAAGGTGGCAGTCATCTGTTTGATCGTCTCGCGGTCGGCCTGGAAGGGCACGAGGCGGCGGGTGTCAGGGCACAGCGTGGTTTCCCAGAGCTGGTCGGGATTCATTTCGCCGAGGCCCTTGAAGCGGGAGACGGTGATCTTGTTTTCCGAGACGCCTTCGTCGCGCAACTTGACTAGGGTCTGTTCCCTCATCAGGAAGTCGTCTACCTCGCTGTGACCTGCCCGGCGTTTCGCTTCCGGGTAACCCGACCCGAGTGCTCCACCGGCACGATGATCAACAATGGGAGTAGGGGGGAGTTGCCTCCGCCGTACGGAAATCGAATCTGCATAAATATTGAGCAGAACCACTTCCCAGACCCTCATCAATCGCTAGTCAATGACAATTGGGATACCCGTCGCAGGAGCATAAAATATGCTGGTTCGCTATTTCAGGGATTGAAACAGCTCTTTCATGTGCTTGAACTCACCACCAACCCGATCAAGGGAGAATTGATACATCAATGAGTTCTCTGCGAATTTCTGGCGCTCAACATCCATTTCCACAGTATTTCCGTCATCCGCAGCCTGAGAGGGAACATGATATTTCAGACTTACGGGTGGCGATTGCCAAGAAGAATTGCCCTTGAAATGCCCCAGTGAGGAGACGTTTAACGGAAGAGGAGCAGATTGATCGCCACCAGCGGCCTCAGCAATTTCAATATCCATCGCTTTGTAGCCAGGGGTGTCAGCGTTGGCGATATTAGACGCAAGAATTTGCTGCCTATAGGCCCTTATTCCGAGCATTTTTTGTTGGAAATCCTCGTTTTTCTTGCCTAAGCCGCTCTCGTTCGCTGGTAAGTGAGATGAATGGGTTGTGCCAAGAGTCAATTTCCCGGCGGGGTCGAGATTGTCGCTTGAGGCAACATTGGCAGCCGCCGAACGTGCGACGGCGTTTTCAAGGATGCTAGAAAATGTTGCCGAGCTTTGAGTTTCACCTGCGTCGGAGATGCGAGGCGCTGCATTTCCAATAAATCCCCCCGGCCTTACCGGGAACAAAGCTGAAATCTCAGACATAGAAACTCGTTGGATGAAATGCGGCCGTGGGAGCTATTGGCTGTGTCCGATTTCCTAAGGGGTACCGCCCACGCATTGCACTGCCCCCTTGCCTGGGCTGTCAGTGAACGAATGGACGGTAAGGTGAGCATCTCGCCTAATTCAGGACGAAACGAACACTCTGGCCAGGCTTGTCGCCGAGCTTGACTATGGCAACAGCCTTTGTGCCGGCTTGGATCTTGAAGGCTCCTTGGGCACGCAACTGGTTACTTCCAGCTGGCAGCAATTTGGCTTCGGTCTTGTCTGATGCAGACAGCAGCGTTATGGTAGCTGACGCATTCCGGGTATCGACAGGCTGGTCGTGATCGGTCACGTAGAGCGTGAGGGAATCTGCCTTCGCCACCAACTCGTAGTTGATGTCCTTGATGACCGATACGACGCCACCATGCTGTGGCTTGGCGTCATGGGCGTGGGACTGGCCCGGTTTCTCGGTATGGGCATGGCCCTTATGGTCGTCCGCAGCGGATGCCAGATTGACGAAGCAAGCAAGGAGTAACGTTGAAAGTACCGTGGAAAGTTTCATGGGAGCTCCATGTCAGTTGATAAATCGGTTAATGAAAATTTGGGTTATCGTCGTACTCGGGTGTGCTGCCGACGTAGGTGCAACCTTCCGGTTGGTGGGCACAGGGTTTTGTTTCGCATTGCAGCGTCGTGTGGACTACCTTGAAGCGGTTGGCCAACACCGTCTGTAAGGCGGGCATCAAAACTTTCTCGGCGGAGTAGGTCTGGTCGTAAACCACATGCGCGGTGAGG
>CALJZP010000054.1 GCA_937983545.1 uncultured Azonexus sp.
TCGCCGGCGATACCGAGTTCGAGGATGCGCGGCAGCAGCGTCCGGAGCGCGGCGGCCTCGTTGCGGGCGGGGATGACGATGGAGATGCTCATTCAGTCCTCGCGCACCTGATACGGCCTCGGGTGGGCCTCGGTGTCGCGGCGGTGTGCAGTCAAGTCAGAGGCGACACCATCGATCTTCACCTCGACGGAATCAAGCCGGGTCTCGACCCGATCGAGGCGGGTTTCTACATGCGTGAGGCGGGTTTCTACATGCGTGAGGCGGACTTCGACACGCTCAAGACCGGTTTCGAGACCGTCTATCCGTGTGTCAAGTCGGTCCATGCGTTCCGCAAGCATCTGTTGACCGTCACAGACGATCTCCAGCTTGTGCCGGACATCTTCGGCAAAAACCCCGACAACGCGGGTCATCATCGTCTCGATCTGGTTCATGTCTCTGTCATCCATGGCGGCGCTCCTTGGTGTGCGAACGAGGCGACATTATAGGCCCTTGCCGGGGCGGGCAAGGCTTGCCCAAGTCGTCGGACGCGCCCCGACCTCTGGCGTGCGGGCGCAAGCAGGGCGGCGTCGGGTTTTGCAGACAGAATCGCATATGGGCGGGTTTCTTCTGATGTCGTCGATCCTTGTGCTTACGGATGGGTCGTCCGGCAATTTGCGCTGAGGTAATTTTCATTGAGAGGGGATGCGCCGGGTGCCGGGCCGCAATACCAGTGCTTGCCGCCGTCGCTCGTCCAGAAGGCGAGCTGCTTTCCCTGGACAGGGAAAACCGTCTGATCACTCATCGTCACGGTGACCCGGTAATAATTCGGGTCACCGGCATCGACCGTCCCTTCAATGTTTGCGACGAACTGGCTGGGCTTGAAGGTGTAGACCGATGTAAGAGGCATGGGCCATGCCTTGTTGAGTAATAAATCCGTATAGGCGTACAACTTTCCTGCATCGGCCGCGATCAGGCCTTCAGAAACTTGAGCGCGTCCTGCGTATCGCATGTAGGACGCGATCGCGATGGCGGCAAGAATCCCGATGATGGCAAGCACAATCATCAGCTCGATCAGGGTAAATCCAGCTTTCCTTGACGACCCTTTCATATGCCTCTCCTCCTGATGATCAGCACTGCATCGATTGACGGCTGTTGTATCTTCATTCCGCAGTGGAGTCGTTGCGCGTTGATTTGATTAATGATGTCAGCTCGTCCAGGGCCGCATCAGACATCGCCGTGCCGCTACGGTCCATCGACCGGCGGCGCGCAACTGCTGCCAATGCGTCACTGAAGCGCCCGAGCTTGTTGTAGAGATAGACTTGAAACTGAAGGACAGGCATCGCCGTGGGCGCAACGCCTTCGGCAGAATGCAGTCTGGATTCGGCTTCCGCCATGTCGCCTGCCGCATCGGCAATCTTGGCTGAAACAAAAAGCAGGCGCGCATGCAGTGCGGGGGCCAAATAGTGGCTGCCTGTGATGATTCGGTCGACAAGATCGGTGGCATCGCCCCCCGTCAGTGGCGGGCAAGCCTCACGCTCGATGAGCTGATCCAGTGCAAATACCCCGTCGGCGACACTGATGTTGATGGACGCCGAATTGCTCATGGCAAGCAATGCATCGAAGCGCCCCCTTACATCATCGGGGGCCTCGACGAGGCAGGCATGCAGCAGGGCCTGCATGCGAACATCCAGGCATTCAGGGCAAACGCGCGCCGTGCGGTCCAATACGGTCAATGCAAAGCGGCGGCGTTCAAAAACGATCATTTCATCATTCAGATCGGCAGTCGTGCGGTTCGGGGCGCCGAACTCGACAAAGACCGAATGGAGCGCGGCACGCGCGGAGCCGGGGTTGCGTTCTGCCCACATCTGGGCAGCCTCCAGGGGCTTTCCCCAGAGTGACGTCATGCTGTAGAGGATCGCGGCATTGAGCAGGATCACCAGCCCGAACAGAAGGGGGGCGACCCTGCGCAGTTGCCCCGGGGCGTGCCCCGCGGCAACGGCGAGCATCAGGCATAGGCCGAAGGTCGCCAGATAGTTCCGGTGCTCGAAATAGGGCTCCAGAAGGATGGTGGTCGACTCCAGCAGGTGCCCGGTGAAAAACCACAGCAGGGCGTACAGCGGCCAGGGATTGCGCCAGCGGCGGTGTACCCATAGCGCGGTCATAAGCAGTGCGAGCCAGCCGAGTGCCGCGAGGAGGGCGCTCAGGCCGGTAAATTCGTTTCCGGCGCGGTGGTCGTGGAACGGGCCAAAGGCGGTTGGCAGGGGCATCAACGTCAGGCGCAGGTATTCCCAGACGATCACGGCCTCAGTTTGCAGGCGTTCCCACGAACTAAAGCCGCGAAAGTCATTCACTGTGAACAGGTCGCGTCCGCTCCATGCGACAAAGGCGAACACGGCAAGGAAGGCCAGCCACAATGACCCACGGCGGATGTTCCGCCACGGGTTGGGTAGCGGCAGGTGTCGTAGCAAGACGGCATCGATCACGAGCGCATAAACGGGGACCAATGCGCCTGATTCCTTGGTGAATACCGCCAGGAGCGTGCCCAGTCCGAGCGCGCCAAACTGAACGAACAGGCCGCCGACGGGATGGTTGCGCTGCACGTGATAGCCGGCCACGAAACCAATGAGACCCAGCAGCCCGAAGGTGGCTGCAAGGGTGGTCATGCGTTGAATCGCGATCAGGCTGGCCGAGGCATTGATCGGCATGACGGCCCATAGAAGCGCCGCACCCAGCGCGATCCAGAAGACGGGATACGCATTTTCCGGCTCAGGGCGCAGCCGGAGAATCAGAAAGGCCAGTATTCCCAATAGAAGGGCATTGAAGGCATGAATGATTGTGTTGTCGCGCAGTATGCCCGTACTGCTGTCCGGCCAACGGTCTGCATGCGGCAAATAACTCAACAAGGCGATGGGCCGACCCAGCGGGCCTGCCGTACCGCCCAGGACAAACGATTTTGCATCGTCAAATGATTCGATGGCGCCCATGCGGTTGAGCGCATTGTAGTCGTCGTAATACAGGGCGCCGGTCGTGCCCGGCAGATAGATCAGAAAGATGAACGAGAGCGCAGCGAGACCGGCCAGTAGGCGAATGATCGTTCGCCGCAACATGGGGAGCTGCGGGTGGTTTGAGACGCGTGGCATAAATAATGACCCCGGCAGAGGCCGGGGTCATCTGGTTTAAGCAGAGCGGATGATCAGCCGCGGCAGGAGCCGGGCATCCACTTGATGGGGGTGCCCCTGCAAACCCATGCGCCGATGGAGTTCGCGCCGGTATCGCTCGCCGTGAGCGTGACCGTCACAGCCTCACTGAAGCCCTTGCCGGTGACCGTAATAACGCCATCATCATCTATATCAAGATCCGACACGTACTGCGTCGCCGAAAATCCGGAGGCACAGCTGCCCAGATTGGTCCAGCCGCTCGACTGGACGATCTCGGTCACGCAGGTGCGAGCCGAGCTGCCGGCGAGCACGAGTTCTGAGGCCTTCGCGCGGTTGGTGTAATCCTGATAAGCCGGCAGCGCAATCGCCGCCAGAATGCCGAT
>CALJZP010000055.1 GCA_937983545.1 uncultured Azonexus sp.
CTGCCGTGTGGGCACATTTCGCTACCCTCTGTCGCATTCCTCGGGCTTCCAAGCATGAGGCGGCCTTGCGCGCCGAGTTGCTGGCCTGGGCGCATGAGCGCAGATTGGCGGCGGAGGTCGATGCGGCAGGCAATCTGCTTATTCGCAAGCCGGCAACGGCGGGGCGCGAACATGCTCCGGGCGTGGTGTTGCAGGCGCATCTCGATATGGTTTGCCAGAAAAATAGTGACAGCGCTCACGATTTCCTGCGCGATCCGATCGTTCCGGTTCTCGACGATGGCTGGCTGGTGGCTGAGAAAACCACACTGGGAGCCGATAACGGAATCGGTGTGGCGCTGATTCTGGCCGTTCTCGACAGCCGGGATATCGCGCACGGCCCGATCGAGGCCTTGTTGACGGTCGATGAAGAGGCCGGCATGGGCGGCGCGCGCGGCTTGGCCCAAGGGGTATTGCGGGGTCGCTTGATGCTGAATCTGGACACCGAGGAATGGGGCGAGTTTTATCTCGGCTGCGCCGGCGGACTGGATGTCAACGTCGAGCGTCCGGGCCGGCCGGATGCGATGCCCGACGACCATCAGGGATGGCAGATCGCGTTGAGCGGCTTGCGTGGCGGGCATTCCGGTGTCGATATCCATGAGGGGCGCGGCAACGCCATCAAGTTGCTGGTGCGCGTGCTGCGCCGGCTGGAATCGGATTTCCCCCTGCGCTTGGCGGAATTGCAGGGTGGTACGGCACGCAATGCCTTGCCGCGCGAGGCGGCCGCTTCGTTTGCGCTGCCTCGGGGGATGGGCGATAGTCTGGCCGCTGCCGTGGCGGAACTTCAGGCGCTGCTGCGCAGCGAACTGCAAGGGATTGACGATGGGCTGGTTCTGGTCGTTTCGCCGTGTGCGCCGGATTCCCTGTTGTCGCCTGACGAACAAGCGCTCTGGCTGGCGAGCTTGCATGCGGCACCGCACGGCGTGCGCTCGATGAGCCGGCAGGTGTCTGGCGTGGTCGAAACGTCGAACAATCTCGGTATGGTCAATCTGGGGCCGGCGGGCGGTTCGTGCAATTTCATGGTGCGCTCGTTGCGCGACAGCTGCAGTTTGGCGCTGGCCGACGAGATCGCCAGTCTGTGGGCGCTGGGCGGTACGGCGGCGGTGAAGGATGGTTACTATCCCGGATGGGCACCGAATCCGGCGTCAGCGTTGTTGAAAATCTGCCAGGCGGTCTATAAGCGCGATTTCGCTGCCGATTCGAGCGTTCAGGTGATTCATGCCGGCCTGGAGTGCGGCATCGTCGGCGCCAAATATCCCGGCCTCGATATTGTGTCCTTCGGGCCGAGCATACGCGGGGCACATGCGCCGGGGGAGCGGGTCGAGGTGGCGTCGGTGGCCCGCTGCTGGCAACTGCTGACGGCTATCCTGGCCGAATTGCGCTGAACGGAGCGTTCAGCGCCGCCGGATGGCTTCGCGGCGGGCGAAGCCCAGCTTGCTGGAACGTTCCATCTTTTGCACGAAAGCCGGAAAGTCCAGGCCGAACTTGGCGCGCAGCTCCTTGGCGTAATTGTGCAACCAGCGCCAGCGCGGCTCGAAGTAGCTTTCCTTGAAGGCATACAGCACGTGGTTGCCGTCGTCAGGTACCGAAATGACGATTACCTGATCATCGAAAACGTGCATGACCTCACCGATCAGTCCGGCGTAGCTTTCCTTCTCGCCGGCCAGATTGATGACCAGCACCCCGTTGCCGGCCAGCTTGGCGTAAGCGTTCTCGAAGAACTCTCGGTTGGCCAGGCCGGGCGCGAAACCGGTCTTGTCGAAAGCATCGACAAGCAGGACATCGAGGCCCTTGTCGGCCGTTTCGAGAAACGCCGCGCCATCCCCGTTGATGATGCGCAGGCGCTCGTTGTCCGGCGGTACCTGGAAGGTATCGCGAAAGGCGATCACCTCGGGGTCGAGTTCAACGGCAGTCATGTGCGTGCCGGGCATCCGGTGGTAACAGAACTTGACCAGCGAGCCCCCGCCCAGGCCAATCAGCGCAATGCGTTTCGGGCGTGGCTGAAAGAGCAGGAAGGCCATCATCTTTTGCGTGTAGCGGATAGCCAGGTCGTTCGGTGCCTTGAGCGACATTTCGCTCTGCATCAGGCGGACGTTGAAATACAGGAAGCGCGATTTTCCGTCGTCGATGACAAAAGGCTTGGGATAGCTTTCGTCGAGCAGCTGGGCGCGCAGCTCGCCAGCCCGGGCCCAGGACGGTTCGTGCATCAGCACCGTGCCCGTTTCGACTTCGAACGGGCTGGGCAGTTCGTACAGCTTGCTCAAGCGGCGAACTTAATCGGGCAGGTCCGCGGCGTGGAGCAGGAAGACGTATTCATCACCAGCGGCAGTGTCGAGCCAGGTGAAGGGCAGCGTCGGGTAGGCCGCTTCCAGGGCGTCGCGGTTGTGGCCGATTTCGACAACCAGGATGCCGTTCTCGGTGAGATGCTTCTTTGCCTCGCGCAGGATGATGCGCGTGAAATCGAGACCGTCTTCACCCGAGCCCAGTGCCAGTTCCGGCTCGTGCAGGTATTCCGGCGGCAACGCGGCCACCGATTCGGCATTGACGTACGGCGGATTCGAGACGATCAGGTCGAACTTGCGTCCATCCAGATTCTTGAATGCGTCGGAGCGAATCAGCTCGATGCGTTCGTAGAGCCCGTAATCGGCGACATTGCGTTCGGCGACGGCAATGGCATCCGGAGACAGGTCGACGGCGGCGACTTCGGCATTGGGGAAAGCGATGGCCGTCAGAATGGCCAGGCACCCCGAACCGGTGCATAGATCGAGGGCTGATTCGATGGCCCAAGGATCATCGATCCACGGGGCCAATTGTTCCTCAAGCAGTTCAGCGATAAAGGAGCGCGGGACGATGACGCGGTCGTCGACATAGAAGCGGTGTTCGCCGAGCCAAGCTTCGTGCGTCAGGTAGGCGGCCGGCAGGCGGTCCTGGCAGCGACGATGGTAGATGTCGAGCAGTGCCTCGCGCTCATGGGGGAGCAGCCTGGCATCGAGGAAGGGTTCCAGGCGGTCGAGCGGAAGACTCAAGGTATGGAGCGTCAGGTAGACCGCCTCATCCCAGGCGTTGTCGCTGCCATGGCCAAAGAACAGCTTGGCGGCGGTGAAACGGCTGACCGCGTAGCGGAGATAGTCGCGGACGGTGATCAGTTCGGTGGTGGCGGTGGTGCTCATGCGTTCAGGGTTTGTTCGAGAATGCGCCGATAGACGGCAGATAGCTTGGGATAAGAGTCGACGGTGATGCACTCGTCGATCTTGTGGCTGGTGGCGTTGACCGGGCCGATTTCCAGCATTTGCTTGCAGATGTCGGCGATGAAGCGTCCATCGGAGGTGCCACCCGTCGTCGATAGCTCGGTTTCGATACCGCAGACCTCGCGGATGGCGGTCGACGCGGCATCGGCCAACGGTCCGCGTCCGGTGAGGAAGGGGCGGGCGCCGAGCGTCCATTTGATCTCGTAGTCCAGCTCGTGCTTATCCAGAATGGCACACAGGCGGGCTTGCAGCCCTTCCGGCGTGCTCGCCGTCGAGAAGCGGAAGTTGAACTTGACCTCGACGCTACCGGGCACGACGTTGGTGGCACCGGTACCGCCGTGGATGTTGGAAATCTGCCAGGTTGTCGGCTGGTAGTATTCGTTGCCCTGATCCCATTCGGTGGCGGCCAGTTCAGCTAGCGCCGGCGCGGCTTCGTGGATCGGGTTGCGGCCCTTTTCCGGGTAGGCGATGTGGCACTGGATGCCCTTGACGGTCAGCACGCCGGACAGCGAGCCGCGACGGCCATTCTTGATCATGTCGCCGAGGGTATCGACCGACGTGGGTTCGCCGATGATGCAGAAATCGATGGTTTCGCCGCGTGCCTTCAGGGTTTCGACAACGATGACGGTGCCGTCGGTGGCATCGCCTTCTTCATCGGAGGTAAGCAGGAAACCAAGCGAGCCCGGAAAGTCCGGGGTGGCGGCGAGGAAAGCTTCGACTGCGGTCACCGAGGCCGCCAGCGAGGACTTCATGTCGGCCGTGCCGCGGCCATAGAGCATGCCGTCACGGATTTCCGGGGTAAAGGGCGGCGAGGTCCATTTTTCCAGCGGGCCGGTCGGCACGACATCGGTGTGGCCGGCGAAGACGAAGAGCGGTGCCTGGGTGCCGCGTCGTGCCCACAGGTTGGTGACGCCATTGCGGTTGATGTATTCGAGGGTGAAGCCCAGCGGTTTCAGGCGGGTACCGATGATCTCCATGCAACCGCCATCTTCGGGCGTGACGGAGTGACAGGCGATCAGACTTTTCGCCAGTTCCAGTGTGGGGTCGGACATTTATTGGGTTTCTTCGTCGTGATCGGCGAGGCTGAGCGTGAATTCCTTGAACGATGCGCCGCCTTCATTGGTACTGTCGAATTCCAGCGCAACGTCGGACTTCTTGTCATCCTTGCCGTTGCTCGATCCGAACTCGGAGTTGTTGATGAGCCACGACAGGTTGGTCGGCGAATCGGCATTGGCCAAGGCCTCGTCGATGGTAATGGTGCCGGCGCTGTACAGATTGAACAGATCCTGTTCGAAGGTTTGCGATCCCGGTGCGAGGGTTTGTTCCATCGCGTCCTTGATGCCCTGGACTTCGCCGCGCTCGATCAACTCGCTGATGTGGCGGGTGTTGAGCATGATTTCGCAGGTCGGGATACGCTTGCCGTCGGGTTTCTTGACCAGGCGCTGCGAGACGATGGCACGCAGGGCGACCGAGAGATCGAGGAACAGTGCCGGGCGGTTCTCGGCCGGGAAGAAACTGATGATGCGGTTCAGCGCGTGGTAGCTGTTGTTGGCGTGCAGCGTGGCCAGGCAGAGGTGGCCGGTTTGTGCATAGGCGATGGCCGCCTGCATGGTGTCCTTGTCCCGGATTTCGCCGATCAGGATGCAGTCCGGTGCCTGGCGCATGGCGTTCTTCAGCGCCGAATGCCAGTCCTGCGTATCCATGCCGATTTCGCGCTGGTTGACGATCGACTTCTTGTGTTTGAACAGGAATTCGATCGGGTCTTCGACCGTCAGGATATGCCCTGAACGGTTTGCATTGCGATGGTCGAGCATGGAGGCGAGGGTGGTCGACTTGCCCGAGCCGGTGGCGCCGACGATCAGGATCAGGCCGCGCTTTTCCATGATCAGCTCGCCGAGGATGTTCGGCAGGCCGAGTTCGTCGAGGGCCGGGATGTTGCCCAGGATGAAGCGGACGACGATGCTGGTCGAGCCGCGCTGGCGGAAGATGTTGACACGGAAGTTGCCAACGTTGGGGACGCCGAAGGAGAGGTTCATCTCCCAGTTCGTCTCGAAGGTCTTGATCTGGTCCGGCGACATCAGTTCGTAGGCGATCTTCTCGATCATGTCCGGCAGCATGATCTGCTGGTTGACCGGGATCGTGTTGCCCTGGATCTTGATGTGAATCGGCGCGCCTGCGGAAATGAAGATATCCGAGGCCTGCTTTTCGGCCATCAGCTGGAACAGTTTGTCGAGGATCATGACAAGACCTTCGTGGATTGACGGAACTTAGGCGCGCAGCAGCTCGTTGATGCTGGTCTTGGAGCGGGTCTGGGCATCGACCTTCTTGACGATGATCGCGGCGTACAGGCTGTACTTGCCACCGTCCTTCGGCAGCGAGCCGGAGATGACGACGGAGCCCGGCGGGATCTTGCCGTAGGTGATTTCGCCGGTTTCGCGGTCGTAAATCGGGGTGCTCTGGCCGATGTAAACGCCCATCGAGATAACCGAATTCTCACCGACGACGACGCCTTCGACGACTTCCGAGCGGGCGCCGATGAAGCAGTTGTCTTCGATGATGACCGGGCCGGCCTGGATCGGTTCCAGCACGCCGCCGATACCGACGCCGCCGGACAGGTGAACGTTCTTGCCAATCTGCGCGCAGGAGCCGACGGTAGCCCAGGTGTCGACCATGGTGCCTTCATCGACGTAGGCGCCGATGTTGACGTAGGAGGGCATCAGCACGGCGTTCTTGGCAATGAAAGAACCCTTGCGCGCGAAGGCACCCGGCACGACGCGGAAGCCGCCGGCCTTGAACTGCTCTTCGGTCCAGCCCTGGAACTTGGTGTCGACCTTGTCGTAGAAATTGATGTCGCCGGCCTTCTGGATGCGGTTGTCGCGGGTGCGGAAGGAGAGCAGTACCGCCTTCTTGGCCCACTGGTTCACCGTCCATTCGCCGTTGACCTTCTCGGCCACGCGCAATTTGCCGGCGTCGAGGTCGGCGATCACCGATTCGATGATCTTGATGGCGTCGGTCGATTGGGTGGTCAGTTCGGTGCGCTTTTCCCAAAGTTCGTCGATGGTGGCTTGCAGCGGATGGCTCATGTGAAGTTCTCTCTTGGTTACAGTTGTTGTGCGAATTGGCGGATGCGCTGGGTTGCTTCGAGGCACTCTGCCAGCGAGGCAACCAGCGCAATGCGGATGAAATTGGCGCCCGGATTGACACCCTGCGATTTGCGGGCGAGGAAACTGCCGGGTAGAACCACGACATTATAGTGTTCGAGCAAGCCGCGGGCGAACTCGGTGTCGGCGATCGGGGTTCTTGCCCACAGGTAGAAGCTGGCGTCCGGCATGCCGGTGCCCAGCACCTCGGAAACCAGCGGCGTGCACGCCGCAAATTTCTCGCGATACTGGTTGCGGTTGTCGAGGACGTGGGCTTCGTCGTTCCAGGCAGCGATGGAGGCGGTCTGCACCGGCGGGGACATGGCGCAGCCCTGATAGGTGCGGAACAGCAGGTATTTCTTGAGAATGGCCGCATCGCCGGCGACGAAGCCGGAGCGCATGCCCGGCACGTTCGAGCGCTTGGACAGGCTGGAGAACATGACCAGGCGTTCGTTTCCACGGCCAAGCAGCTTCGCGGCCTGCAGCCCGCCAATCGGCGGGTTGGCTTCGTCGAAGTAAATTTCCGAATAGCACTCGTCGGAGGCAATCACGAAACCATATTTGTCGGACAGCGCAAACAGCGTTTTCCAGTCCTCCAGCGACAGCACCTTGCCGGTCGGATTGCCCGGCGAGCAGACGTAGAACAACTGGACGCGCGCCCATTCGGCATCGCTCAGTTGGCCGTAGTCGAAGGCAAAGTCGTTTTCCGGCAGGTTGTTCAGGAAGCGGGGCTCGGCGCCGGAG
>CALJZP010000056.1 GCA_937983545.1 uncultured Azonexus sp.
GAGATCAAGTCGCGCATGTTGTTGCCGCGCCCCAAAGTGGCGGAGGGCGACGAGGCGGAGGACCCCCGTGCCGAACTGGTGCGTCGCCTGATGGAATACGAGCAGATGAAGCTCGCCGGCCAGAAGCTCAACGAGATGCCGCAGGCCGAGCGGGAATTCTTCTGGGTCGAAACGCTGGTCGAGAAGTCGCTGCTCGTCCGTCTGCCCGAGGTATCGGTCGACGATCTCAAGGACGCCTGGATGGCCATCGTGCGCCAGGCGGGGCTGAAGAAGCACCACAAGATCGGCCGCGAGGAATTGTCGGTGCGCGAGCACATGGGCATCATTTTGCGCAGCTTGCAGGAGCAGGGCGGGTTCGTCCGTTTCGAGACGCTGTTCGATCCCGAGATGGGCGTTCCCGGGCTGGTTGTCCATTTTCTGGCGATGCTGGAGCTGGGGCGCGAGAAGATGATTCGCATCACGCAGACGGAAGCCTTTGCGCCGATCTATATCAATATCAGTTCGGGCGAACCGGAAACTGTCATGGAGGAAGGCGATGGAGCCGAGCCAGGTCAAGCGGGTGCTTGAAGCCGCCTTGCTCGCGGCGCGCGAGCCGATGTCGCCGCACGATATGAAACGCATGTTCGACGAGGAGCTGTCGACGGACATGCTGCGCAAGCTGCTCGACGAACTGCGCGAGGAATGGGGCGAGCGGCCGGTCGAATTGATCCAGCTCGCATCCGGCTGGCGTTTCAGGACGCGGGCCGAATACCTGCCCTATATCGAGCGCCTCAATTCGGAGCGTCCGCCCAAGTATTCGCGGGCGGTGCTGGAAACCTTGGCCATCATCGCCTATCGTCAACCGGTGACCCGGGGCGACATTGAAGAAATCCGCGGGGTCGCGGTCAACGCCAACGTGATCAAGACACTCGAAGAGCGCGGCTGGATTGACGTGGTGGGCCATCGCGAAACACCCGGGCGGCCGGCCCTGTTTGCCACGACCAAGCAATTTCTCGATGATCTTGGGCTACGTAGCGTCAGCGAACTGCCGCCGCTTGAACAAATCAGCCAGACACTGGAGCTGGAATAATGAAAAACAAACGCACACCATTCCGTCAATCCTCACCCAATTCCGACCCGGCGGCGGATCGTCCGCCGGAGGCCGGTCGCCGCGGTGCTGCACGTTCGCAGCGTGGTGCCGCACCGGTTGACGCTGCCGAAGCCAAACCGGCTCCGCGCCGCAAGCCGGCGCCCAATACCGGCGGCCGTGCCCATCGCGGCCAGGTTGCCCGTGATGGACGTCCGCTGGCTGAAGCCAAGCCGGTTCGTCTGCAAAAGGTGCTGGCCGAGGCCGGCGTGGGTTCCCGTCGCGAGATGGAGGAGTGGATCGCCGCCGGCAGGGTCAGCGTCAATGGCGTCGTCGCGACGATCGGCCAGTCCGTGGTGCCGACCGACAAGGTCAAGGTCGGCGGTCGTCTGATCAATATCCGCTTCACCGGCAGCTCGAGGCCGCCGCGCGTCCTGATGTACCACAAGCCGGAAGGTGAAATCGTCTCGCGCGACGATCCGGACGGCCGGCCGTCGGTTTTTGCCGCGCTGCCGCGCATGCGGGGCGGACGCTGGATCAATGTCGGCCGCCTCGACTTCAATACCTCAGGCCTGCTGCTGTTCACAACCTCGGGCGAACTCGCCAACAGGCTGATGCACCCCAGTTCCGAGCTGGTGCGCGAGTACGCCGTGCGTGTCCTGGGCGAACTGACCATGGAGGCGCAGAAGGAGTTACTTGCCGGGGTCGAGTTGGAGGATGGTCCGGCCAATTTTGCCAGTCTGGTCGATGCCGGCGGTGAGGGCGCGAACAAGTGGTATCGCGTATCGCTGTTCGAGGGGCGCAATCGCGAAGTGCGGCGCATGTTCGAAGCGGTGGGGTGTACCGTGAGTCGTCTCATCCGTGTGCGCTACGGACCGTTCATCCTGCCGCCACAATTGAAGCGCGGTCGTTCGCACGAGTTGACCGAGGATGAGGTCAAAGCACTGATGCGTGAGCTCGGGAAGACCGTCGCAGCCTCGAAAAAGGGGGCGGAAAGCACCTAAATTGATTTACCGGGGGGAATAAACTCGTTATAATTCACGGGTTTGTTTCTCCCGCCGTTTTTTGGTGGGCATCTTTTTTTCAAGGTGGGCGTTTCGCCCATTTTTTATTTGTGGCTATGGATTTAAACGCGCTGCTGGAAACGACCGTTGTCGGTCTGGGTTATGAACTCGTCGATGTCGAGCTGTCGCCGCGCGGCCGCACGATTCGTGTCTTCATCGATGCGCCGGCCAAGGAGAGCGGCGTCGATGTCGAGGATTGTGCCAAGGTCTCGAATCAATTGACGCGTGTTTTCGAGGTTGAAAACATCGACTTCGACCGGCTTGAGATTTCTTCCCCAGGCATGGATCGCGTCGTCAAGAAGGCGGCCGATTTCGAGCGCTTTGCCGGACAGGATATCCAGATCAAGCTGCGTATCCCGCACAACGGCCGCCGCAACTTTCAAGGCGAGCTGCTCGGTCACAAGGACGGCAAGGTTGGCTTGCGTCTTGAAAAAGATGATGTGGAACTGGAATTTACCAATATCGAGAAGGCACGTCTGGTGCCCCGATTCGACTGAAGGACTAGGAGGTTTTAGCCCATGAGCCGTGAAATGTTGCTGCTGGTCGATGCACTGGCCCGCGAAAAGAACGTCGCCAAGGAAATCGTGTTCGGTGCCCTTGAGCTGGCGCTGGCTTCCGCGACGAAAAAGCGTATCCACGACGAGGCCGAAGTACGCGTCTCGATCGACCGCAATACCGGTAACTATGACTCCTTCCGTCGCTGGCAAGTCGTCGCCGACAGCGAGTATGTCAACGAATACCTGCAGGTCCCGCTGTCCGAAGCCCAAAAGGGTGATCCGGATGTCGAGGCCGGCGATTTTCTCGAAGAGCCTCTGGAACCCATCGACTTCGGCCGTATCGGTGCCCAGGCGGCCAAGCAGGTCATCCTGCAGAAAATCCGCGACGCCGAGCGCGAGCAGATCCTGTCCGACTTCCTGAGCCGCGGCGAGCACATCGTCTCCGGCACCATCAAGCGCATGGAGCGTGGTAACGCCATCATCGAGGCCGGCAAGATCGAAGCCCTGCTGCCGCGCGACCAGATGATTCCGAAGGAAAACCTGCGTATCGGCGACCGCGTCAAGGCCTATTTGCTGCGCATTGACCGCAACGCTCGCGGCCCGCAGATCATCCTGTCGCGTACCGCACCCGAGTTCGTCATCAAGCTGTTCGATCTCGAAGTGCCGGAAATTTCCGATGGCCTGATGGAATTGAAGGCTTGTGCCCGCGACCCCGGTCTGCGCGCCAAGATCGCCGTCAAGTCCAACGACCCGCGTGTCGATCCGATCGGCACCTGCGTCGGCCTGCGCGGTTCGCGCGTGACCGCCGTGCGCAACGAGATCGGCGGCGAGAACATCGACATCGTGCTGTGGTCGGCCGATCCGGCGCAATTCGTCATCGGCGCCCTGTCGCCGGCCGAGGTGTCCTCCATCGTGGTCGATGAGGAAAAGCACGCCATGGACGTGGTGGTCGACGAGGACAACCTCGCCATCGCCATCGGCCGCAGCGGACAGAATGTCCGCCTGGCTTCCGAGCTGACCGGCTGGACCATCAACCTGATGACCCAGGACGAATCGGCCAAGAAATCCGAGGCTGAGCACGCGGTAACGCGCGTCACCTTCATGGAAAAGCTGGACATCGACGAAGAACTCGCCGACTTGCTGATCGAAGAGGGCTTCTCGACCTTGGAGGAAGTGGCCTATGTGCCGCTGGCCGAAATGTTGGAAATCGACGGTCTGGACGAGGAAATCGTCAACGAGCTGCGTAACCGCGCCCGTAATGTCCTGCTGACCGAAGCGATCGCCACCGAGGAAAAGCTGGAAAATGTCTCCGAAGACCTGATCGGTCTTGAAGGCATGACCAAGGAACTGGCCGCCAAATTGGCCGAACATGACGTCAAGACCCGCGACGATCTCGCGGAACTGGCGGTTGATGAACTGACGGAAATGACCGGCATCGACGACGAGCGTGCCAAGGAACTCATTCTGAAGGCACGGGCTCACTGGTTCGAGTGAGCGGGAGGTAGCAAAGTATGTCCGCAACAACAGTTTCACAATTTGCCGTTGAACTCAAAATGCCGGTCGCGGTCTTGCTCGAGCAATTGAGCAAGGCTGGCGTCAGCAAGGGCGGTTCCAACGATACCCTGACCGATCAGGACAAGGCGAAGCTTCTGGATTATCTGCGTCGCTCGCATGGTGATGAGTCGCAAACCAAAATTACCCTGACACGCAAGCAAACGTCAGAGATCAAGTCGACTGACTCGCATGGTCGTGCGCGTACGGTTCAGGTCGAAGTCCGCAAGAAGCGCGTTTTGGTCAAGCGAGACATTGGCGAGCATCTTCCGGGGGCCGAGCATGAAGTGCAGCATCTGCCGGTCGAGCCTGAGGTGCCGGAAGTGGAAGTGATTCCCGAGCCGGTGGTTGAAGTCGTGCCCGAGCCTGTCGTCGAAGTCGTGCCCGAGCCGGAAATTATTCCGGAGCCGGTGGTTGAGGAGGTTCCTGAGCCGGTGGTCGAGCAGCCTGTCGCTCCGGTTCTGGACCGCGCCGCGATTATTGGCGAGAAGGAATTGAAGGCACGCCAGGAGGCGGCAGCCCGTTCCAGCCGCCTGCGCGAAATTCAGGAGCGCGAACTGCGCGAAAAGCAGGCTCGCGAAGTCCAGCTGGCGCAGATGCGTCAGCAGGCCGAAGCTGCTGCTGCGGCTGCCAAGGCTGCCGAACTCGCCAAGCAGCAAGCTGCTGCCCAGGCCAAGGCCGGCGAAGGCGAGAAGGGAACCCTGCACAAGAAACCGGAGACCGGTGCCAAGAAGGGCGATAAGGGTGGTCGCGCGGCCGACGATGGCAAGAAGAAGGGCGGCATCAAGACGCGCGGCTCCGATGGTGCTGGCGGCTGGAAGGATAATCGTCACGGCCATAAGAAATCGCACAAGTCGGATGACGGCCAGGGCAGCTTCCAGGCGCCGACCGAGCCGATCACCCGCGAAGTGCACATTCCCGAAACCATCTCCGTTTCCGATCTGGCCCACAAGATGGCCGTGAAGGCGACGGAAGTCATCAAGGCGATGATGAAGATGGGTTCGATGGTGACCATCAACCAGGTGCTGGATCAGGAAACGGCCATGATCGTGGTCGAGGAAATGGGCCACAAGGCGGTTGCCGCCAAGCTGGACGATCCGGATGCCTTCCTTGAGGAAAATGCCGAGCACAAGGACATTCCGCTGGAGCCGCGTGCTCCGGTGGTGACTGTCATGGGCCACGTCGACCACGGCAAGACCTCGCTGCTCGACTACATCCGTCGTGCCAAGGTCGCAGCTGGCGAAGCTGGGGGCATTACCCAGCACATCGGTGCCTACCACGTCGAAACCGAGCGTGGCATGGTCACCTTCCTCGACACTCCGGGTCACGAGGCCTTCACGGCCATGCGTGCCCGTGGTGCCAAGGCTACCGATATCGTCATCCTGGTGGTTGCTGCCGACGACGGCGTGATGCCGCAGACCAAGGAAGCGATTCACCACGCCAAGGCCGCCGGTGTGCCGCTGGTTGTTGCGGTCAACAAGATCGACAAGCCGGACTCCAACCCGGATCGCGTCAAGCAGGAACTGGTTGCCGAGGGTGTCATTCCGGAAGAGTACGGTGGCGATTCGCCGTTCTGCCCGGTGTCGGCCAAGAAGGGAACCGGTATCGACGAACTGCTCGAACAGGTACTGCTCCAGGCCGAAGTCCTTGAGCTGACTGCTCAGAAGGACGCTCCGGCCAAGGGTC
>CALJZP010000057.1 GCA_937983545.1 uncultured Azonexus sp.
GCCGTCCGGCTTCGAAGTGAAGATGGACGAAAAGAACCACCACCTGCACAAGCCGGTGTTCATCGGCGAAGTGAAGGCCGACGGCCAGTTCAACGTCGTCTGGAAGACGCCGGGCCCGGTCAAGGCCGCGCCGTGGAGCCCCTACATCCCGGGCAACGACAAGAAGAAGGACGAGCCGGAAGCCAAGTAAGCCGGATCGCCAGTGTCGCGACGGGGGCCTTGGCCCCCGTTTTTACGCCAAACAAGGAAAAGCCATGAACCGCGAAGAAGTCACCGACCTGATCGTTACCCGGAAAGTGAAGAAGAAACTGACCTGGGCCAAGCTGGCCGAGCTGGTCGGCCACAGCAAGGAATGGAGCACCGCCGCGCTGCTCGGCCAGATGACCCTGACCGAAGCGCAGGCCAAGGCCGTCGGCGCCGCGCTCGACCTGCCGGAGGAAGCCGTGGAGCAGTTGCAGGTCGTTCCCTACAAGGGTTCGCTGCCCACCTCGGTGCCGACCGACCCGCTGATCTACCGCTTCTACGAACTGGTCAATGTCTATGGCACGACGTTCAAGGCGCTGATCCACGAGGAATTCGGCGACGGCATCATGAGCGCCATCGATTTCAACATGGATCTGACCCGGGAACCCGACCCCAAGGGCGACCGCGTCAAGATCGTGATGAGCGGCAAGTTTCTGCCCTACAAGACCTACTGAACGGTCATCCGGCGGTCACGACAGGCCCGGCTGGCAGCAGCCATGCCATTTGTTATCTGCAGGACAAACGGGGATCACTTTCGCCACTTCGCCCATGGGTCCGAACTGCTCGTTTCGGGCGCCTTGGGTGAATTCGGTGCCGGTCTTGCCCGTCCGGCAGGTCGGGCTCTTCCCGCATCGTGGTCGGCCGCCTTGCGGGCGCGTTTTTCGCGCAGGCGCTCGGCGTCCTCCATGCTCAGGACAGCCGGCTCGCCAGGCGTTTGATCCGGCGGCACGATGCGGTCGCGCGGCGGCAACTCGAACTGCTCGGCCGAGGCGCGCGGCAGGCTCTTGTACTGATACAAGTAAAAACCTTCCACCTTCTCGCGTGCCCAGTCCGTCTTCTTCAGGAATTTGACGGCGGAATCAATGCTCGGCTTGTTCTTGAAACACTGGATGTTCAGATAGGCATACAGCAGGTCATAACCGTAGTGATTGATGATCTCGGTCAACAAGGTTTTCAGGCTGACACCATGCAAGGGATTGTTTTTGTAATCGATTTCGGTGTTCATGCGGATGCCTGCGACAAGATGGAGTCGCCATTTTACCCGTCGCGCCGCAGATGGATGCTGCGACAGCGGCGGCCTCGTCGAAAGCGGAGCGGTCTCGGTTGTCGCCCGGATGCTCGGTCATTGCCGGCGTAACGGACCAGCCCCTACGCAATTCATCGTATTCCTGATCTTTCGGCCCCTCCGTAACCTGTCGCTGCACTGCACCAATTGCGGACGGATATTTCATGATCGGAAAAACACTCCTTGTATTGCTTTGCGCCGTGGCCTTCCAGGCTCACGCCGCACTCGACCCGGCGCAGGTCCGCCGGCTGGCGGCCGACGACTCGACCGAAAAGGTGGCCGCCATCCGCCAGATCGCGCAGACGGCCGACCCGGATGCCGCGCGTCTCCTGACCGCCATGGGCGATGGCAATCTTTACCTGGCCAACGACAAGGCCTTGATCATCGACGGCGACAAGGCGGTCGATGCGGCGACGGGTGCTGCCGTCAAGATGCCGGCCGAGCCGGAATCGGTCACCGTCAATAACCGCATCCGTGGCGAACTGGCCAACGCGCTGGCCGCCCTCAAGCTGTTCGATGCCGACCCGGCCATTCGCCTTGCTTCGGCGCAGAAGCTGCAAAGCAACGTCAATGCCGACATGGCCCCGCTGCTGGCCAAGGCGCTGGAGAAGGAAAGCGATACCCGGATCGCGGCGCTGCTGACCACCGCGCACGCCCAGGCCAATCTCGGCAACGCCGACCCGGCGGCGCGCCTGGCGGCCGTACAAGCGCTGGCCGAGGCCAATTCGCCGAGCATCAAGGCCATGCTCCAGCCACTGACCGACAAGGCCGGCGAGCCGGAGGACAAGGTGCGCTACGCCGCCATCGAGACGGTCAAGGCCATCGAACGCCGCCTGGCCATGGGCGAGACGCTGGGCAGCATGTTCAGCGGCATTTCCCTCGGCTCCATCCTGCTGCTCGCGGCGCTCGGGCTGGCCATCACCTACGGCGTCATGGGGGTCATCAACATGGCCCACGGCGAACTCCTGATGGTTGGCGCCTATTCGGCCTACGGCATGCAGAGCCTGTTCCGCGCCTACTTTCCGGATGCCATCGACTGGTACCTGCCTGCCGCCATCCCGGTCGCTTTTTTTGCCGCCGCCCTGATTGGCGTGGTCATGGAGCGCACGGTGATTCGCTGGCTGTATGGCCGCACGCTGGAAACCCTGCTTGCCACCTGGGGTATCTCGCTGGTGCTGATTCAGGGCGCCCGCGTGCTGTTCGGCGCGCAAAACGTCGAGGTTTCCAACCCGAGCTGGATGTCGGGGGGCATCGCCCTGATGCCCAACCTCATGTTGCCGTGGAACCGCATCATCATCATCGGCTTCGCCCTCTTCGTGCTCTTCCTCGTCTGGCTGCTGATGAACAAGACGCGGCTCGGCATGTTCGTCCGCGCCGTGACGCAGAACCGCCCGATGGCCTCCTGCGTCGGGGTGCATACGGCGCGCATCGACACCCTCGCCTTCGCCCTCGGCGCCGGCATCGCCGGGCTGGGCGGCGTGGCGCTGTCGCAGATTTCCAACGTCGGCCCCGATATGGGCCAGGGCTACATCGTCGATTCCTTCATGGTCGTCGTGGTCGGCGGCGTCGGCCAGCTGGCGGGTGCCGTCTGGGCGGCGCTCGGGCTGGGCATCTTCTCCAAGCTGCTCGAAGGCTGGGCCGGTGCGGTGATCGCCAAGATCGTCATCCTCGTCGCCATCATCGTCTTCATCCAGAAGCGTCCGCAGGGCATCTTCGCCCTCAAGGGCCGCTTCGTCGAGTAAGGAACTCCCATGCGTAAGCCCTTCATCCTCCGCCTCTTGTCCAGCCTGGACAGCAAGCAGTGGCTGGCGCTCGGCGTCTTCCTCGCCCTGGCCCTCGTCGCCGTTCCCGTGCTGCACCTCGCGGTGCCCGAGGAGAGCGCCTTCCACGTCTCCACCTACGCCATCACGCTGGTCGGCAAGATCATGTGCTACGCGCTGGTCGCCGTCGCCATGGACCTGATCTGGGGCTACGGCGGCATCCTGTCGCTCGGCCACGGCCTCTTCTTTGCCCTTGGCGGCTACGCCTTCGGCATGTACCTGATGCGCCAGATCGGCCGCGACGGCAGCTACCAGAGCGACCTGCCCGATTTCATGGTCTTCCTCGACTGGAAGGAACTGCCTTGGTTCTGGCTCGGCAGCGACCACATCGGCTGGATGGGTTTCCTCGTGCTCGCCGTGCCGGCAGCGGTAGCCTTCGTCTTCGGCTACTTCGCCTTCCGCTCGCGGATCAAGGGTGTCTATTTCTCGATCATCACCCAGGCGCTGACCTACGCCGCCATGCTGCTCTTCTTCCGCAACGAAACCGGCTTCGGCGGCAACAACGGTTTCACCGACTTCAAGCGCATCCTCGGCTACGGCATTACCACCTCGGAAATGCGCCTGGTGCTGTTCGGCCTGACCGCGCTGGCCCTGGCCGCGACGCTGGTCTTCGCCGCCTGGCTGGTCAAATCCAAGTTCGGCCGGGTGCTGACGGCGATTCGCGATGCCGAGTCCCGCGTCATGTTCATCGGCTACAACCCGCTCTGGTACAAGCTCACCATCTGGGTCATTTCGGCCGTGCTGTGCGGCATCGCCGGCGCGCTCTACGTGCCGCAGGTGGGCATCATCAACCCCTCCGAGATGTCGCCCGGCAACTCCATCGAGATCGCCATCTGGGTCGCCGTCGGCGGGCGCGGCACGCTGATCGGGCCGGTCATCGGCGCCTTCGTCGTCAATCTCGCCAAGAGCTGGTTCACCGTCAGCTTCCCCGAATACTGGCTGTTCTTCCTCGGCCTGCTGTTCATCGTCGTCACCCTGATGCTGCCGCAAGGCCTCGTCGGGCTGTGGAAGAAAGTCATGGAGAAAAAAGGAGCGGTCGCATGATCAGCTATCTCAACCCCGCCCCCGATGATCGTCCGGAGGGTAGCGACGGCATCGACCAGATGGGCCACTTCGTCACCGGCGAACTTGATCTGTCGCACGGCGTCGCGCTCTACCTCGAAGACATCACCGTCAGCTTCGACGGCTTCAAGGCGCTGAACAACCTCAACCTCGCCATCGATGCCGGCGAACTGCGCTGCATCATCGGCCCCAACGGCGCCGGCAAGACGACGATGATGGACGTCATCACCGGCAAGACGCGGCCCGATTCCGGCAAGGCCTTCTTCGGCCAGACCATCGACCTGACCCGGCTGACCGAGCCGGAAATCGCCCATGTCGGCATCGGCCGCAAGTTCCAGAAACCGACCATTTTCGAGCAGCACACCGTCTTCGAAAACCTCGAACTGGCGATGAAGACCGACAAGCGCGTGTGGAAGAGCCTGATGGCCTGGCTGGCCGGCGACGAACGCGACAAGATCGCCGAAACCCTGCGCCTGATCCGCCTCGACAAGGAGGCCGACCGGCAAGCCGGCCTGCTCTCCCACGGGCAGAAGCAGTGGCTGGAAATCGGCATGCTGCTGATGCAGGAACCCAAGCTGCTGCTGCTCGACGAGCCGGTCGCCGGCATGACCGACGACGAAACCATGCGCACCGCCGAACTCTTCGTCTCGCTCGCCGGCAAGCATTCGCTGGTCGTCGTCGAACACGACATGGCCTTCGTCGAAAAGCTCGGCGGCAAGGTCACGGTATTGCACGAAGGCTCCGTACTGGCCGAGGGCGACCTCGCCACGGTGCAGAACGATCAACGCGTTATTGAAGTCTATCTGGGGCGCTAAGCATGCTGAAAGTCGAATCCCTCCACCAGGCCTACGGCGGCAGCCACATCCTGCGCGGCCTCAGTTTCGAAGTCGAGACCGGCAAGGTCACCACCCTGCTTGGCCGTAACGGCGTCGGCAAGACCACGCTACTCAAGTCGCTGATGGGGCTGGTCAAAACCAAATCCGGCTCAATCGCCTTCGACGGCAAGGACATCACCCACCTGCCGCCGCACGAACGCGTCAAAGCGGGCATCGGCTACGTACCGCAAGGCCGCGAAATCTTCCCGCGCCTGACGGTCGAAGAAAACCTGCTCATGGGGCTGGCCACCAAGCCAGGCGGTACGGCCATCCCCGAACGCATCTTCGACATGTTCCCGGTTCTCAGGCAAATGATGCACCGCCGCGGCGGCGACCTCTCCGGCGGCCAGCAGCAACAGCTCGCCATCGGCCGCGCCCTGGCGATGGGCCCGAAACTCCTGATCCTCGACGAACCCACCGAAGGCATCCAGCCCTCCATCATCAAGGACATCGAACGCGCCATCCGCATGCTGGCGCAAACCGGCGAAATGGCGATCCTGCTCGTCGAGCAATACTACGACTTCGCCGAATCGCTGGCCGACCAGTACCTGCTGATGGAGCGCGGGGAATTCATCATGCGCGGCCGGGGCGAAACGATGCCGGAGGATGGGGTTAGGGAGGCGTTGGCGGTTTGATGGGGGGCTCTCGACCCACAACGGAAGTTGTCAGTTTGAAAACGCGGACCTTCGACGTGCCCGGTAGGCGGTAGGCTGCCTGTACAGCTGGCTGCCCGTCCGCTTGACCGTGTTGTTGAATGCTATACGGTTACGCCGAAACTTTGGTCTGGCGGAAGATAGGTAACCGGATCAGTAAAACGACTACCTGATTGACGAAGCCACGAATCGAACCAGACATACCAAGCAAGAAGAGAGTGCTCCCCGAAGTCATTGACCTCCGCTAGTTCAGGCATGAGTCCAGCTAAGTTTGGGCCGTGCTGCTGGTGCAATTGTGCTCGGTAGGGGCTATTGGGTTGGCCTAGACGTGAGAGTTCAAAATATGTTCCTGTTCGGACAACGATGCGATCAGGAACAATAATGAAATCGGGTTGTTCTGAGCGTGGCACTCCAGAAAGCGCAGTAAGCAAATTGTCTTTGAAAGTCGCTGGAGACGGACAATCAAAGCCCCATATTACGAACAATGAATCCGTCATTCGTTGTGGAAGGCCCGTTTCGCAGAAGCGTCGATTAAGTGTCTTGAATCTTCTTCCCTTTGCGATGGCATCACTAAGGTCAGAAGGGTTGAGAGATGTCTTGACTTCTACAAGAGCGTAGATTGCCTCTACCGGCCAAAGCTGATTACGAGTGGTTGCATAGAGTGGCGAGTTGTTTAGCGCGTCGACGACTAATAGGTCCGCTTGGTTTGAGAACGTGCCATCGTGTGAGATGACCATGCCAGAGCTGACACCGAATTTCCGAGGCAGGTGATCAATGAGAAACTTTTCCACTATATCTTCTCTGTTCTCGCCAGCGGAAAGGCGATGACTTGCAAAATCACGACGTATCGAGGCGGATTTTGAGCGCATCTCTCTCGCCACGTCTGAAAGATATTCGGGAAAAATCATGGGAGAGTCCTTTTTTGACTGCTAATTAAATCCACACATAAATTATCCATTCAGAATTGCTTGCCTAGCAAGGAAAGTGCATTTTCGGGGTCTGTATAACGAACTCCAATATGGCGCCGGTGCTGTGTCTGCTTTGGCAATGAAGATCCAAGGGGCCGCTCCTGGCCGATTGCTGACAGCCCTCTCTGCGCATTCCTGCGTATTCCCCGCCTCCGTGGCTTTCCCGGATAATCAGGGCATGACCTCCCGCCTGCCCTTCATCCAGCCCGAGTACGCGCCAAGCTGGCATGCCGAGTTACACCTTGGTTTTGCCCTTGACGGCGAACGGACAGTGCTGCGCGAAAACCGGCATCGCGGGCCGTTGCGTGTGCAGAAGGCGCTGTATCCGGAGGGCGATGCCGTCTGCCAGGCCATCGTGCTGCATCCCCCATCGGGTATTGCCGGCGGCGACCATCTGGCGATTTCGGCCGAACTTGGCGTCGGAACGCACGCCCAACTGACGACTCCCGGTGCCGGCAAGTGGTATCGCAGCGGCGGCGCGGAAGCCTCGCAGCGCATATCCTTCACGGTTGCCGCGGGAGCAACGCTGGAGTGGCTGCCGCAGGAAACCATCGTGTTCGATGGCGCGCGGGCGCGCATGGAAACGCATGTCAGTCTCGCCGCCGACAGCCGTTATATCGGCTGGGACATCCTGTGCCTCGGCCGCGCGGCGGCGGGCGAGCGCTTTGAAACGGGGCGCTTCGACCTGTTTCTCCGCATTGATCGAGACCAGCGGCCGATCTGGATCGAGCGCGGCGGTTTTGACGGCAGCGACCCGATGTTGAGCAGCCCGGCCGGTTGGGCCGATGCCACGGTGTGCGGCACCTTGCTGTGCGCCTTCCCGGAATTGCCGGCGCAAGCGAGCGCGCTGCTCGAAGCCTGCCGCCAGACCTGTCCCGCCGATGGCGCCCAGCATGGCCTGAGCGCGCTGCCCGGCGTGCTGATCGCCCGCTATCTGGGCGACAACAGCGAGGCGGCCCGGCTGTGGTTCGTTGAACTGTGGAAAACTCTGCGCCCGGCCAGCCTCGGCCGCCCGGCCGTCATCCCCCGCATCTGGAATACCTGAGGAGTCTTCATGGAACTGACACCCCGCGAGAAAGACAAGCTGCTGATCTTCACCGCCGGCCTGCTCGCCGAGCGGCGCAAGGCCAAGGGCCTGAAGCTGAACTACCCGGAAGCCGTGGCGCTGATCACCTGCGCGATCATGGAAGGCGCCCGCGAGGGCAGGACGGTGGCCGAGCTGATGCACGAAGGAACGCAGGTGCTGACCCGCGCCGACGTGATGGATGGCATCGCCGAGCTGATCCCGGAAATCCAGGTCGAGGCCACCTTCCCGGATGGCACCAAGCTGGTCACGGTCCACAACCCAATCGTTTGAGCGGAGGCAGACATGATCCCCGGAGAACTCCTCGCCGAACCTGGCGAACTCGAACTCAACGTCGGCCGCCCGACCATCACGCTGGTCGTCGCCAATACCGGCGACCGCCCGATCCAGGTCGGCTCGCACTACCATTTTCATGAAACCAACGCCGCGCTCAGTTTCGACCGCGACGCCGCGCGCGGCTATCGCCTCGACATCGCCGCCGGTACCGCCGTGCGCTTCGAACCGGGCCAGACGCGCACCGTGCAGTTGGTGGCGCTGGCCGGCGAGCGCAAGGTTTACGGTTTCCGTGGCCTGATTCAGGGAGCCCTGTGATGAGTACGACAATCTCCCGCCAAGCCTATGCCGAAATGTTCGGCCCCACCACCGGCGACCGCCTGCGCCTGGCCGATACCGAGCTGATCATCGAGGTCGAGAAGGACTACACGATCTACGGCGAGGAAGTGAAATTCGGCGGTGGCAAGGTCATCCGCGACGGCATGGGCCAGAGCCAGCGCGTCTCGGCGGAAACCGTCGATACCGTGATCACCAACGCGCTGATCGTCGACGCTGTCACCGGCGTCGTCAAGGCCGACATCGGCTTGAAGGATGGCCGTATCGCCGCCATCGGCAAGGCCGGCAATCCGGACATCCAGCCCGGCGTGACCATCGTCATTGGCCCCGGCACCGAGGTCATTGCCGGCGAAGGCATGATCGTCACGGCCGGCGGCATCGACAGCCACATCCATTTCATTTGCCCGCAGCAGATCGAGGAGGCGCTCAATTCCGGCGTCACGACGATGATCGGCGGCGGGACCGGGCCGGCGACCGGCACCTATGCCACCACCTGCACGCCCGGCCCCTGGCACATTCACCGCATGCTCGAAGCGGCCGAGGCTTTCCCGATGAACCTCGGTTTTCTCGGCAAGGGCAACGCCAGCCTGCCCGAAGCCTTGCGCGAGCAGGTCGAGGCCGGCGTCATCGGTTTGAAGCTGCACGAGGACTGGGGCACGACGCCGGCCGCCATCGACTGCTGCCTGTCGGTGGCCGACGACATGGACGTACAGGTCGCCATCCACTCCGACACGCTCAACGAATCCGGTTTCGTCGAAGCCACCCTCGCCGCCTTCAAGGGCCGCACCATCCACACCTTCCACACCGAGGGCGCCGGCGGCGGCCACGCGCCGGACATCATCAAGGCGGCCGGGCTGCCCAATGTCCTGCCCAGCTCGACCAACCCGACCATGCCCTACACGGTGAACACCATCGACGAGCATCTCGACATGCTGATGGTCTGCCACCACCTCGACCCGGCCATCGCCGAGGACATCGCCTTCGCCGAAAGCCGCATCCGCCGCGAGACGATTGCCGCCGAGGACATCCTGCACGATCTCGGTGTCTTCTCGATGATGTCATCCGACTCGCAGGCCATGGGCCGCGTCGGCGAGGTCATCGTCCGCACCTGGCAGGCGGCGCACAAGATGAAGGTGCAGCGCGGCGCGCTGCCGGAGGACAATGCCCGCAACGACAACTTCCGCGTCAAGCGCTACATCGCCAAATACACCATCAACCCGGCGCTGACGCACGGCATCGCGCACACCGTCGGCTCCGTCGAAGTCGGCAAGCTGGCCGATCTGGTGCTGTGGAAACCGGCCTTCTTCGGCGTCAAGCCGAGCCTGATCCTCAAGGGCGGCATGATCGCCGCCGCCGCGATGGGCGACCCGAACGCATCGATCCCGACGCCGCAGCCGGTGCATTACCGGCCGATGTTCGGCAGCTTCGGCAAGGCGCTGAAAACCTCGGTGACCTTCGTTTCGCAGGCCGCCCTGGAAAACCCGGCAGTGACGGCGCTCGGCCTGAGCAAGCCGCTGGTCGCCGTATCCGGTACGCGCAGCCTGACCAAGGCCGACATGGTGCATAACGGCGCCACGCCGGAGATCACCGTCGATCCCGAAACCTACGTCGTCAAGGCGGATGGCGTGCATCTGGTCTGCGAACCGGCCACCGAATTGCCGCTGGCGCAGCGTTACTTCCTGTTCTGACGGCACGATGCAGCACTGGCTCATCCTTGGCATCGCCATCGTCAGCGAAGTGATCGCCACCTCGGCGCTGAAGGCGGCCGAAGGCTTCACCCGGCCGCTGCCGTCGGCGATTGTCGTCGTCGGCTACGGCATCGCCTTCTACTGCCTGTCGGTGGTGCTGCGCACGCTGCCGGTCGGCGTCGCCTATGCCATCTGGTCCGGCGTCGGCGTCGCGCTGATCGCCCTGGTTGGTTGGCTGCTCTACGACCAGGCGCTCGATCTGCCGGCCGTCCTCGGCCTCACGCTGATCGTCGCCGGGGTCGTCGTCCTCAACGTGTTCTCGAAAACTGTCGCCCATTGATTGCCATGCTCATCCTTAACCAACGCAGTACCGCCACGGCCACCGATTCCGTCGCTCTGGCCTACGACGAACGCAAGCGTAGCCGCCTCAAGGTGACGCTGGCTTCCGGCCGTGAAGCCGGCATCTTCCTCGAACGCGGCGACCACCTGCATGGCGGCGACAAACTCGTCGCTGAAGATGGTTCGGCTGTCGTCGAAATCCTCGCCGCGCCGGAAAGGCTGATCGAAGCCGTTGCCGACAGCCCGCTGCTCTTCGCCCGCGCCGCCTATCACCTCGGCAACCGCCACGTGCCGGTGCAGATCGTTCCGACAGAAGGCGGCGGCAAGCTACGCTTCCAGACCGACCACGTGCTGGCCGAGATGGTGAAGGGGCTGGGTTGCACGGTGCGTGAAACGGAAGTGCCTTTCCAGCCGGAATCCGGCGCCTATGGATCGCACGGCGGCCACCATCACCGCCACGACGAGCACGATCACGAACACGCGGCGCTGCACAATCCCGGCCACGGCCCGCACCGTTCGGTGCCGAAGATTCACGAGTTCAAGCCGCGATGAGGCAGACCCTCAGCTTCGTCACCCTGGGTGTCAGCGATCTGGCACGCAGCCGGGCTTTCTACCGCGCCCTGGGCTGGAAGGAGTCGACCGGCAGCCAGGAAGCCGTCGCCTTCTTTCAGGTCGGCAATGTGGCGTTCGCCTTGTTCGGGCGCGACGACCTGGCGGCCGATGCCGGCATTGCGTCGGCAGGCCAGGGGTTTGCCGGCTTCACGCTGGCCCACAACGTGCCGAATGAGGCCGACGTCGACGCCACGC
Source organism: uncultured Azonexus sp. (assembly GCA_937983545.1). Lineage (GTDB taxonomy): Bacteria > Pseudomonadota > Gammaproteobacteria > Burkholderiales > Rhodocyclaceae > Azonexus. Next base: position 11,215 of record CALJZP010000057.1, read on the forward strand.
TCCGGGAGGCTGTGGAAGCGGGCGGCAGACTGGTTGCCGCCGGCAGCCGCGCCCCGTGGGGCGGGTTTCGCGGCTACTTCGCCGACCCCGACGGCTTCCTGTGGGAAATCTGCCACAACCCCTTCTTCCCGCTCGACGAAGACGGCTTCGTCCAATTGCCGGCATGAACGACAGCCTGCAACTCGCCCGCCTGCTGCAACTGGCCAGCCCCGCGCTGCCGGTCGGTGCCTACACCTACTCGCAGGGCCTGGAATGGGCCATCGAATCCGGCATCGTCCACGATGAAGCAACGGCCGGTCGCTGGATTTCCGACCTGCTGGATCACGGGATTGGTCGATACGAGGCTCCGCTTGTCGACGCCCTGATGGCTGCCTGGACGGCCGGCGATCTGACCGGGGTCAAAAGTCTCGATGCCGAATTCCTGGCCAGCCGTGAGTCGGCCGAGCTGCGCGCCGAAACGGCGCAGATGGGTTTTTCGTTGCGTCGCTTGTTGCGCGACCTGCGCGACGACAGCCTCGGCAGCGTGGCGCAAGCCGTGGATGCCTGGCCGGAAGTGGCCTATCCGACCGTCTGGGCCGGTATCGCTGCCGCCTGGCGGATCGATCCGTCAGCAGCGTTAACCGCCTACCTGTGGTCATGGGCGGAAAATCAGGTGATGGCCGCCCTGAAAGCGGTTCCCCTCGGACAGGCAGCCGGTCAGCGCGTACTGGCCGACCTGGGCGGGCGTCTGCCCGCTGTTGCAGCCCAGGCGCTGGCCTTGCCCAGGGCCCGCTGGTCCAATTTCACGCCCGGATTCGCCATTGCCTGTGCGCGCCACGAAACCCAATATTCCCGTTTATTCAGATCGTAAAACCATGAGCAAACAAGCCCTGCGCGTCGGCATCGGCGGCCCCGTCGGTTCCGGCAAGACTGCCCTGACACTGGCCCTGTGCCAGGCCCTGCGCGACAAGATCGACATGGCCGTCGTCACCAACGACATCTATACCGCCGAGGACGCCAAGTTTTTGGTCAATCATTCGGCCTTGGCGGCTGACCGCATCATCGGCGTCGAGACCGGCGGTTGTCCGCACACCGCCATCCGCGAGGATGCCTCGATCAACCTGGAGGCCGTCGACCGGTTGCAGCGTGCTTTTCCCGGCATCGAGCTGATTCTCGTCGAGTCCGGCGGCGATAACCTGGCGGCGACCTTTTCGCCGGAACTCTCCGACCTGACCATCTACGTCATCGACGTGGCCGCCGGCGAAAAAATTCCGCGCAAGGGCGGGCCGGGCATCACCAAGTCCGACCTGCTGGTCATCAACAAGATCGATCTCGCCCCGATGGTGGGTGCGTCGCTGGAGGTCATGGCGCACGACGCGAAAGCCCAGCGCGGCGAGCGCCCTTTCGTGTTCAGCAACCTGAAGACCGGCGAAGGACTCGACGACATCATCGCCTTCATTCGCGAACGCGGCATGGTGTAGCGAGGTAAGGACGGCGGTGCCGTTGCGCCGAAAAACAGGTTCCGCCCCCGGCCTCAAGCCGTATACTGGCCACCGGCCGGCTGCCTGAAAGCCAGTCGGACCCTCCGGGGCAACCTCCGTTTTCCGGCCTCCGCCCCGGTGACCGGTCTTCACGAATCCACTCCGCGCCTTTTCCGTTTTTCCGATGACCTCTTCCAGTACCCGTCGTTTCCTCGCCAAAGAGCTTGCCGCCGCGGCGGCGGCCCATCAGGCTGCCGATATCGTTCCGCACTGCCCCAGCTGTGCAAAGCCCTGCTGCAAACTCGAAAAACTGGTGCTCGAACTGGAATGGAAGCAGGTCAAGACGCTGTGGCGAATCGACGAGGCGCGGACGGCCTTTGACAAGGGACTCGCCACCGGCAAAGGCCCGGAGGAAATCCGGGAGAGCGGCGGGCTATATTATGTCCATGGAAAACCCTGCCCGGCTTACGACGACCCAAGCGGTTCGTGCAGGATTTACGGCCAGAAGCTGAAACCGGTCGGCTGCACGGATTTTCCAATCTACGAAGACCAGGGCGACATCATGGCCGACCTGCGCTGCGAAGCGGTCAACCTCACGGCGCTGAAAGCCCGGATTGCCACCGCCCTCGGTCCCACCTTTCGAATCACCCAGTCCGCAGACGAGGAATTTCCGTTCCTGGTGACTCTGTCGGTAAAGAAGCAGGGCAACAGACGCAACTGAAGCCCGGCCCGCCTGCCCCCTGCATGCAGCATGCGATTTGATCCATCCGGAACGGCTGCCTAGCCGCGCAGCATTCCGCGTGGCAACTTCTTGACAGGAGCCGGCGCAACATAGCCCGCTTCAGTATCCGACTGTGCAAGCCGAATACCCTGGGCACTCATTTCCGCCATCACTTCCGCTTCGCTGCGGCCGGATTCAATGGCTGCGGCGCGAACCGGAGCCAAACCGTCGGGATTGCTGTCGAAATGCACCGAACAATCCTTTCGCGAGCCGCACATGACCGATTTGGCGAGAACGCCGACGAAATTCATTTCGAACGGGACATTCATCAGGGGAATGCTGATGCGATCCCCTGCCAGTTGCTCGGGGCTGCCCCAGATGGTCCGGACCAGCGCCGGCAGGCGGCGATCGATATGACTGGCAACTTCAGCGGCCCGCATGGCATGGCCATTGACCGGCGCGCGGGTCAGCAGGCATTGCACCGTCAACTGCGCTGGGGCGTACCAGCATGCCCAACGCGTACCCTCGGGAGAGTGATCAGCTATCTCTGCAGAACTGCTGCCGGAAACGGCAAACAGGAACACCAACAAAAATTGGCGAGCGACATGGCGAAATGCGTCCATGCAGAACCTCCGGCAATCCCGCTATCGTGGGGAGAAGCAGGCGCTTCGCCCTGTAGACCGGTGACTTTGCGACCCCGCCTTTCGATCGGGTGTGCCTTTTTCAGACTGGAACGCGCAATGTGCAACTAAGCTCGCTCCTCGCATGGTGATTTTGACAAATTAATCACCATTCGATTTATATTTACAAATAAGTTGATTTATGTCAACTCCAGTAGGAGTTTTTTTTGGGCAAGCCTTTTGCGAAAAGCTAACCGAGGCCCAGTATGTCCGGCAAGAACACTTCAGTCACCAGAACCTGCTGATCATCCAGCCTGTGCAACGAACGTCGGGCCCAGAGGTGCCGAGGCAGCGAGTAACGGGCAGCCGCTCTTCGGTACAGCGGATGACGGTCGTCAAGGCGCAGGAATTCGATTTGTCCCCGGCTGAAACCCGGGTAGGCGAAAAGCAGCGAGCCCAGCGAACGCGAGCCAAGGCGCGCCATCCAGCGCGTCAGACGGCCATTTCGAGAAGCCGCCAGCGTGGTGTGGGCGAAGATAACCGGTCGGCCGTCGCAGATGAGCTCGACCTCGCGCACCCAGGCCAAAGCTCCAGCGCAACCGCCATCGATGGCTTCGTCGGCAAGCGCCTTGCCCTTGCCGAATTGCAACAGGCGAACGCCGAAACACTGGCTGGATTGAAGGCAACGCGCGGTGAGCGAACCCGGCTCGGTCAGCCACGAACGCAAAACGGGGGATTGCGGCCCGCCGGCGAGGCGCGGCCGCCAGTTGCTGCGCTTCATTACTGCGGACGCGGTGCCTTGTCGATGCCCGAAATCCTGGCGCCCGGCTTGATACCGCGCTGGGCGAACCAGCCGGCATTCATTTCCAGCGCAAAACGCGCCGGGCGACGTGCGCAGTGGTTGTCCTCGGTCTGCGGCTGCATGTCTTCGATATTGATGATCGTACCGCTGGCATCCATGAAGGCCACCGACAGGGGCAAAAGAGTAT
>CALJZP010000058.1 GCA_937983545.1 uncultured Azonexus sp.
CGTCGCTACGCTGGTGTTGACCCCCTTGCTCACTTTCTTTGCGATGAACAAGCTGGGCATCTCGGCCAACCTGATGTCGCTCGGCGGCCTGGCCATCGCCATCGGCCTGATGGTGGACGGTTCGGTGGTCGTCGTCGAAAACGCCTTCGCCCAGCTCGGTCGTGCCGGGCAGGCCGGTGAGAACAAGGTGCGGGTGATCCTGCGCGCCGTCGTCGAGGTCGCGACGCCGGTGATCTTCGGCGTCGGCATCATCATCCTCGTTTTCCTGCCGCTGATGACCCTCGAGGGCATGGAAGGCAAGATGTTCGCGCCGCTGGCCTACACCATCGCCATCGCGCTGGCTATTTCGCTGGTGCTGTCGCTGACGCTGACGCCGGTCATGTCGAGCTACCTGCTCAAGGCGCCGGAACATGATGGTGACCACGATACCCGCCTGATCAAGGCGATCAAGCGCCCCTACGTCAAGTTGTTGCACTGGGCGCTGGGCAACGAGCGCAAGACGGTGGTTATTTCGGTCGCCGTCTTCGTCGCCTCGATCGCCGCGCTGCCGCTGCTCGGTACCGCCTTCATCCCGGAGATGAAGGAAGGCTCTATCGTGCCGGGCATCACGCGGGTGCCGAACATTTCCCTCGAAGAGTCGATCAAGATGGAAATGGAAGCGACGCGCCTGATGCGCGAGGTGCCGGGCGTCAAGTCGGTGGTTTCCGGCGTCGGCCGCGGCGAATCGCCGGCCGACCCGCAGGGCCCGAACGAATCGTCGCCCATCGTCAGCCTGCTGCCGCGCGATGAATGGCCGGATGGCTGGGGCGAGGAAGACATCGCCAAGGCGCTGCGCGAAAAACTGAAGGTGTTGCCGGGTGTGCAGATCGTGATGTCGCAGCCGATTTCGGCGCGGGTGGCGGAAATGGTCACCGGCGTGCGTTCCGACATCGCGGTCAAGATCTTCGGTGACGATCTCGATCAACTGCGCAAGGCAGCGGCCCAGATCGGCCGCATCGCGCAATCGCTGGATGGCGCCAATGACCTTCGCATCGAGCGGGTCAGCGGGCAGCAGTACCTGACCATCGAAATCGACCGCCAGGCCATCGCTCGCCTCGGCATCAACGTTGCCGACGTCAACGATCTGATCGAGACCGCGGTGGGCGGCAAGGTGGCCAGCGAAATCTTCGAGGGCGAACGCCGCTTCCCGGCGGCCGTGCGTCTGCCGGAGCGCTTCCGCAACAACATCGAAGCTATCTCCAATATCCTGATCAAGTCGCCGGATGGTGCCACGGCCCGCCTGGCCGACGTCGCCAAGATTCGCATCCAGGATGGTCCGGCACAGATTTCGCGCGAACTCGGCAAGCGCCGCATCGTTGTCGGCGTCAACGTCAAGGAGCGCGACCTGGGTGGTTTCGTTGCCGAACTGCAGCAAAAGGTCGATCAGCAGGTCAAGCTTCCGGAAGGCTATTACCTGGAGTGGGGCGGCCAGTTCCAGAACATGGAGCGGGCGCTCGGTCACCTCGGCGTGATCATCCCGATCACCATCGCAGCGATTTTCTTCCTGCTCTTCCTGCTCTTCAATTCGCTACGCTATGCGACGCTGATCATCACTGTCCTGCCCTTCGCGTCGATCGGCGGTATCTTCGGCCTGCTCGTTTCCGGCGAATACCTGTCGGTACCGGCGTCGGTCGGCTTCATCGCGCTGTGGGGCATCGCCGTGCTCAACGGTGTTGTGCTCGTCTCCTACATCCGCAGTCTGCGCGACGAAGGACGTAGCGTTCGGGAGGCCATTGTCGAGGGAGCAACCCTGCGCTTCCGGCCTGTCATGATGACGGCGACGGTTGCCATGCTTGGCCTGATCCCGTTCCTGTTTTCGACAGGACCGGGCTCGGAAGTGCAAAGGCCGCTGGCCATTGTCGTTATTGGTGGGTTGATTACATCGACCTTGCTCACCCTGGTGGTGCTGCCCACCATTTACCGCTGGTTTGACGAAGAGGGAGCCGAAGCATGAAGGAAATCAAAGCCATCATTCGACCTCACAAGTTGGCGGCGCTGCGCGATGCGCTAATGGCGCTGCCAGGTTTTCCTGGCATGACGGTCACGAAGGTGGACGGGTGCAGCGCTCCCGAACGCCACGTTCCGGCCAAGGTCAAAATCAAGGACGAGCTGACTGAATACACGCCCAAGGTCCGTATCGAAATCGTTTCCCCGGACGAGGTGGCCGAAACGATTTTTCAGCGCATCATCGAAATAGCCCAGACCGGTCATTACGGCGACGGACTGGTCTGGATCGCCGACGTCGAAAAGGCAGCGTTCGTATTCAAGACGACGCCGGGTCAGGACGAGCGATAGTAAGGTCAGTATTACTTTCGCGAGGTGTGGAGGAATTCACAGGCATCTGACTGGGGTCGTCGTTACCATTGAGACTGTCAAAACGCCCATAGGGCCATAGCGCAGTCTCAGTAACATGGAAGCACAACTCAGCCTCGTCACACCCAACACCCTGATGTCTCCGGAAGACCTTCAGGAGGGCATTGCCAGCCTTTCGCGCGGTGCCTATTTTGCGGAAGCCAGTCTGGATATGATGCTCAGCATCCTGACCGAGTCGGCTGCCAATATTTGCGGTGTGGAGCGGGCCGGTATCTGGGCGCTGACAGACGACCGGCGTGAACTGCGCTGTCTTGGTTTGTATGAACGCGCGAAACGCCTGCACAGCAGCGGTAACGTCATCGATGCCATCGGTCATCCGATCTTCTTTGCGGCACTGCAAGAAGGTAAATGCATTGCAGTTGACGATGTCTATGTGCATCCGGTGACTGCCGAATTCGTCAGCTATTACCTGCCGCGCCACCGGGTTACCGCCATGCTCGTCACGCCCATCCACCTTCGTGGCGAACTGCAGGGTGTTCTGTGCCTGGAACAGGTAGGTTCGCGGCAGCCGTGGGCGGCCGCGCATCAGATTTTTGCCCAGGCCGTGGCCAATCTGGTGACGCTGGCGTTGGTCGACTACGAGGCGGGCGAAGCCAAGCTTGAAGCGTGCACGGCGGTAGAGCAGTTGCGGGCGGTTATCAATGCGTCGCAGGACGCCATGTTGCTTGCCGATGCACAGAGCGGTGAAATACTCGATGTCAATCGTCAGGCCGAAGCGCTGACCGGTCGTTCACGCGAAGAGTTGCTCGGGCGTCACCATGTCAGTCTTTATTCCGTCGAGCAACAGTCCGTTGTGACGGGAGAAGTCAGCCGCATGCTGGAAGGCCGCTCGGCAGCGGGTCGCCTGGCCGCGGAGGTCCAGCGTAGCGACGGGCGCCGAGTTCAGGTTAGCGTGTCGGCCGAGAGAACGGACCTCAGCGACGGCCGTCGTTTGGCGCTCAGCATTCTGCGGGCGGCCTAGGCGGCCACTGCGTCAATCGTTTTTCCCAGTGTATCGATGAGCGCCAGGAGTTGTTCCCTGGCCGCAGTGCTGTCCAGCTCGTTGGCGTGTCGCGTCACCGAATCGGCAAACTGGCGGGCGAGGTGCATGACGCCCCAGATCTCGAGTGATTCGGCATCCTGTGCCAGTTTGAGTGCTTCCGTGGTCAAGACATAGGCATCGGGCGGCAAGGCGGCCAGGGCATCGCGCAGCAACTCCAGTTGTTCGTGGGCCTCGCTCACGAACAGGCGGTCAAGGAGCAGCGATCGTTGGCTGGCGTCGTTGGCGCTGGCGGTCGTTTCGAGTCGCTCGGCAAAGTGTCGCGCGCGCTCGGCAAATGCCTCTTGCTCGAGGCCAAGCGGGTCGTCCAGGCACTCGATTGTGGCGGTCAGCGCAGCGATGAGGCGTGGTGACGGATTTCCTCCCTCGAGCCGGTCGGCTGCACCGGCCAGCGCTTCGCCAAGGCGGAGGCAATCGCTGTCGGCGGTTTCCAGGGCAATGCCGTAGAGCTTGAATACGGCGGGCCGAACGTCGTCGGCGCTGGCGCCATGGCGCTGAGACCAGGCCTGTTCCAGCGTGGTGCTAGCCTCAACCCAGCGTTCATTCAGTTTGGGATCGAAGCGGGGCGGGCGGGATTTCTCCACCCAGGGCAGGAGGGCGGCGGTCGCGTCCAGTGTGGGTGCGAGCGCCGCCCGTGATTCCTCGAGATCGTCCTCGGGAATGTCGTCCATTTTTCCTTAGTTGCCGGCCAGCTTGGCGAATGCCGAAACGACTTCCGGCGGGGCCTGCACCAGTTCGATCAGCACGCCTTCACCGCCGATCGGGAATTCCTCGTTGCCCTTCGGGTGCAGGAAGGTGATGTCGAAGCCGGCTGCGCCCTTGCGGATGCCGCCCGGGGCAAAGCGCACGCCGTTCGCCGACAGCCATTCGACAGCCTTGGGGAGATCGTCGATCCACAGGCCGACGTGGTTGAGCGGCGTGGCATGCACGGCCGGTTTCTTTTCCGGATCGA
>CALJZP010000059.1 GCA_937983545.1 uncultured Azonexus sp.
CTGGCCGACCTGCCGGACAGTTTCACCCTACGCACCGTCGTGCGCATCCAGCCGGACCAGAACACCTGTCTTTCCGGCCTCTACCGCTCCAAGGACGGCTATTTCACGCAATGTGAGGCGCAGGGCTTCCGCCGCATCACCTGGTTCCTTGACCGCCCGGACGTCATGGCCACCTACACGGTTACCCTGCACGCCGACAAGGCCGCCTTCCCGGTTCTGCTCGCCAACGGCAACCCGGTCGCCGCCGGCGACGAGGCCGATGGGCGGCATTGGGCCAAATGGGAAGATCCGTTCAAGAAACCGGCCTACCTGTTCGCCGTTGTCGCCGGCAAGCTCGACGTGCTGCGCGACAGCTTCCACACCGCCTCCGGCCGTGCCGTGCAACTTGCCATCTACGTCGAACCGGGCAAGCTCGACCAGTGCCCGCACGCCATGGAAGCGCTGAAGAAATCGATGCGCTGGGACGAACAGCGCTTCGGCCTCGAATGCGACCTCGACCATTACATGATCGTCGCCGTCGGCGACTTCAACATGGGCGCGATGGAGAACAAGGGCCTGAACATCTTCAACACCAAGTACGTGCTGGCCCGCCCGGACGTCGCCACCGACGTCGATTTCGAGAACATCGACCGCGTCGTCGCCCACGAGTATTTCCACAACTGGACCGGCAACCGCGTCACCTGCCGCGACTGGTTTCAGCTGTCATTGAAGGAAGGCCTGACTGTCTTCCGCGACCAGGAATTTGGCGCCGACCTGCACAACCGCCAGACCGCCCGCATCCGCGAGGTGCGCGGCCTGCGCGCCGCGCAGTTCCCGGAGGATGCCGGCCCGATGGCGCATCCGGTCCGCCCGGCCAGCTTCGTCGAGATCAACAATTTCTACACCGCCACGGTCTATGAAAAGGGGGCCGAAGTCATCCGCATGATCCAGACCCTGATCGGCCGCGACGCCTTCCGCCGGGGCATGGACGAATACTTCCGCCGCCACGACGGGCAGGCGGTGACCTGCGAGGATTTCGTGGCCGCCATGAGCGCCGCCAGCGGCTTCGACTTCGCCCAGTTCATGCGCTGGTACAACCAGCCGGGCACGCCGCACGTCGCCGTTGACGGCCACTACGATGCCGAATCGCAGACCTACACGCTGACCTGCACACAATCCAACCGCCGCGCCACGGACGACGAACCCTACCTGATCCCGATCCGCGTCGCGCTGTTCTCGGCAGCCGGCGAACTGCTGGCCGGCAGCGAACGCATCCTGCACCTGACCGCCACCAGTCAGTCCTTCGTTTTCAACGACATCGCCGCCGAACCGGTACCGTCGCTGCTGCGCGATTTCTCGGCGCCGGTCTATCTCGACTTCGACTACACGCCGGAACAACTGGCCCTGCTGCTCGGCCACGAATCCGATCCGTTCAACGCCTGGGAAGCGGGGCAGCGGCTGGCCACGACACTGATCCTTGACGCCGCACAGGCCATCGCCGCCGGACAAAGCCCGGTCTGGCCGGACACCTTCACCGCTGCTTGCCGCCGCCTGCTGCAGACACAAGCTTCAGTTGCCAACAAAGGCGGCGCCGCCTTCGTCGCCGAAGCCCTGACCCTGCCCGGCGAAGGTACGCTGGCCGAACGGCTCGACCCCGTCGATCCCGATGCCCTGCATGCCGCCCGCAACGGCTTGCGCCGGCATCTGGCCGAGGAACTGGAAGGCGAGTTCTCCGGCCTCTACGCCGCGCTCGCCGTCGCCGAGCCTTATGCGCCGACGAGCGAGCAGGCCGGTCGCCGCGCCCTGCGCAACACCTGCCTCGGCTACCTGCTCGAACTCGATACCGACGCCAGCCGCCAGCTGGCCCTGGCCCAGTTCAAGTCGGCCGACAACATGACCGATCAGTTCGCTGCGCTATCGGCACTGGCCAACGTCACCGCCGCCAACTGCCCGCAGCGCGACCAGGCGCTCGCCGATTTCTTCCAGCGCTGGCAGCACGAGGCGCTGGTCGTCGACAAGTGGCTGGCCGTGCAATCGACCAGCCGCCGCCCCGACACCCTGGCCACGGTCAAGGCGCTCACCGCCCACCCGGCTTTCGACGCCACCAACCCGAACAAGATTTACGCCCTGATCCGCAACTTCGGCGCCAATCTCGTCCGCTTCAACGCGGCCGATGGCAGCGGCTACGCCTTCATGGCCGAGCGCATCCTCGAGCTGCACGACAAGAATCCGCAGGTCGCCTCGCGTCTGACACGCTGTTTCGACCGGTGGAGGAAGTTCGACGCCGGCCGCCAGCAGCACGCTCGCAATGCCCTCGAGCGCCTGCGCAATCATCCCGGACTCAGCCGTGACGTGCTGGAGGTGGTCTGCCGGGCAATGGATTGAGTACGCCACACGCCCCGCGTCAACGGTAGGCTGCCCGAGCGCGCCTCACCGACGAACGAACGGGAGAGGGGGCCGGCACCGTCCGCGCCGCCTCTCCCGTTCTTGCTATTGAAGAAATAGCACAACCATTGAAACCAACAAATCCACTCGGATCACCTCCAAAAAAATCCCGCAAAAACTAAATATTCTGCAATACTAACAATTGCCATGTAGCCAGTGGCAAAAACGGCACTCGTCATTACGGCCGCGTTGGCCATACAGGGGAGAGACGACTCCATGCCTGGATTTCGTATTGCACATCTCTCGGGAACCCTTCTGCTGTCTGGATTGTTGATCTGGCTGGGCGGCGGTGCGTGGCCATTCTGGCTGGTCGCGGGCGCACTCCTGATGCAGGGAAGCTGGCTGATTTTTCGCGTTACGCCGGCAACCACCCCGGCCATCGTCGAACCCGTCGAAGCCAGTGATCCGGCACCTCCATCAAGGCTGGAAGATTTTCTGGAAAAACTGCTTCCTTTATGGAATCGCCACATCGAACTGGCAAAAACCCAGACCGGCGAGGCGGCCGACGAGCTGAGCGAGCAATTTGTCACGATGAAGCAGGAGCTGGAGAAAACCATCGCACTGTCCGGCATTAGCGGCGACAACAGTGTCATCAGCCTGATTCGGGAAGCGGAGCACGAACTCCCGAAAGTATTTACCGCGCTGGAGGAAAGCCAGAAACGGCGAGCCACCCTGCTGACCGAACTGCACACGATGACCAAGCTGGTCGGCGACCTCTCCAATATGGCCAAGGATGTGGGAGATCTCGCCAGCCAGACCAACCTGCTGGCGCTCAACGCGGCCATCGAGGCAGCCCGTGCCGGCGAATCGGGGCGAGGTTTCGCGGTCGTCGCCGACGAAGTGCGCAAGCTGTCCACCGCGTCGGGCGAGACCGGCAAGCGCATTACCGATCAGGTCAACTCGGTGACGCAGGCGATCCAGCATGTCATCCAGTCAGCCACCGCCAACAGCAGCGATGCCAACCGCCTGATCAGCGATGCCGAAAAGGTGGTCCGCGATGTCCTGCAGCGCCTCGGCGGCAATGCGCAAGAACTGGAGGCGCGCCTCGACAGCATGCGCGGCATCAGCACCAGCGTCGATACCACCCTGAACCAGGTACTCGTCGAATTGCAGTTCCAGGACCGCATTTCGCAAATCCTCGGCCACATCCAGGCCGACGCCGACAGGCTGTGCCACACCCTGAGCAGCGGCCAGCCCGTGGATCAGGCCGCCTGGATAGTCAATCTCAAGCAAACCTACACCACCGACGAACAGCACGCCCTGCACCTCAAGCAGCCGCCCCCCCAAGCCGTGCCAGGCAAAACGCAGGCGCAAAAAAGCGAGATCACCTTTTTCTAGGAAAGGAACACAGCGTGGATAAAACCATTCTGGTCGTAGACGACTCATCAAGCTTCCGCAACGTCGTCTCCATTGCACTCAAGGACGCCGGGTATCAAGTCATCCAGGCCGGCGACGGCAAGGACGCGCTCGGCAAACTCGACGGCAAGAAAATTCATCTGATCATCTCTGACGTCAACATGCCGGTAATGGACGGCCTCAGCTTCGTCAGGGCCGCCAAGCAGCTTGCCGCCTACCGCTTCACGCCGATCATCATGCTGACCACCGAAGCGGGAGAAAGCAAGAAAGCGGAAGGCAAGGCCGCCGGCGTGCGCGCCTGGGTGGTCAAGCCCTTCCAGCCGCCCGTGCTGCTCGACGCGGTCGCCAAGCTGATCCAGGCCTGAGCCCGCCTTTCGCCGCCCCATCCCTCCGGAGGACGAAACATGCTTGAAGCAGACATCGAATCCCCGCTCCGTATCGAAGGCCAGGAGGCCACGCTGACCCTGCAGGGCGACTTGACCATTTTCACGGTCGACGCGCTGAAGGACGACGTTTTTCTGGCGCTCAACTGCCCGCGTATCCGCGTCTCGCTCGACGCCGTCAACGACATCGACAGTTGCGGCTTGCAGTTGCTGCTCGTGCTGGCGCGCCAAGCGCAGGATATCGGGCGCGACTTTGCGCTGAGCAAAAGCCATCCGGAAGCCGACGCCCTGCTGGCCCTCTACGGGCTCGACCTGCCGGTGCTGGCCGCCGAGGGAGGCGCACCATGAACAACGAATCCGCCCTCGCGCTTTTTTTTGAAGAGGCTTTCGAACAGAGCAATCTGCTGGAAAGCCTGCTGCTTTCGCTCGACATGCAGCCGGAAGGCAATGCCGAAGACCTCAGCGCGATGTTCCGCAGCGCCCACACCATCAAGGGGTCCGCCGGCCTGTTCGCGCTCGATGGCTTGATCGCCTTCACGCACGTGATGGAAAACGTGCTCGACCGCATGCGCAACGGCGAACTGGCCATCGACAAGCCGCTGGTCGGACTGCTGCTCGCCTGCAACGACCATCTGCGACACATGCTGGCCCATTACCGGAGCGAACCCGCCGCCCCCTTCCCGGAAGATGCAGAGCACCGGCGTCTGCTGACGGCACTGGAGGCGCATACGCAATTCGCGCCGACGGCCGTCGCATCCGCGGCGCCATGCCCTGTCGCACCGGAAAATACCGAGAGCGGCAACTGGCACCTGTTTCTGCGCTACCACCCGGATCTGTTCCAACACGGATTCGACCCCGCCTCCTTCCTGCGCTATCTCGGCAAGCACGGCAGCATCGTCCATATCCACACGCATCTCGAGATGCCCGACAGGCTGCAGGACTTCGACCCGACCACCTGCCGCCTGAGCAACGAACTGGCCTTGCGCAGCCAGGCCAGCGCCGCCGAGATCGCCGCCGCCTTCGAATTCATCCAGGACGACAGCGAGATCGACATCCTGCCGCCGGCCAGCGACTACGATGCGTTCGCCGCGCTGGCCGCCCGCTACGGCGGCTCGCCGGAAACCCATCTGGCGCGCTGGAGGGAAGCCGGCTACCTGCCCAGCGCCGCCCCGACGGCACCGCCCGTTCAGTCGCCGACGCCGCCCGTCGAAGTGGCAATCGTGCAGAACGTGCCGCAGGAAAAGCGGCGCAGCGCCGATCGCATCGAAGGCAGCCGCTTTATCCGCATCGAAGCCGCCAAGCTCGACGCCCTGATCAACCGGGTCGGCGAACTGGTCATCTCGACTGCCAGCTCGCGCATGCGTGCCAAGCAAACCGCCGACAGCGACATGATCCAGGCGGTCGAAGTGCTGAGCCAACTGGTCGAAGGCATTCGCGACGATGCGTTGAACCTGCGCATGGTCCCGATCAGCGAGATATTCAACCGCTTCCCGCGCATGGTGCACGACGTTTCCGCCCGGCTCGGCAAGGAAATCGAACTGGATCTCGTCGGCGCCGACACCGAGATCGACAAGTCGATGATCGAGAAACTCACCGATCCGCTGATGCACATCGTGCGCAATGCCATCGACCACGGCATCGAAGATGCGGCGAGCCGCCTGGCGCAAGGCAAACCGGCTCGCGGCCTGCTCCGTCTGAAGGCCTATCACGACACCGGCGCCATCGTGGTCGACATCAGCGACGACGGGCGTGGCATGAACAAGGCGGCCATCCTGGCCAAAGCACAGGAACGCGGCCTGCTGCCGGAAGGACGGCAACTGAGCGACCAGGAAATCTACAAACTGATATTCCTCCCCGGCTTCTCCACCGCCGAGCAGGTCAGCGACATTTCCGGCCGTGGCGTCGGCATGGATGTCGTGCGCCGGAATATCGATGCCCTGCGCGGCGAAATCGAGATCCTGAGCACCGCCGGCCAGGGCAGCACGCTGCGCATACGCCTGCCGCTGACCCTGGCGATCATCGACGGTTTTCACGTCGAGGTAGGCGGCTCGTCGCTCGTCCTGCCGCTCGACATGATGGCCGAATGCATGGACATGCCCAGCCAGCAGATTTCGCGCGAAACCCGGCAGATCTGGCTGCGCGACACCTGGATTCCCTACGTCAGCCTGCGCGAGCTGTTCTCGCTGCCGCCTTGCGACGGCCCGGAATACGTCGTCGTCGCCCAGTTCGGGCAAACCACGGCCGGCATCATCGTCGACCGCCTGATCGGCGACATCCAGGCCGTGATCAAGCCGCTGGGCAGCCTGTTCCGCTCGCTGCGCGGCGTCAGCGGCTCGACCATCATGGGCAACGGCCGCCTCGCCCTGATTCTCGACATACCGCAACTGATCCAGCTTGCCCTGAAGCGTGAGGATCGCCTGGTCGAACAACGCCAGGCGAGCCTGACCGAACACAGCATCGCCCTCGCCAATTCGACAACACGCACCATTTAACGCACATCCCACGGGAGGTCATCATGAGTATCGCCAGCAATATGAAAGTCGCCCATCGCCTGATACTGGGGTTCGGTCTTGCCATTGCCGCCCTGGTCGGGCTCGGCATGTTTGCGATCATGGGCATGGCCAGCCTGACCACGTCTTTGACGACCATCGTCGAGGTCAATACACCGGAAGCCACCACGGCCGCCCAAATGCTGGATGCCGTGCAGGAAATGCGCGTCCAGTACCGGCAAGCCTTGCTGGACCGCGACGATGCGACCAAACGCGCCAGCGCGACGGAAAAACTGCAAGCGGCCGAAGCGACCTACCTGAAAGCGGAAAGCGACTTGTTCAAGCTCTTCGACAAATATGCCAGCCAGATGAGCGCCAAGGAACGCGAACTGGTTGCCCGGATCACCCAGCAGCGGCCGATCGCCTTCGCAGCGACCAATCGTGTGCTGGCACTCGACCAGGAAGGAAAAGAGGAAGAAGCCAGGCTGCATCTGGAAAAGAATGCCTCACCCGCCAACTCCGCCCTCAACATGACCCTGCGCGACCTGGTCAAGGAGGAGAGTGATCTGAACAATCAGGCTGCGGCCGAGCTGAAAGCCGATGTCGCCTCGATGCGCAGCATGCTGATAGCGGTGGCAGGGATTGCGACCCTCCTGCTGGCCTTGATTGCCTGGGCCATCATCCGCGCGATCGGCAATACGCTCGGCGGCGACCCCAGCGAGGTGAAGAACATCGTCCAGAAGGTCGCAGAAGGAGACTTCAGCCTGCACATCGCGCTCAGGCAAAACGACCAGAACAGCCTGATGTACGCCTTTTCCAGCATGGTGCAGCGCCTGGCCGGCGTACTCAACGAAGTGCGCTTCATGTCCTCCAACCTGAGCTCGGCCTCCGAGCAACTGGCCCTCACCGCCACTTCGCTGTCCTCCAGCGCGGTGCAGCAGGCGGCCAGCGTCGAACAGACCAGCGCCTCGGTCGAAGAGATGTCGGCCACCGTCAGCCAGAACACCGACAACGCCAAGATCGCCGACGGCATTGCCAGCAAGACCGCCGGCAACGCGACCGAAACCGGCCAGGCTGTCGACAACATGGTGCATGCGATGAAGGAAATCGCCGGTCGCATCACCGTCATCAACGACATCGCCAACAAGACCGACCTGCTGGCGATCAACGCCGCCATCGAGGCTGCCCGCGCCGGGGAACACGGCAAGGGGTTTGCCACCGTGGCCGTCGAGGTGCGCAAACTGGCCGAACGCTCGCAGGTCGCCGCCCGCGAGATCGGCGACCTGGCCGGCCGTTCAGTCGGACTGGCCGAAAAGGCCGGCGGCCAGCTCGGCGAAATGCTGCCGGGCATCCAGCAAACCGCCACGCTGGTCCAGGAAATCGCGGCCGGCTCGCGCGAACAGGCCACCGGCATCCGCCAGATCAATCAGGCCATGACGCAGATCAGCGCAACCATGCAGACCACTTCCTCCTCCGCCGAGGAATTGAGCGCCACCGCCGAAGAGGTCAGTTCGTCCGCCATGCAACTGCGGGATCTGATGGAACAGTTCAAGCTCGCCAACGGCACGCAGCGGGACATCGGACAGCGCTTCACGGCGAATGCGAAGCCCAGCGCCGCGACGCGCTCCCTCGACATGGGCGGAGAGGGCGGCGACCTCGGTATCGCCGGCAAATTCTCACGCTTCTGAAAGGAGCGCAGCCATGAGCATGCACGAAAACGGCCGCGTGCCCGGCAACGATGCTGGCGAAGGCGTCGCGCATTGCGTCACCTTCATACTCGGCGACGAAATGTTCGCCATCAGTATCCACCATATCCGCGAGATCATCGAGTACGAGGAAATCACCACCGTTCCGATGATGCCGGTCTTCGTCCGCGGCATCATCAACCTGCGCGGCGCCGTCGTCCCGGTCGTCGACCTCTCCGCCCGCTTCGGCCGCCCGCTGAGCGAGATCAAGCCGGGGACCTGCATCGCCATTCTCAGCATCGAAGGCAACGACGCCTTCTCCCTGCTCGGCATCCTGCTCGACGGGGTGCGCGAGGTGGTCGAAATCCCGCTCGACGCCATCGAACCGGCGCCTTCCTTCGGCACGCGCCTGCGCAGCGAGTTCATCCAGGGCATCACCACCGTCGCCGGCCGCTTTGTCATCCTGCTCGACGTGCAGAAGGCGCTGTCGGTCAACGAATTGAGCGAACTCGCCGACGAGGTCTCCAGAGCCCATTGGAGCGACGCCCTCGCCGGCGAAACCCAGTAAACGTCACGTAAAGCAAAGCTTCATGCCCGATCCGCTGACCCAAGCCGACTTTCTTCGCATACGCCGCTTCATGTACGAGGCGTCGGGCGTGGACTTGGCGCCCAGCAAGCAGGCGATGGTCGAGGCCCGACTCGCCAAACGGGTCAACCAGCTCGGATTCAGCGGATTTGCCGAGTACTGGAAAATGGTCAGCGCACCGGAGTCCGAGGAAGAACGGCAACGCGTCATCAATGCCCTGTCGACCAACGAAACCTATTTTTTCCGCGAACCCGAACACTTCGCCTGGCTGGCCGAATTCGCCCGCACCCGCCAGACGGAGGGACAGCCTTTCCGCGTCTGGTCGGCCGCCGCCTCCAGCGGCGAGGAAGCCTATTCGGCGGCCATTTCGCTGACCGAAGCGCTGGGCGACAACAGCGCCTTCGAGATCCTGGCGACCGACATCAATACCGAGGTGCTGAAAGAAGCCCGCAACGCCATCTACCCGCGCGACGAGGTGCGCAAACTGCCGCCCAATTTCATCCAGCGCTATTTCCTGTGGGGACGCGACGAATACCGCGGCATGCTGATGGTCGCGCCCGAGATCAGTCGCCGGGTGCGCTTCCAGCAACTCAACCTGAACCAGTGCGAGCGCAGCGCAATCGGCCTGTTCGACGTCATTTTCCTGCGCAACGTGATGATCTACTTCAACCCCTCGACCAAGGAAAGTCTCCTTGCGCAGGTTTGCGACAAATTGAAAGATGATGGCGTGCTGGTCATCAGTCACGCCGAAACCCTGACCGGCCTGAACAACCCCCTGGTTCCGATCCGCCCATCGCTATACCGCAAGAGAGTCCGCCATGAATAAGAAAATCACCGTCCATATCGTCGACGACTCGGCCGTCGTTCGTGAAGTGCTGAGCGGCATTCTCTCCAAGGCGCACGACATCGAGGTCATCGCGGCATCGCCGGACCCTTTGTTCGCGATGGATAAACTCAATCGCCAATGGCCTGACGTGATCATTCTCGACATCGAGATGCCGCGCATGGATGGTCTCAGTTTCCTGCGCAAGATCATGAAGGAACACCCGACGCCGGTGATCATCTGCTCGTCGCTGGCCGAAGCCGGGATGCCGGTGACCCTCGACGCGATGGCGGCCGGGGCCGTATCCATCGTCACCAAGCCCAAGGTCGGCCTGCGCGACTTTCTCAGCGATGCCGCGCGCCAGCTGATCGACGAAGTAAGGGCCGCCGCCGGCGCCCGCCTGAACAACCTGGCGCCGCCTCTCCCGCAGGCCGCGCAAAAGCTCAGTGCGGATGCGATGCTGTCGGCACCGACCGGTCGCAACATGTTTCGCACCACGGAGCGCATCGTCGCGCTCGGCACCTCGACCGGCGGCACACAGGCGCTGGAGTATGTCCTCGCCCGCCTGCCCCGCGATTGTCCGGGCATCGTCGTCGTCCAGCACATGCCGGAAATGTTTACCGCTTCGTTTGCCCGTCGCCTCGATCAGCGCAGCCAGATCGAAGTCAGGGAAGCGTGCAACGGCGACCGCCTGGTCGCCGGGCTGGCCCTGATCGCGCCCGGCGGCAAACATCTGATGCTCAACCGCAGCGGCACGCAATACGTTGCCGAGGTGCGTGACGGCCCCCTGGTCTCTCGCCACAAGCCCTCGGTCGATGTCCTGTTCCGATCCGTCGCCGTCAGCGCCGGCAGCAACGCCACGGGAATCATCATGACCGGCATGGGCGACGACGGCGCCCGCGGTCTGGGCGAAATGCTGGCCAGCGGCGCCCGCACCTTCGCCCAGGACGAAGCCTCCTGCGTCGTCTTCGGCATGCCCAAGGTGGCCATCGAACTCGGTTCTGCACAGAGAGTGGTTCCGTTGAGCGACATTCCCTCTCTGATCTGCGCGGCCTAAGGAGTCACCCATGAACATAGCGCTTACCCAATGGCAAGGACGCACTGCCATGGTGGTCGACGATTCGCCAAGCATGCGCTTCGAATGCCGCCGAATACTGCAGGAAATCGGCTTCACCAACATTCTGCTGGCCGAGAACGGT
>CALJZP010000060.1 GCA_937983545.1 uncultured Azonexus sp.
GAAGAAATCGTCACGAGCGGGCGAAGGGCAAGGCGCCCGGAGCGCAGGATGCGAGACATATCAAGCAGATAGGCGAGCATCCGAGCACCGCGCAACGCAGCCATTCGCCCGCGCAGTAGATTTATTCAGCGTTTCCTTAGCGGTTTGGGGTTCGCTTTTCAGGCGCGCTGATTTGCTACTGGCCGGCAAAGCCCGTTGACGGAACAGCGGGCTGAAAGTCAGCCTCATCGAAACGGCGTTGGTTTTTTGTGTGCCCCCCCCCGCACCTTGCGGGCGATCCGATCGTTCCGGCTTTGACCGGCAGCATCGTGTCACCCAGGATGTTTTCGCTTATGATTCGCCTGCATACGGCGACCCACGGTCGGTGGGCCGCCGTCTGTTTTTTTCACCGACATCGATGAAAACGCCGTCATGTTCCGAGGTTCATCCCCTTGTGGGGAGAGCTGGGTGCGGTGAGTTTGTCGGAGTCGCCCCTTTTACCGACCGGGCGGCACAATCCGCGCGGTCTTTTTTCCATTGTCGCGGAGTTTCGCCATGCCGCACCTGATGAACACCTATGCCCGTCTGCCCGTGGCTTTCACCCACGGCGAAGGCTGCCGTCTTTATGACGAACAAGGGCGTACCTATCTCGATGCCCTGGCCGGCATTGCCGTCAATACCCTGGGCCATGCCCATCCTCGCCTCACTGCCGCACTGGTCGCGCAGGCTGGCCGCCTGCTGCATGTCTCGAACGCTTATCGCATCTTGGAACAAGAGGCGCTGTCCGACCGTCTGGCGGCGCTCTCCGGTATGGACGAGGTCTTCGTTTGCAATTCCGGCTGCGAGGCGAACGAAGCGGCCATCAAGCTGGCGCGTTTTTACGGTCATCGCCGGGGCATCGAACAGCCGGCCATCGTGGTGATGGAGCATTCCTTTCATGGCCGCACACTGGCGACCTTGTCGGCGACCGGCAATTACAAGATTCAGGTTGGTTTCGAACCCTTGGTACCCGGTTTCTTGCGCGTGCCCTTCGATGACATTGCCGCGATCGAGCACGTGGCGGCACATCACCCGGAGGCGGTAGCCGTGCTGGTCGAGCCGGTGCAGGGCGAAGGCGGGGTGCGCGTCGCGCATCACGACTACCTGTGTGCCTTGCGCCGCCTGTGCGACCAGAAAGGCTGGCTATTGATGTTCGACGAAGTGCAGTGCGGCATCGGCCGCACGGGTTCTTGGTTCGCGCACCAGCAAGCGGGTATCAAGCCAGATGTCATGGCGCTAGCCAAGGGCCTGGGCTCGGGTATGCCGATCGGTGCCTGCCTGGCGGCTGGTCCGGCGGCCGGATTGTTCGGCCCAGGCAATCACGGTTCGACCTTCGGCGGTAATCCCCTGGCCTGTACTGCCGCGCTGACCACGTTGAGCGTGATCGAAGGAGAAGACTTGCTCTCGCGCGCAGCGACGATTGGCCAACGTATTCGGCAGGCGCTGACTGAAGGGCTCGAGGGCGTCGCTGGCGTGCGCGAGGTGCGCGGCGATGGACTGATGATTGGCATCGAGCTTGACCGGCCAGCCGCCGAGCTGACCAAGCTGGCCTTGGCCGAGGGCTTGCTGATCAATGTCACAGCCGAATGTGTCGTGCGCTTGCTGCCGCCTTTGATTTACACCGCAGCAGAGGCGGATGAGCTGACCGTCGGCCTGGTGCCGCTGATTCGCCGTTTTCTCGGCGCATGAAAGGACGAGCGATGACTTCCCCCCGCCATTATCTGCAATTCAAGGATTTCTCGGCCGAGGAGTATGCCTATCTTTTCGATCGCACGCGCTGGCTCAAGGCGCGCTTCAAGGCTTACGAGCGTTACTGGCCGCTGCAGGATCGCACCTTGGTCATGATCTTCGAAAAAGCCTCGACTCGCACCCGTCTGAGCTTCGAAGCCGGCATGCAGCAACTGGGCGGCAGTGCGATCTATCTCAACACCCGCGATTCGCAGCTCGGGCGCGGCGAGCCGGTCGAGGATGCCGCGCAGGTTATCTCGCGCATGTCCGACGTGGTGATGATCCGCACCTATGAGCAAGCGATCATCGAACGCTTCGCTGCCTGCTCGCGTGTACCGGTGATCAACGGTCTGACCAACGAATACCACCCCTGCCAGATTCTGGCCGATATCTATACTTATATCGAACATCGTGGCCCGATCCAGGGTAAGACGGTGGCCTGGATCGGCGATTCAAACAATGTCTGCAACACCTGGTTGCAAGCCGCCGAAGTGTTCGACTTCAATGTCCATGTCTCGACGCCGCCGGGCTATGAAGTCGAGCCGGAGCGCGCCGGCCTGTATGGCACCGACCATTTCGAGCAATTCTCCGACCCGATGATGGCGGTGCGCGATGCCGACATCGTGACCACTGATGTATGGACTTCGATGGGCTTCGAAGCGGAAAACGAAGCGCGGCTGCGCGCCTTCGCCGACTGGCAAGTTGACGCCGAGATGATGCGCGCTGCCAAACCCGAGGCGCTGTTTTTGCATTGCCTGCCGGCGCATCGCGGCGAGGAGGTCACCGCTGAGGTGATTGACGGACCGCAATCGGCAGTGTGGGATGAAGCGGAAAACCGGCTGCACACCCAAAAAGCGCTGCTCGAATTCTTGCTGCTCGGGCGGGTGAATTGAGCGGCGCACGAAAGTCAGCCCCACTGGCACGCCGTTGCGCTAGCATTGCGCGCCATGACTGAACGCCTGAAATTGCCGATCGGAAAGGGTCTGTACTCGGTGCTCGAAGGCCAGGAAGCCCAGCTGAAATTCGTTTTTCTCACCGGCGTGT